>DBVS01000059.1:37923-59097 GCA_002308235.1 Lachnospiraceae bacterium UBA1258
ACATGGCCGCTTCCTTGCCGAAGTTTCTGCTGAAGGATACTCCCTTTATGCGGGGATTCTTCACAGATTCTTCTTTGATCCGTTCAAAGGTTGCGTCCCCCGAGCCGTCGTCTACGAAAACAAGCTCGTAATCGCAGTCCGTCGCCAGCATGGTCGCCGTCAAAACGGTGGCGGTATTCTGAATGTTATCCTCCTCATTGTAGGAAGGAATTATCAATGATATAAGTGCCACGTCAGTTCCTTTCATGATTCTCTGTTTTTATGTACATAACTCCGTCTCTGATCACGATACTGTCGGCCGCCGGGAAGGGATGCATGGAAACATACCAGTCCTCATAATAAAAATCGTCGGCGCCGGAAGGTTGTATATTAAGCGTGATACCGAGATAGTTCTTTATGAACTTCTCATAATTTTCGGGGCGGTATATCAGATAATCGCCGCCGATCCCTATCATTCCGGAGGTGTCTTTCTTTGTATAGTCGGTTTCCGGGAAGGCCTCATCCCCGATGACGCCGATAAATCTTATGGGCATTCCCGCGGTATAACCTTCGGTCTGCTCGATTCTGTCGCAAAGCCTTACGGTGTATGCGTAGGTCTTTTCATACTTTTTCGTAAGATTCGAATAAGCGATGTTATCCTTTACGACAAAGGTGAATACAAGAACCAAAGTTGCAAGAAGCAGACCCCAGTTTGCGCATGTTTTGAGCCGGTTCTCCGGATCCTTCGAAAAAAACTGCCTTTCGCAAAAAGCAACGGCTCCTATGAGTAAAATCACCCACTGATATCTCATAAGCAGGTGGTAGGTCACATCGGGTGAAACCACAAAGATCACATTGGCACAAAGCGGGATCAGGACAACCGCCCCGAGCACCGAAACATATGTAATGCAACGTCTGTATAATTTCTTTTCGATCACATATCGTGCGAACAGTACCGCAAAAACAAGTAACAGCAAAACAACAGCCGCGGCGGAGATCGCATTTGACATTATGATCCGGCTCTTTAAGGAAAAAGCAAAAAAATCGGAATACATGGTCTTTACGGTTCCGAATAACCCGCCCTTTAAAAAGCCTCCGTCTATTCCCTGGTAGGTGTCGAGTTCTTTATGCTGAATAAGCAGAGCGATCCTTAAGATCACGTAATAAAGACCCGCTCCGATGATTCCCATGAAAAGATAATCGAGCACGCCGCGGAGTTTTTTCTTTGATGCGGATTCCGAGAATAGCACCTCCAAAACCTTGAATACGCAAAGGATCATGGCAACGCTTAAGTAAGCCTGATAGGTCCCGAGGCTGAGGGCTAAAAAAATCCCCCCGGCAATAAATCCGAATTTTCCCTTTTCCACCATATAAACGGAAAGCACTGCGAACAAAAGCGCCAGCATATAGCCGTCAAAGGTGAAAACATAGGCAAAATTGGAAGCGATTGACGGGAAAGAAACCATCATGGCTCCGATAAGAGCCGAAAACACCGGATGTTCGACTTTCAAAAGTTTAACAACGAAAACCGCGGCTACGGCGATATAAACTATGGCAAGGATTCCCGTAAGCCAGGGAAGTGAATAGAAGGACGAAATACCGCAGGCCGTTCCCAAAAACCAGCGGCCCGAGGTGGTCATGTTCTGATCGAAATAAAGGCTGTCCAGACCGTCATGATTGGGAATGTCCGAGGTAAGAATGACCATGTGCGAAAAAAGACCGCACATAATCGCGGACAGAAAGGCGAAAAGTCCGTTCCTGCCCATGCCGCTCTTTATTTTTTCAAAAAAATTCTCGGGATTAATCATTCTTATCCTCTGCGCGTTTTATCGCGGCCAGAATCAATTCCGCCACGACACCGGCGCCTTTATCGTTATAGTGAAGTCCGTCTTTAAGATAATCCGTACAGTTATCGCTATCGATTCCGCTTCCGTAATAGCAGTCCGCAACTTCCAGATCATAGTCGGATGCTATTTCAATGCATTTATCGGCATATTCATTCAACGGTAATGAATCCGCCGATAAATCCCCGCCGCTTTCCGAAAGATAATCAAAATAAGCGGGAGTCACCAGAACTATTTTCGCCTTCGGAGATACTTTTTTCAGTCTTTCGACGGATTGTCTCAATGCACCTCCGTAGGTCTTTGTATCAAACGGGTTCCCCGGATTGTCAACCGGCACCGAAGCCATACAGTCATTGACTCCCTGGCCTATGATGATGATCTGTGCGGACTTTATGTCTGTATGCGACAATTTCACGGCAGTATCCAGTATTTCCGGAAAAAGAACTCTGTAATATACTCCGTCGGACTTTGCCGCGGCTATCAGCTGCCTGAAACTCCCCGCTTCCGCACACTTTGACAGAGCTGACATGGAAAAAAGAGAGTCTCTTTCCCCCCTGTTTCCATCGGTATAATCCGCCAGTGTCGATCCGCCGAAAGCCGCGTTAACTGTCCTGCGGCCCGTTTCTTTTTCTATTATTTCGGGAATCGTTTCGGTAAGTTCATGCCCAACCATTCTGCTGTCCCCGAAAACCACGATATCGTATTGGGAAGTCTTGCTGTTTACTGCAAAAAGCATCGCAATGGCGACCGCCGCCAAAATGAGCGAAGCGACAATTCCCGCCACCGATCTACTACTGTTTATCTTTTTCACCGGTTATCTTTTCCCTTATGACATACTGGGGTGAATTGTTCATGCTCACATACATACGCCCGATATATTCGCCGGTAAGTCCCAGCATCAGCATGAGCATTCCGCCGATAAATACTATTGCGCTCATAAGTGCCGAAAATCCGAGGGGAACATCGGGCACCACAAAGCGCTTGATTATCGTATAAATACCGTAGGCAAATCCAAGAAATGCAAACAGTCCGCCAAAGCCCGTCGCAATTCGCAGGGGCTTTACGGAAAAGGCGGTAAAGCCGTTTATCCAAAGATTGATAAGCTTTGAAAAGGTGTATCCGGAGGTCCCGACTTCACGGTTTCTGTGATTTACCTTAACATTTACTATTTTCCGCGTAGAACGAAGCACCAGTCCGATCACGTAAGGATATGCGTTTTCGTACTTTACCATCTCATCCGCAACAAAACGCTTTACTCCGAAATAGCTGGAAACGAAGAGATCCCTGGGCTTTCCGAGCATGTGCTCCGCCATCTTTTCGTTCATGAAGGTTCCGAAGTTCCTGAAAAGAGAATGCTTCTTGTGATCGTATCTTGCATAAACCGCGTCTGCCCCCTTATCAAGGGCTTCTATCAGAAGGCCTGCCTCATTCGCGGGGGTCTGTCCGTCGTCATCAAGGCAGATTATATAATCGCCCTTTGCCTCTCTGATCCCTGCAAGAAGTCCGCTGTGCTGGCCGAAGTTCTTGGCAAAATCAATTCCGGTTACATTTGAATTCTCTCTGACAAGATCCTTGATCACCTGCCAGGTCCCGTCGGGGGAAGAATCGTTTACGAGTATGATCTCGTGATCGTACCCGTCCATCTTTGCCATTGTGTCATTAATCTCCCCCACAACACCCACAAGGGTCAGTTCCGAGCGATAGCAGGGGATAACATAAGAGATAAGCATGTTTTTTGCTCCGTTAAATTTATTCACTGTAAAGTATATACCATTTGGTATGATTTCTCAATTTTCGCCGTCGGCGTATCTTTCAAGGAACACGGTCCGCACCTTTTCTCCGTCGGGCGTGGTGGTTTCGATACTTTCACTCACTTCTTTAAAGCCGCACTTTTCATGGACTCTCAGGCTTGCGGTGTTACTTTTCATAACCCTTGAAGTGACCTTTGAAAGTTTGAGAAAACCGAAGGCAAATTCCTCGATCATCAAAGCATAGGCTTCTGTAGCAAGCCCCTTACCGGATCCCTTTTCTTTGTCAAAGAAAAGGCCCGTCTCCATGGAATCCTCAGCCTCGTCATATCTCTGCATGTACACGCTTCCCACAGGTTCACCGGTTTCTTTTAGGCAAACCGCGAACTGAAACACAAGACCCTCTCCGACCTTGCTTTTAAGCCAGCTTTCATGCTCGCTTACGCTTATGGGCTTTCTGTAAAAGAAATTCTTCATGACATAATCGGAATTTCTCACGGAAAGTATAAAATCGGTATCGCTTTCCTTTATGGGCCTCAAATAAACCTTGGATCCGTCGATTCTGTATTCGCTTGAAAGAGCTTTGAATTCTCTTTGCAAAATTACCTCCGATAGCAGGCCACAACCTTCTTTACTGCGGTTATGGTATCGTTTATCTCCTCTTCCGAAAGAAGGGGATAAAAAGGAATGCTCAAAATGTGCTCATAAAGGTCTTCAGCCTCGGGGCAGAGACCTTTTTTGTATCCGAGTTTCTCGTAGTAGGAGTGCCTGTAAACCGGCAGATAATGTACCTGGGGCACGATACCCTCTGCAACGAGCGCATCAAAAAACTCGCGCCTGTCGCAGGACAGTTTATCGGGATTCAGCCTTAATACGTAAAGATGTCTGGTGGTGTCCGATTCCTTTATGGTTTTTTGAAGGATAAGCTCGGGCATATCACCGAAGGCCCGGTCGTATTTTTCGGCGATCTCCTTTCTTCTCTCGGAAAACTTTTCAAGTTTTTCAAGCTGGCTTAATAAAAGTGCGGCCTGAAAATCCGTCATACGGTAATTGTAGCCGAGCATCACCTGCTCGTTGTACCAGCCCGCGTCGCTCTTATTCACCATTTCATCGATGTCTCTGGTGATTCCGTGGGCACGGAGCAGTCTCAGCTTTTTATACAGTCCCTCATCGTTTGTAAGGCACGCTCCGCCTTCTCCGGCGGTAACGGTCTTAACGGGATGGAAAGAAAAAGTCGTGATATCCGCAAGTGATCCTACGGGCTTTCCCTTATATTTCGTTCCGATGGAATGAGCCGCGTCCTCAATAAGAAAGAGTCCGTTCTCTTTGCAGATCTTCTTTATCTCATCAAGTTCCACTGCCTGTCCCGTATAATCTACGGCAACAACGGCCTTGGTCTTTTTCGTTATCTTACGTTTGATATCTTCAGGATCGACATTGTAGGTATCGGGCTTAATGTCTGCAAATACGGGAGTTGCGCCGCAGTAAAGGGCACAGTTTGCGCTTGCGGCAAAAGTTATGGCCGACACAATGACCTCATCCCCTTCTTTTATTCCCAGTGCCATGCAGGCAATGTGAAGAGCGGCAGTTCCGTTGCTCACTGCAACCGTATGCTTCGCCGTAGTGATCTCGCAAAGCTTATCCTCAAGTTTATTGATGGTGGGGCCACCTGTAAGGTAAGGGCCTCTCAGGCAATCCGCCACCGCAGCGATGTCGCTTTCATCGATCCACTGTCTTCCGTAGCTTATCTTTTCGGTCCTGACGGGCTTCCCGCCGAATATTGCAAGCTTTTCCATCTGTATAACGCCTCTTTTCATGCAAAGGATCAGTATTTGATCTTATCCTCTGCGTCTATGTCTTTTCCTGTCTGTATTTCCATTATCTGAAGAGTGGTCACGGCCTTGACCGTATGTTTTGTGCCCTTCGGAAGATTAATCGAATCTCCGGCCTTAATGGGTATTTCTTTATCGTCTACGACTGCTGTGCCCTCTCCTTCGATCACGTTCCATATTTCATCACGCCGGGTGTGACTGTGATAGTTCATGGAATGACCCGGAAGCAGCGTAACCTTCACCGTCAGGCTGTTTTCGGTGGCATCAAGCACCCGGTAACTTCCCCAGGACTTTTCCGCATATCTTACAGGCTCGGAAAGTTCTTCCACATAGGGCTTCATGTGGCTTGAGCGCCCCTTGTCCGCAACCAGTATTCCGTCCGCCCCCACCGCAACGACCGTATTTTTAAGACCCATTGCCAGAAGGGGAATGTCAAGTTCGTTTATTATGTGGGTATTTTCACAGGTATCGTCGGTTTTTACCTTACCCATGCAGTTTCCGGACATGGCCTCCGTAAACATGTTCCAGGTTCCGAGGTCCTTCCACTCACCTTCGTAGATAACGACTCCGATGCTTTTTTCCTTTTCCACAACAGCATAATCGATGCTGACGGACTCAAGGTGCGAATAAGCGGCCCTTAACTCTTCGTAAGAAGATATCCCGGTTCTTTCCTTCACAATATCCAAAAGATATCCGAGCTTAAATCCGAAGATCCCTCCGTTCCAGAGCGCCCCTTCTTTAAGAAGTCTCTCTGCGGAAGGCAGATCCGGCTTTTCCTTAAAGGAAACCGCGCCGGTGTTTTTATCGGTTAAGATATACCCGTACTTTTCGCTGGGGTAAGTAGGCCTGATACCCATTAAGATAAGATTCCGAGAAGAAGAAAGAGCTTTTTCTCCGATCTCTTTAAGGCAGGTAAAATAGTCATCGTCAACGTAAGGATCCACTGGACATACGACTACCGCCTCATCCCTCGAAACGCCGAGCCTGTCCTTAAGGTAAAGACATGCAAGTGAAACGGCGGGGAAAGTGTCCCTTCTCACAGGCTCCGTGCAAATGTCTACGCCCTCTCCCAGCTGGTTTAAAAGCTGAGAGGTCTGTCCCTCAAGGGTCGTCACCGTGATGTGCGCATCGGGGGCAGCCGTTTTAATGCCTCTGTATACCCTTTCGACCATGGACTCATATTCGCCCCTGTGGTTCTTAAAGGCCTTTATGAATTGTTTCGAGCGGACTTCGTTGGACAGAGGCCAAAGTCTCTTTCCCGAACCGCCTGATAATATAACTATATGCATTCTTCTCCGTGATCCTTTATCGTTATTCAGCGCTTCACGAGTATTTCCGAAAGTCTGCTCACGAGTTCTTCGGCAATGGCCAGATTCCCGGAATAAGTGGGATGTACTCCGTCCAAAAGATATGCTGCGGTATTGTCCGCCTTTATGGGCCCGTTGTCAAAAAGATTTACGAAATATACGTTTTCCGTATCCGAAGCAAGCTTTTCTTCTGCTTTAATATAATCTTTTAATGTACTTCCGCCCTTCACATACGCATCCTTGCCTGCATTTCCGTAATCCGTATAAATAGGGGATAAAACCACAAAAACTGCATCCGGATACGCCTCTTTGAGGTTTTCGATGCCTTTCTTCAATCCATCCGCAAAGTCCGTTGCGGACGAACCCGAAACATAATCGTTAAAGCCATATTCCGTTATGAATACCGTTTTCTTTCCGCTCTGTTTCTCGGAAAGGAATTTTTCGGTGGCTGTCCTGTTTAAGTCATCCGCACCTTCGACCGATTTTCCGTTCTTCAGTGCGTTTGTCACATTTACAAAGGAACCGGCGCTTTCAATCGATGCTGCAGATCCGTTTATTGCAAGATTATAACAGTCGGCGCCGGAAAGAGAGTGTAAAAATCCCGGTATGGAAATACTGTCCACATCGGTCTTTCGGATCACACTGTCTCCGAAGAACGCTATCCTGTAGTCATCGAATTTCCTCGAATCGAAGCCAAATCCCGCATATCTTCCGAGCATGGCGGAAAAATCCTCAAATACTGCTGCCACGCTCTCATCATCAATAACATATGACGGTGTGTTTTCATAAGCAAAAACCGTCTGGCTCACATCGGGCTTCATCCTGCCGTCTTCAAAACTGTCGGGGTTGATGGCAAGCCATTTTTCGGTACCCATGGAGTGGATCGTCACATTCTGATACCAGCTGCAGTACTGTATGCATTCTCTCCAGATGTCTAACTTGGCTTCTCTGGTCTTTGCGTCGTAAGAGATCCATTCATCCGCTTCTATTACCGGAAGATTTACCCTGAATTCCACATCCGGATATTCGGCTATCACGGAAAGAAGAAAAGCTCTTAATTCCTGTGGAAACGTAAGTTTATCGGAATCATCGAAAACAAACCGTTTCTCATAATTCTTGTAAAGAAGGTAAGGCTCAATATAAATTACCACCTTCTCGACCTTGTTTCCCGAACCCATGGCAGCTCTCAGAAAACCCGTGATCTTTTCGGGTTTATTCACGTTATATCCGATGCTTTTGATCGTTTTTGCAAAAAATTGGGAATACCACTCTTCGCACCGGGAATCCGGATCCCACATGTTTATCTGGATACCGTTATATTCACCGAGAGAAAGCTCCCTGAGCCAGTAATCATAGGTTTTCTCGTCGTATTCGGCTTCTTTCTTCCGCTCGTCAAGGAATGAAAGTATCTTTCTTTTTAGAACATCTTCTACTCTGTCCTGACTAATCTGTTCCTTCAGTTTTTCTTCCGCTTCTTTCAGTTTGATCTGCTCGTTTTTATAATTTCTGAACAAAAGCAGAGCCATGGTGATAATTACCAAAAGAAAAATGCCGCTTACGACTTTTAATTTGCTTATGTGTTTCTTCATTTCTTTTGCTTCTAAAATGCCTTTCGGAATAATAAATTGTCCGTTACAGTTTTTTTATCTTCGCATGTACCTTTCGAACGCTCTTTGGAGCGACGGCAAACAAAGTAAGATATCTTTTGCTCTTCCCGGATAAATAGGGAGAAAGCATGCCCTTAAGCCAGTTCCTTCTGACGTATCTTACGATGTCAGCGTAGCCTTCATAATCCTTGCGCATGAAATCGATGGGAATGTGCAAAAGATATGTGAGCCGCTGAAACAGCCCGAATCTCACGGATATCTTCTTAAGGGACGGGTAAATGCATTTGACCAGCTGGTCCGCTTCGTCCGCATTGTTTACATTATCAAGAAAAACTCTGGAAAAATCGTTTTTGTTTTTCTTTCTGGTATTGCTCTCGGGCTTGTAAAAAACGTTGTATTTGTAGCAGGGAAGCGAAATGACTCCCTTGCAGTCAAGCAGCATGTAGATAAGAACCTTAAAATCCTCGTTAAGCTTTCCCTCGGGAAATTCTCTGCCGTTAAACAGCCGCCTGTCGGTGAGTTTCGTACACATAGAACAGTCGCCCACATGCAGGAGCAGGGATTTCATGAATTCCTCCGAAGAAATGAAGGTCTCGGTCTCGGGCGGTACGCAAATGTCCGGAAGCCGCTCTCCCGAAGAATCGATCTCGTTTCTTCCCACCTGCACGATCAAAGGCTCGTTATTTCCGCTCTCCCGCTCTCTGATAACGGGTTTTAAAAGTGTTTCGAGGAAATCGGGCTCCACGTAATCGTCACTGTCGATAAAGGAAAAAAACTCACCCGAAGCTTTCCTGATCCCCGCATTTCTTGCAGCCGAAGAACCGCCGTTCTTTTGGTGGATCACTTGGATCCTTGGATCGCGCGCCGCATATTCATCGCAGATCGCACCGCTTCCGTCCGTGGATCCGTCATCACAAAGGATCAGTTCGAAATCCCGAAGGGTCTGGCCCAATATTGAGTTTATGCACTTTTCAAGATACACCCCGGCATTGTAAACCGGGACGATAACCGATACAAGCATTTATCCTATGCCTCGCTTAAGGGCCCGTCCTCGTAATCGGGCATTTTGTGTTCTTTGTCCATTACAAATCTGAATATTCTTTCTGCGGCCACATTTCCGTTCCACACACGGGTAATGGTGTTGTATGCGGCGTTACCAAGCTTTCTTGCCAGTTCCCTGTCAAAGGAAAGAAGCGTCTTTTCCAGAAGCTCACGATTACTGCAGGCTCTGTAGGTAAAACCGTTTACACCGTTCTTTATGAGATAGGGAGCGCTTCCGATGGCCTTTGACGCAAGGGTTACGCAACCCGAATTCATCGCTTCGTTAACGACAGCTCCCCAGCCTTCCAGGCGGTCAGAAGTGGAAATAAAGATATCTGCACGTCGCATGGCCTCTCTGACTTCCTCCGGAGACTTGCTTCCTTCGAAGCTTATCACATGGGAAAGGCCTTTTTTGATTGCTGTCGCATGGATTTTATTTTCGAGTTCCCCGTTTCCGATCATGGAAATGTGGAAACGCTTGCCGGCTTTAATGAGATTTTCCGCCAGAGTGAGCATCATTTCCGGATGCTTCCAGTCTATGAATCTTCCGGCCCAGAGGATCTCGGTGGTCTCTTTTGCCCGAAGTTCATGGAGATCCTTATAGGTCTCGACCTTGGGAAAATAACCGAACTTCATCATCTTGTTCCTGTAAGCGCGGATGAGCTTAAAATCGCCCTTTACATGGGCTCCCGCACAAAGCAGGTACACAGGCGAATCGTTAAATCTTGTATGATCGTGATATTTTTTCTTAAGGCCTCTGGGAGATACAAACTTCCAGCGACCCTCCTTGTAGATCCTTTCGGAATAAACAAGAGTAAGCTTTCCCGCTAAGAGCCTCGGCATGATGATATCCGTGTTTTCGCACCCGCCGAAGATCACGCAGTCGCTCTTCATGATTATATCGTCACAGGCCTCGGGCTGCTCATAATAGAGCTTTACGTAAGGACGATTGGCATAATCGGGATTCCATCCGAGTCTGATTCGATCTTCCTCCATGGGCTCCGTCTGCACAAAAGTATATTCTCCTCCCGTCAGTTCAAAAAGTCTGTCGGAAAGAGGCGCCTGATGATGATTTATGTAATTAGATACAAATGCTATTTGCATCAAATATCTCCTTGTAAATTTCCGTAAGTCTCAAAAAGTTTGCTTCGGGATCGTGGGTTCTTTCGGCATGTTCCTTTGCGGACTTCACAAAGGATCCGCGCGCTTCCGCATCGGTCCAGATTTTTGCGATTCCGTCACAAAGGGCCGCCACATCCCCGGGTGTATATAAGATCCCATCTTTTCCGTCATCGAAGATTCCCGGTATTCCGCCAACCCTTGCAGCCACACAGGGCACTGAAAGAAGCATGGCCTCTCCGAGAGAGTTGGGTGAATTTTCAATGGTGGAAGGACATACAAAAACCGAGGATCTCATGAGCCTTTCGGCATATTTCTCTGCGGATAAGCTGCCCGTAAAGACTATGCTGTCCCAAAGATCGTTTTTCTTTATAAGTTCAAGCAGATACTTCCCGTAGGAAGAAAGTCTGATCCTGTCCTTTAAGCTCTTATGTCGGGTAACATTGTCGCCCGCAATGTAAACCTTCGCATCGGGGAAATCTTTTTTAAGCTCCGCCAGCGCCTTTATCATAAAATGTGCGCCTTTGATGGGGTAATTGCCCTGACTTAAAAATATCGAAAAAGGCTCAACGTCTTTCCCCGCACTCTTTCCGTAAAAGTTTTTCCTCAGAGTTTCGTTCATAAAGAAATACTTTGCATCGGGATTTACTTTTTCCGTAAAGGCCCTGTCAAAGGGGGTCCTTCCCGTTACGTTTCCCACAAGTTTAAGGGCCATAACCTCGTTTTCGGCTCTTTTTGCAAATTTTTCACGTTGCTCCTTTAAGGAATCCTTCTTTAAAAAATCCCTGAAGGTCACACGGTTAATCACCCTGCCCGGAACTCCGTCAAAGAAATGGTCTTTATATATTTCCATGACTCCCTGGATCCCCACCAGTACGCGATCGGGTGTTTCTTTCATGACCCTTGCCATGGCAAGGGTGTGTGGGTATTCCGTTCCGAATATGTGCACTATATCGGGCGCAAATTCCGAAACTATCCCGCGGAGCCTGTTTTCCAAGTTATCATCATAAACCTCGGGTCTTAAGGTATTTTCATAAAAACCGAAATATTTTATGTTTTCTTCTTCAAATCTGAAGCCGTCAAGCTCGGAAGGAACCGGAAAGCAGATACCGAGTTCGAAAGCACCGCCCTTTGCGGCCGCTTCGCTTGCTCCCACCAGCCAGCCTTCTTTGTCCGAAGCCTTAAGATTGAGTCTTTCTGCAATTTTCGGAAGCATTATGTTGCAAAGCCATAAAATTCTCACGTTCAGTCCTCTTTGCGGCCTTTTTTCTTAAGACGGATAATGGCAGATTTAACCTTCTGGTATGCTTTTGCGGTCTTCTTGTTTCTTGCCAGCACACCGCGTAATTTGTGCATTGACAGAATCAATTCGCTCCTGTACTTAAATCTTTCGCCCAGCGTAAAATATCTGCCGACTATTTCTTCGTACTCGGATTTGTCCAACGCACGGTTTGCTTTCTTTTCGGAGAACCCGCCGCCCTCGTAAAAGCAGACCGTAAAACCTAAGTTTATGAACCTCACCCTCGCATTGAAATACGAATAAAGAAAGTGCTCGTAGTCCGCCCGGATTCTGTATTTCGAATCAAAGCCCCTGCTTGCTATCGTGTCCCGTGAATAGAAAATTGCCTGATGGCAGGGGATATTTCTGTAGCATACGGAAGGCGTGATGTAGGCAGGTGACTTGGAAACCGCATCATAACTTGCAAAATACGTGTCTCCGTAAGCAATGGTAGCTTCCTTCGGAAGATTTGCGGCAGCCACTCGTGAAAGCACGTTTTTATCGTACAGGGCATCTCCCGCATTTATAAACACAACGTAATCTCCGGAAGCGTATTTTACCGCCTGATTCATGGCATCGTAAATGCCCGAATCCTTGCAGGAAACAACCTTTATTCTGGGGTCCTCCGAATTAACGTACGCATCAACGCTTCCGTCCGTGGAGCCCCCGTCTTTAATTATGATCTCATATCTGTCATAAGTCTGCGAAAGTACCGAATCGACGGCCTTTTTAAGCCCCTCGCCCGGATTAAAGCAAACTATTATGATTGAAAAACTCAAACCCAATTCCATAATCTCTCCGGTGGCTAAGTCATGAAAAGCCAACTGTAATAAGGCAAAAGCCTGATATTGTTGTCATAGCAGCTGCGCAAAAACAAAGCAAAATAGGCAGCGTAGCAAAGAACCGTGACAGCACTGAAAAATATGCGCTTTCTTTTACCCGGAATCCGCTTTAAAACCGAAGGAACAAGGAAAATGTGGCTTGCGGACATGTAATATCCAAGACGCGTATATTCCGGAACAAAGGAACAGCAGGCGTAAACAATAAGCGCCAGCACGTTCAAATTAAAATAAAACGTATTCTTTATATCATCCTTTATGCACTGTTTGTAAAAGATGATGCATAAAACGATGATCGCGGCCGCCTTGGCGATATTCACGTAGGACACTCTGTTATTGTCAAAGGCTGAACCCCGGTAGAAGGGGTAAAACAGAAAGATTATCTTTCTGTAAAAGTTTTTAAACAGAACCAATGACAAAGCAAAAGCGGAAAGGAGGGCCAGGAACTCTTTCCTCCACCGTATTCTGCAAAGATAATATATCGGAATTACGATAAGCACCGTTTTGTGAATGAGCGACGCGGCAATTATCGTAAGAATAAACTTTAAATGCTGCTTTTCGATGACATAGCGCATGGAATAAAGCGCAATGGCAAAGGCCACGTAATATCTGACCGAGTTTAAACTTGAAAAGTAAAAGCCGTTTGCCAAAAGCAAAAACAGACTGAAAGCAAACCATTCGCTCTGCTTTCCGATGGCCTTCACAAAGAAAAAGACCGTTATAAAGGCAAACAGTGCAAATATCAAGAGATAGCAGTTCTTGCCGAAAATAAACTGCATCAGCGCCACAATCCCGTTAAAGCCGAACTCATAAGCAAGAATGCCCACGTTTCCTTCGGCAATCTCGTCAAAGTTTAACTTGTAGACCCAGTAATCGTTTCCGATGGCAAGTCTCATGGCCGAAACCATGAAAAGCGCGATAAAAATGAATCCGGCCGTCAGCCTGTTGAGTGCTGCCTGCTTTGTGCCCTTTATGCAGTTTTCTTTGATCATCAAAGCCATGGCGGTTACCATGACCGTGAGTCCGATATAAAGAAGCAATTCTCTACCTCTACTTCATAAAAGGGTCCGGGAAACGGGTTCCCGCATAAAAGCCTTTGATAAGCCAGATCTTTGCGTTTGTAAGATAAGCCTTTGTGACCTTTATGTTACGCTTTTTAAGTTCATAAAGCACGTGTTCGACGATCTTACCGTTATGGGCACCGGAAACCACGTAAACTTCGGTTTCCCCTTCAGAGATCCCCGCCAGGTCGGGAAGGCTTTTATCCAGTACCAATGCGCCTTCAGGAATGTTGCCGTCAAAGGTTTCCGTTTCGATGCCGTACTTTTTCTCGAAAAGTTCCGGAATATAGATCGAATCATCCATCAGGATATATACGCTTCTTCCGAAGAGTGCTGCCAGTAATCCGAGCACTGCGCCCAAAATGCAGGCCCTCAAAAAATATTTGGCGTTGTCGACTTTTTTCGGTGTCTCATAAACATCCATGATCAGGACATCCTGTATTTCGGGAAGTTTATCGGAAACGCTCTCGATGACGGGAACTGTGGCCTTTGCGACTTCTGCGGTCTTTTCTTTGTCCTCTGAAGTCACATATACGTAAACTATCCTTGAGTCTGAGGGAACCTCCGCCGTAAGAAGCGCGCTTATTTCGTCACTTGAATATTTGCCCGAAAGATTAGCCGAGATATCATCGGTAATCCAGTCCATGGCAACAATCTCATTCCAGGTATAACGGTTGATGTAGGTATACTGGCCTATCTCGGTATCAAAATAAAGGTCTTCATGGGCAACTATTCTCGTCTGATAAAGTGGCTTATCAATCACAAGTTTCTTTACCGCATAGCCACCGCCTATAAGAACTCCGCCAATCAGCGCACCAATCAGAAGAATATGAAATTTCCTGAAAAGCCTTAAAAGAAAAAGCTTTATGTCAAAGCGATCAGTCATCGGTTTCCTCCGAGTTTTTCTTCTCAGAAATTGCTTCTTTAAGTGCCGTAATCTGGCCTTCCGCAACACCTTCGGTGGAATCGGGCCAGAAAAGAACCTTAAAGGTCAAAAGCATGAGTTTTAAATCCATCCAGATTGAATATTTCTCGATGTAACAAAGGTCAAGCTTTAACTTATCGTAGGGAGTGGTGTTGTATTTCCCGTAAACCTGGGCGTATCCCGCAAGTCCGGCCTTGACCTTCATACGGAAAGCAAATTCGGGCATGGTCTCAAGATACTGTCTGATGATCTCGGGTCTTTCGGGTCTGGGACCTATAAAGGACATGTCACCTTTGAAAATGTTGATAAGCTGCGGAAGCTCGTCAATACGACACTTTCTGATAAATTTGCCGATGGGTGTAATCCGGTCATCCTTGGCTTTTGCAAGTCTTGCAACGCCGTCACGCTCCGCATCGACTCTCATGCTCCTGAATTTCAGTATCTTAAATTCCCTCGCGTCCTTGGTGCAGCGTACCTGCTTGTAGATCACGGGGCCCCTGTCGTAAAGTTTTATGACGATGGCCGTAATGAGCATAATGGGTGAAGTGATCAGGATCAAAACAATCGAAAGCACCAGATCCACAAGACGCTTCACGAAGCGCTGCTCCATTCTTAAGCTGTACTCTCTGGTAAGAAGAATGGGAGTATCAAAAACATGCAGCATCTCAGCACCCGAAAGAATCACATCGCTGATCTTCGGCATGATGTAAACTCTCACGCCATGGCCGTAACAGAATTTAAGGATGTTGTTTCTTTCCTTGGAGGGTATGTCCCAGATCACGACTGCGTCGTAGCCGTAAAGGGCTTCTTTGCAGACTTTTTCTTCGCCCTCTCTTATGTTGATGGTGCTCTTGACCTCATATTTGTCTTTACGGGATTCAAGCTTGTGAATGATGGAAGCGGTGGGTCTGTCTCCGTGGATCAAAAGAAGCTGTCTCGGCGGGAATATCTTCTTGTAGAGCAGGCTCACCAGAAGAATCCAGGCAAAACCTATCACTGCCTGACAAAGCATCATCTCCAAAAACTCCGTGGCGCTGACGGGGCGTCTGCACATCAGGCAGACTACCGCATAAGCGACTACGTTCGTAACGAAGGTGCTTATGATCTGTGAGAAAATAAGCTCGGAGTTCTTCATGTAACCGATACGAAGGCCACCGTAAATTCCCGAGAAGGAAAAAAGCAAAAATGCGTACATCGAAAGGATAAGGGCATGACCCTTTTCGTAATAGGTCATGATCTCCTTGATCCATACAAAGAAATAATTGAAATAAAAGTATGAAAACATCAGCACCTGAAAAGCAACGCCGACGCCGCTCATCAGAAGCTGGATTATTCTTTTAAAGGATTCTGTTTGCTTCATGAAGCAAATCCCTCCGGGTTTCTCTTTAAGGTAATTACAAACTGCGCACAGTTATGATAATTTTACCACTAAAGCAGAAAAAGTGCCACCATTCGGCGACACTTTAGAAATATCTTAAGAATTACAGCCTCCGCCATACGGCGGTTACGGCCCAGCAGCAAAAATGAAAGCAGGAAGCAGGAACCGAAAGCCCCGCGACTTTCCGATACAGCCGCCATATCCTTTTCTGTGCTTCAAATTTGTTTGAGGACAAAGAATGGGCGCTTCTTCGGTACTTTACCAGCACCTCGTTAAGTCCGTAGGCGATGTGACCCGCTTTAAGGATGGTCCACCAGGTGGCGGTATCCTCGCTCTTCATGTTGGGCATTTTTATCAGGAAATCGGGGATCTTCTCCCTGTCTATCATGACTGTGGAAGTAAAAATATTGGTATTGTTTAAAGCCTTCTTAAAATCGGTCTTAAAGGGAACCTTCACCTTTGCTCCGGTGCCCTTCCCGGTTTCATCCGCGAATTCGTAGCCTGTAAAAACAAAACCCGCATTGTTCAGTTTAAGGAACCGAAGTTCTTTTTCAAGCTTGTCTTTTTCCCAAAGATCGTCCGCATCAAGAAAGGCTATGTACCTGCCGTTTGCTTCGGAAAGTCCTCTGTTTCTTGCTTCCGCGGCGCCCCTGTTTTCAGGCTGCTTTACAAGACATATCCTTCCGTCCGAAAAGGAATTTATGATCTCGCAGGAAGAATCCTTTGAACAATCATCCACCAGTATCAGTTCGAAATTCTTCTCCGTCTGGTTTAAAACGGTATTTATCGTATCTTTTATAAAGCGTTCCGCATTATACACGGGAACGATTATACTGATTGTTTCCCTCATTTTCCGCCGTCCCTCTTAAGTGCATAAACCGTGTATCCGCCTGCCTCACCCGTAAACTTAAAGCCCGCGTTTTCGGCAAAACCGTCCTCTGCTTCCGTCCGCCTTTCGGAAGGTATCACTATGGCGTTCAAGCCTTCGAATCTCGCAAAGGTGAACAATTCGTCAAGGGATATCTTCTCCCCGAAATCGGAATAACCGTAAATGGAGAAATCGAGAGCGTAATTCTCCGCAAACATCGAATAGTCGGGCGCATATTCGGATTCTTCCTCATAATTGAGCCCCACAAGATAAGAACTTCCGTAATCTCTGCCGAGAATGCATTTTTTGTTTCCGTCGATGCGCCTGAGTTTCGAACAAAAATCCTTTGTGGAGAGCACGCAGGCATCACTTTCAAGAAGCTTCACGGCCTCTCTCTCCCGGGCATCATAAGTGAATATATTTCCGGATTCCGCATCCTTACCGGGCATAAAATCGCAGGCCGCAAAAATGATAAAAGCAACTCCGAGGCCGAAGACCAACCGCTTTTTCTTTTCAACGATCAAATTTGAAAGCTCCGTCACAACAAAAGCTATCGCAGCACTCGGAAAAAGAAAAACAAAGGCAGGATACTTTTTCTTTTTAAGGTGATGCAAAAGGATCAGGGCGATGACCGCCACGATATAAAGTACCGCAAGCTTTCCTGCCAGGTTTACGGATCTAAGCCACTTAAAGGGTGCAAAGAAAGCGTAGAAGATCCGGTCGATGCGCACCAGTCCCGAAGCCGTCGCCAAAGTCAGGACTGCAAAGATCCGCTTTTTTTCGGAAAGCAAAAACAGGAAGGCGGGAAGCACCAGGCCGTAACAGAACGCATATCCCGAATATCCTTCTCTTATGACCGAATATCCCACGGTTACGGGAATCCCGTTTGAAGGCAGATACGTTCCCGCCGCCATCACGCAAAAATATGCGCACATGAAAATGTTAAGGGCCGCCGAAGGCAAGAGTTTTTTAAACAGCTTACAGGTCAGGTAAGTATTGGCGAACAAAACGAATGTGGGGATTACTGCTCCCGCCAGAAGCGTCATTTCGATTCCGAAAAAATCAACCAGAACCGCGTAAATAAGGGGCATCACATAGACCTTGTTAAAGATCGGAAGTCCCGCGGTAAGAGCCTTTCCCGTAAATGAGGAATAGCCGTAGATACTGTCATGGGCCACAGTGTTTGCGACGATCTCCCAGGTATCGTCGTTGGCAAAGGAAGGTACCTGAAGGAACACGGAAAAGATCCATACCAAAAGTAAGGTTATAAAAACCGGGGCTCTTTCTTTAAGGCTCTTTATCGAAAGATTCACGGAAGGAAGCTTCTTCCCGATGCACTCCGACACGAATATCAAAAGCCCCGGAGCACTTAAAAGGATCACAGCAGCAAACCAGATCTTTTCAAGGCCTTTAAGGGTCAGATCCAGTTTAAGCGCCGCCAGAAGGCTTGGTATAAAGAAAAGCACAAGAAAAAGAAAACCGATGATATACGTGAAGAAATATCCCCGGTTTCTTGTGCCGAAAATCTTGGTTACGGTCACTCCCGCAAGGAACGGAAAGACCAAAAGGCATAAAATGCAGACGATTGACATCCTACATCCTCGCTCTGTCGATATTCTCGGTAAACCAGTCATAGGCAAGGCGCACGCCTTCCTCCAGGTCTACTTTGTGATGCCACCCGAGAGCATGGAGTCTGGTGACATCCGTAAGTTTTCTCGGAGTACCGTCGGGCATGTCACTGTTCCAGACGATCTCGCCTTCAAATCCCACGATCCTCTTGACCGTTTCCGCCAGCTCACGAATGGTGACTTCAACGCCCGTACCGATGTTTACATGCTGCTCACCGCTGTACTTTTCAAGAAGAAAGACACAGGCATCAGCCATATCATCAACATAAAGGAATTCTCTTAAAGGTGCTCCGGTTCCCCACAGTTCAACAAAAGGAGCATAGCTCATCTTTGCCTCATGGAACTTCCTGATCATAGCAGGCAGCACATGGGAGCCCTTCAGCTCGTAATTATCATGAGGGCCGTACAGATTGGTAGGCATGCAGCTGATGAAATCATTGCCGTACTGTCTCTTGTAGAACTTGCACATCTCAAGTCCGGCTATCTTTGCGATGGCATATGCCTCATTGGTGGTCTCCAGCGGCCCGGTCAAAAGTGCATTTTCCGGAATGGGCTGGGGAGCCATACGGGGATATATACAGGTACTGCCCAAAAAAAGCAGCTTCTTTACCATGTAACGGTGGCAGCATTCAATGACATTGCACTGGATCTGCATATTGCTGTATGCAAATTCCGCAGGAGAAGTATTATTGGCGTTGATACCGCCCACCTTTGCGGCAGCCAGTACCACAACATCGGGACGCTCTACCTCAAAGAATGCACGTACATCCGACTGCTCCGTCAGATCCAGCTCCGTATGGGTACGTCCAACGATATGCTCATATCCCTTGCGGTTTAATGCACGCACGATGGCGCTGCCTACGAGTCCTCTGTGGCCGGCCACATATATCTTGTCTTTTTTCTCCAACTTAGCCAATTTCCTGCCCCTCCTATATCATTATCTGCTTGTGTTTTTTTTACCTAACCTATATAATATACCCATGCGTTATTTATTTGAAATCTTTCACAATCCTATCCTGATGTCCGCAGTATCGGCCTGGTTTGTAGCCCAGATAATGAAAGCCATACTGCACACAGTCCTCACACGTAACTTTAACGCCGAAAGGCTTATAGGGACAGGCGGAATGCCCAGTTCCCATTCAGCGACGGTTACAGGTCTGGCAACCGCTGTCTTTATCAAAAGCGGTCCCGGCTCGGTGGACTTTGCCCTTGCCGCAAGCCTTGCCATCATCGTTATGTACGATGCACTGGGAATACGCAGGCAGGCAGGTAAACATGCCCAGGTACTCAACGAGATGATGGATACCATGGAAAAGATGGAACAGGTGGATTGGAGTAAACTCTCTCCCGATGACCGTCTTAAGGAATTCCTTGGACACACACCTCTTCAGGTTATCGTCGGTATAATAATAGGCATATTTTTAGGCTGTCTGATCTGCCTGAAAGTACTTCCTTACTGATCAGCCCAGAAGATACTCTTTTAAGGCATCTTTCCAGTCTTTGAATCTGTGATCCAGATTCAGCTTAAACATCCTTTTTTCCAAAGCGGAGTACGAAGGCCTGTCCGCGGAATCCGGATAATTCTTTTTATATTCTTCAGAACTGATGCGTACGACTTTAGTCGCGATACCCTTCATCTTAAAAATCTCTTCCGTAAGATCCGCCCAGCTGCATACGCCCTCGCAGGTGCCGTGATAGATACCGTAAAGCTGCGTAGGTGCCAGCTTAAGTATCGCCCTACCCAGTTCGAGCGCACTGGTAGGATTTCCCAGCTGGTCGTCGACCACGCTGATACTGTCTTTTGTTTCGGAAAGCTTAAGCATGGTGCGGACAAAGTTCTTTCCTTCACCGTAAAGCCATGCGGTACGTACTATGAACCACTTCTTTGCAAAGAGCTTAACAAATTCCTCTCCCGCAAGCTTGGTGCGGCCGTACGCACTCTTAGGACCTACCGGATCATTCTCGGTACGCGGCACATTTCCGTCCCCCGGGAAAACATAATCCGTAGAGATATGTATAAGCTTTGCATCAACTTCATTAGCTGCGACCGCCAGATTACGCGGCCCCAGCGCATTTATCTTAAACGCAAGATCCTCATCTTTCTCACAGCCGTCCACATTGGTGGCAGCGGCGCAGTTTATGATCACGTCGGGCTTAAGTTCCTTTACATAGGAAACCAGTGCCTCGCAATCGGTTATATCCAGCTCCGGGACATCGCTGCCCACATATTCAAAGCCGGTATCGTCCTTTGTCAGTTCGTATAATGCCCTGCCCAGCTGGCCGTTGCAGCCGGTAACCATAAGCTTCAAGCTCATTATTTATCCCCCAGCCCAAGTCTGTTGATAGCGGAAAAGATAGCTCTTACGGATGCACGTGTGATATTTGAGCTCACGCCTACGCCGTAGGTAACATCTCCCGTTTCCTCATCGAGCATATGAATATATGCAGCTGCCTGGGAATTGGATCCGCTCTGCAGCGCATGTTCCTCATAATCAAGTATCTTGATCCTGATACCGAAGGTCTCCTTAAGTCCTCTCTGTACAGCATCCAGAGGCCCGTTTCCTACAGCGTCAAAGGTCTTTTCGATATCATGATCGGTATAGGTCAGATGTACGCCGGTATCGAATTCCGACTCGGTCTCTCCGGACAGATCATCCACTTTAAGCTTTCTGAAGTGGATAGGCTCGTTCTTCTTAAGGTATTCCTCACGGAACTTCGA
>DBVS01000009.1 GCA_002308235.1 Lachnospiraceae bacterium UBA1258
CGCAGGCAAGAACCTTTCGCTTTGCTGGCAGTGGAATCACAGCCCCGACAACCGTCTTTGGAGACTGCTTCCCGCCGGGGGCCTTGAGATCAAGACGGGAAAGATAAGCATCAACCCCACTCAGGCAAGGAACACACTGACACAGCGCATGCTTTGGCCTGCATGTACGGCGTGGGTGACCATAGATGCGGATAAACTGAACGACGGAGATTTCGCCGGTCTTTGCGCACTTCAAAGTAATTACGCCATGGTGGGTATTAAAAAAGAACACTCCGTGAGTTATCTTGTGGTAACGGTGGCTGCGAACGGAGGTCGTAAATCCATGGGAGGCGCGGACTATATGCCCTGCGAGATCGTCGAGAAGATAAGGCTTAACTCCGCCGAAGCCACAGTCGGCATTCATGCGGATTTCTCCGGCGGCAAGGATATCGCGGAATTTATGTATATGCATAAAAAGAAGGCTTCCAAGGTTGGAAAGCCTCACGCCATGAGCTTCAGTCTGGCGCACTTCACCGGAAACCGTTTCGGTCTTTGCTGCTACTCCACCAGAGAGATCGGCGGCTCCTGCGTATTTAAGAATTTTGAATACTTGCCCGAATAAATTAAAGCCCGACCGTAACGGCCGGGCTTTTGCTTGTGCGAATTTACCGGATCCTGCGCTTTTTGACTTCGGAGTTCTGCTTTCGATACTGACTGGGGGTGCATCCTTTCTGCTGTTTAAAGATCCGGTTGAAGGTGGAGATACTGGAAAAGCCCGAAAGGATCGCCACATCGGTTATGGAAGCCCCGGGAGTTACCAGCAGTTCTTCGGCTGCCTTTATACGGCGAAAGCAAAGATAATCGGTAAAATTGTAGTTGGTATACTGTTTAAAGAGCCTCGAAAAATGGAACTTTGAAAAGCCGGTGTTGGCGGCGATGTCCGAAAGGGAAAGCTCTTCCGTAAAGTGTTTGTCGATATAATCAAGGGTATCGTTGAAAAGCTGGATGTATTCTTTGCGCTTGGTAGGAGAGGCATTTGAGAAAAGAGACTCCTGCTGCGTATAGTTTTCACCCAGCACCACAAACAGCTTAAGCAACAGTGACTGGATGGAAAGATCCGCAAATTCCGTATCGTTAAAGTACTCATTCCGAATCTGAACAAGCAGGCTGTAAACCTCGGAATAGATCTCTTCGTAGCTGTCGGGACCGATGAGGACAGGCTTTGAAAGAATCGAAATGATCCTGGCAAACCCTTTGAGTTTCTGAAGGGAAGCGATGTTCATCAGGAAAATGAAACGTTTTCCCCTGGGGGGTGCGGTGATCTCGTGGATCTCTCCGGGGGGAATGATCAAAACCTCTCCGGGATGGACTTCATAGACCTCTCCGCCTGAAATGATGGTATAGTTGTTTTCCGTGGGAGTAATGATCTCAAGGGCAGAATGCCAGTGGGGCGCAAAGTTGTCCGGAAGATCGTTCAGCCAGATCCTTGCCATTGATTGCGCTCTGAATTCAACAACCTCGTGGCCGCTCTGGACATTTCTGGTGCCCGTAAAGTCACTGTTTATTCTGCTGTATCGGTCTTTGTCTATGATGGCCGCATCAAAGGGTTCGGACATATTTCCCTCCAAATCTTGCTTTTTCCTAAATTATATCATACACGCGTCAAAAAATATCAACCTTTTTTTGAAAAATTAACGGGTTTTTTGCGGGAGCCCTTTATTTTTTGCATAAAATCTGTCAAAATATACAAGAAGAACAACATGTTTATGATTAAAGTGTACAAAGTGCTACCGAATTTTAACACGAAGGAAGCAAAATGTGAGAAGTTTGTAGCACGTTATAGATAGAAATGAAGATTTGGCAAAACTATAATTTGATTAGAGTAAGAGAAAGTTGGGAAGGTTATGCGAAGAAATCATTTATTCAGAAGAATAACTGCCGTCACTCTTGCGGCTGCCATGCTGTCACTTGCGGCCTGCTCTGACAAGGGCGGAACAACTGTTACGGGAAGTACCGAAAACTCTGCATCGACAGCCAAAACGGACGATACGGTTTCTTCATCCGATATTCAGGCATCGGCGGATACTTCCCAGACCTCTTCTTCATCAACATCGACTTCTTCCGCGGACGCGGATACAGATATAAACAAAACAAACGGGGATGGGAATGACAAAGGAGATACGAACGTGGAAACTGTTCCCGTTTTACGCGACGGAGTGAGAGCAAAGATCGGCGGCTTTGCAGGCTGCGCGGTCACGGGCGCAGAAGCGGACGACCCTCAGGTTTGGGATATAATCACTACTCATTTCGAAGCGGTTACCCTCGGAAACGAATTAAAGCCGGACGCACTTTTTAACTACAGTGTCCAGAAATGCCCCGGAACCAATCAGACGGAACTTAACGGCGAGACCATTACGGTGCCGAAGCTTTCATATACGAGAGCGGAAAAGATCTTAAACAAGATCCTTAAATGGAATGAAGAACATCCGGAAAAGAAAATAAAGGTCAGAGGCCACGTGCTTGTTTGGCACTCACAGACTCCCGAATGGTTCTTCCACGTAGACTACGACAAAACCAAGGACTACGTTACACCCGAGGAAATGAACAAACGCCTTGAGTGGTACATAAAAGCCGTTCTTACACACTTCACCGGAGAAGACAGTAAATATAAGGATCTTTTCTACGGCTGGGATGTGGTAAATGAGGCTGTAAGTGACGGAACGGGTTCCCTTCGTACGGATGCGGAGAACCCCAACGAAAAGCTTTCCGAAGACAGACACGGAAGCAACTCCAGCTGGTGGCACATCTATCAGAGCAGCGAATTTATCATCAACGCATTCAAATATGCGAATAAATACGCTCCCGAATCACTTGAACTTTATTACAACGATTATAACGAATGCACGGCTCTTAAGAAGAACGGGATCATCAAGCTTCTTAAGGAGATCAAGGAAGCGGAAGGCGCTCCGGGCGTCGGAACCAGACTTTCCGCCATGGGGATGCAGGGACATTACGACATATCCTCTCCGGACTTCGGAAGCATTAACGGATCAATCAAACAGTACGCCAAGATCACGGGAAAGGTACAGTTTACCGAACTTGATATCAAGGCAAGTTCGGGATATGACGGAAGCGCCGAGAAGAAAGCCGAAGAATACGAGAAACTTACCGACCGTTACTCGTCTATCCTGTTTGCCATCACCAGCGCAAACGCCATGGAAGGTGTGGAGGTTTCAGGTATCACCTTCTGGGGTACCGTGGATCATTATTCCTGGCTTCAGTCCCGCTCCAACGTGGGCGGCGGAAGCACTGCGGGACTTCCCCAGTGTCCCCTGCTTTTTGATGAAAATTATCAACCCAAACCCTGCTTTTACATATTTGCAGAATAGGGCTTAATTCTGAAAGGTTTTATAAACCTTGGAGGATAGTATGAACAAAGGCTTGAAAAAATTTCTGATCGCGCTTGGAGTTCTGGCAGTGTTCATTGTCGTTGCCGTTCTCATGAGCCACAGAAGGATCGGAAACTTCCAAAAAAAGTATGAAGGCGTAGACTTAACCCGCGAGGTTGTGGGAACCGAGAGGACCGGAACCTACGAAAAATATCTGAACGCTCACGGCGCAGACAAAATGGGGACCAAGGATATTTCCGTTGATATTACCAAAGCCGATTCCCTTGACGGAGCCAAAGTGGTAAGCAATTTCGAAGGTGCGGACCGGGCTCTTTACACCGAAGCGGGATCCACCGCCACATGGACCGTAAATGTTCCGGAAGCAGGCTTTTACAACATCTACATGGAGTACTTCCTCCCTGAGTCCAAGGGTGTTGCCGCCGAGAGAAGAGTAATCATCAACGGCGAGCTTCCCTTCAACGATGCGGTCAGCATAGAGTTTTCCAGGATCTGGATCGATGACGGCCCGCCCAGGATCGATAACCAGGGTAACGAGATCCGCCCCACTCAGGTTGAAGAGTACGCATGGCAGAGTTCCTGCTTTAAGGATGACAGAGGATACGAAAGAGAGCCTTACGTGTTCTGGTTCGAAAAGGGCGACAACAAGCTCGAGCTCTACGGGGTTAACGAGCCCATGGTCATAAAGACCCTTGAATTAAGGGCAGCAAGAAAGCTTATATCCTACGAAGAATATTTAAATGAAAACAGCGGGAAGCCTTCGGGAACCCTGGCGGCAAAACACTACGCCACCGTCGAAGGCGAAGATTCCGTGAGACGTTCGGAATCCTCCCTCTACGCAAAATATGACAGATCCTCACCCACCACTTCACCCAACAGCGTTACCACCACGGTCCTTAACTACGTAGGCGGAGACGCATGGCGAAGCAACGGAATGTGGATCGAATGGGAAACGGAAGTTCCCGAAGACGGCTTTTACAATCTTATGATCAAAGCCCGTCAGAACTACTCCAGAGGAAGCGTTTCAAACCGTGCGGTCTATATCGACGGCGAGATCCCCTTTAAGGAGCTTTCGGAAGTTTCCTTCGGTTTCGGAAACGACTGGGAGTGCAAAGAACTTTCGGATGACAATGGTGAACCTTACAGGTTCTACCTTACCGCCGGAAAGCACACCATCCGGATGGAAGCCACCCTGGGAGGTCTGGGACCCATTCTTTCCGACATAGAGGAATCCACCTACAGACTCAATCAGCTGTACAGAAGGATACTGGTCTACACCGGTGCGCTTCCCGATCAGTACAGAGATTACCGTATCGAGTACGTTTATCCCGAGATCATAGAGGCAATGGATATCGAATCCAAACGTCTCTTTAAGATAGTAGACGACATGGTTGCTTACAGCGGACAGAAGGCCGATCAGATAGCGACCGCCCAGACCCTTGCACAGCAGCTTGAACGTTTCGTAAAGAAGCCCGGCAAGATCACCCTTGAATTTGTAACCTTCAAGGACAACATCACAGCCCTCGGAACCGCGTCCCTTAACATGAGTGAGTCCAAGCTGGATGTGGATTACCTGACGGTAACCGGTACGGAAGTCAAGCCCAGGAAGCAAAAGAGCAACGTCTTTATGTCCCTGTGGCATGAGATCAAGTCCTTTGTGGCTTCCTTCACGGTTGACTACAATTCCGTCGGTGACGTTTACGATGATAAGGGTTCGGACAAGGTCGTTACCGTCTGGGTACTTACCGGACGCGATCAGGGAACCATCCTTAAGTCCATGATCGACGATACCTTCACTCCCAATACGGGCGTCAAGGTAAACGTTGAGATAGTATCGGCTGAAGCACTCCTTACCGCAGTGCTGGCGGGCAGAGGCCCCGATGTGGTGCTTTCCGTAGGTGCCGACCAGCCCGTAAACTACGCACTTCGTAATGCGGTGGAAGACCTTACCCAGTTCCCCGACTGGCAGGACGTATTTTCGCACTATACACAGAGTTCCTACGCACAGTACGAACTCGACGGTCACATATATGCAATTCCCGAGCAGCAGACCTTCAATGTAATGTTCTACAGAAAGGACGTGCTTGAAGAACTGGAGCTTGAGATTCCCAACACCTGGCAGGAACTTATCGAGATGCTTCCCACCATTCAGGGAAACAACTTATCCATCGGTATCCCCAGTGCGGGCGGAAGCTCATCCTCCGCAGGTGCGACGGTTCAGGTAGCATCCAATGCTCCCGACCTTTCCCTTTACTTTACGCTCCTCTTCCAGTACGGCGGAGACATGTACAATCCCAAGGGAACCAGGACCACGGTCGATACCGAGGCGGGCGTCAGGGCTTTTGACGATTACGTATCCTACTTTAACGATTACGGCATTCCGGTCTACTTCGACTTCATAAGCCGTTTCAGATCCGGAGAAATGCCCCTCGGTATTGCTTCCTACTCGACTTACAACACCCTGATGGTATCGGCTCCCGAGATCAGAGGACTTTGGGACTTTACACTGATTCCCGGTACCGAGAAGGTTGATGAGAACGGCAACACCTACATCGACAGAACGGTATTTATCTCCGGTAACGCCACCATGATGTTAAAGATCAAGGATGAGGAACTTCGAAACAACGCATGGCAATTCATGAAGTGGTGGTCATCGGTTGATACACAGGTCTGGTTCGGCCGCGAGATAGAAGCACTTCTCGGCGCCAGCGCCCGTTACAACACCGCCAACAAGGATGCTTTCTCAAGACTTTCCTGGAGCGTTGACGATATCGCGGTTCTTGATGCCCAGTGGGAACAAAGCATGGGTATCAGAGAAGTTCCCGGCGGATACTTCACCGGACGTCACATAGCAAACGCGGTGAGAAAGTCCATCAACCAGAAAACGGATTCACGTGAGACCATAATCGATTACGCCATCAAGATAAACGAGGAGATCGAGAAGAAGCGTAAGGAATTCGGTATGGAACTTGATTAAGGAATAACTTCTTAAAGAGGAAGACCATGAAAGAATTTTTTAAAAAGTATTTTGAACTTCGAAAGTACAATGCGAAGGTCGCGTGGAAAAAAGCGAAAATAAGCAAGAACTGTTATCTCTTTCTTGCTCCCTACGCCATATTTTTCACCATGTTTTTCGTGTTCCCGGTTGTAGCCTCCATCTACTTTTCCTTTACGTATTACAACATACTTGAGGCTCCCAGGTTTATCGGAATCCAAAACTACATAAGCCTGCTTCTTGAAGACGACATTTTCCTTATCGGTATCAAGAATACGCTTTTGATAGCCGTAATAACGGGTCCTTTGGGCTATATAATGTCCTTCCTGTTTGCATGGCTCATCAACGAACTCCCCAGATGGGTTCGAAGCGTGGCGGTAGTTGTATTCTACGCACCCTCCATTGCCGGTAACTGTTTCGTGATCTTCTCCGTATTCTTCAGAGGCGATGCTTACGGTTACGTCAATGCGTTCCTTATGAACCTGGGACTTATAGACACTCCGAAATTCTGGCTCACGGATCCTAAGTACATGATCTGGATCTGTATGCTGGTAATCCTCTGGATGAGCTTAGGCCAGGGCTTCCTTTCCTTCGTTGCAGGTCTTCAGGGTGTCGACAGATCCCAGATCGAAGCCGGATGTATGGACGGTATCAAGAACCGCTGGCAGGAGCTTTGGTACATCACCCTTCCCAGCATGAAGCCCATGCTCATGTTCGGTGCCGTAATGTCCATCACCCAGGCCTTCGGTGTCTGCGACGTAACGATGCAGCTTTGCGGATATCCCAGTACCGACTACGCGGCGCGAACCATAGTGACCCACCTTTTTGACTACGGTTTCACCAGATATGAAATGGGTTATGCCTGCGCCATAGCGACAATACTGTTCTTAATGATGATCCTTTGCAACAAAGCAATTCAGAGTTTACTTAGAAGAGTGGGAACCTGATATGAGTAAAAAGACACAAGCGGCGGTTATTGAAAAACCGTATCACAAAAAGCTTATAAGAAGAAGAAAACCCAACCGCTCCATCGGCGGTGACGTGGCACTGGTGCTCTTTCTGGTGCTGGCGGGTCTTGTAATGGTTTTCCCTATCGTATATGCGGTGAGCAATGCTCTTAAGCCTTTGGATGAGCTCTTTATGTTCCCGCCGAGGATCTTTGCGAGAAACCCTACGTTTGACAACTTCTCCGATCTGTTTGTCACCATGGGTAAATCCTGGGTAACCTTTTCAAGGTACTTCTTCAATACCGTATTCATTACCGCAGCGGGAACCGCGGGACATTTGCTTATTGCATCCATGGGTGCCTTCGTTCTTGCAAAGTATGATTTCCCCGGCGGAAGGACATTTTTCAAGATCGTAACGATCGCCATGATGTTCTCCTACTACGTAACGGGTATCCCCAACTACATTCTGATCAACAAACTGGGATGGATCGATACCTACTGGGCCATCATAGTACCCGCATTTGCTTCCCCCATCGGTTTCTTCCTGATGAAGCAGTTCATGGAAGGACTTCCCACCTCTTTGATCGAAGCAGCCAAGATAGACGGCGCCAACGAGTGGAGGGTATTTGCCGGGATAGTAATGCCGAACGTTAAACCCGCATGGATGACACTTATTATCTTCTCCGTTCAGGGACTTTGGAACAACAGGGCGGCAACCTTCATCTATTCTGAAGAAAGAAAGACTTTGGTTTATGCCCTTCAGCAGATACAGTTGGGCGGTATTGCCAGAACCGGTCAGGCAGCGGCGGTACTTGTGGTTGTAATGATCGTACCTATTCTGATATTTGTCTTCTCCGAAAGCCAGATTCTGGAAACCATGGCAAGTTCGGGACTCAAAGATTAAATATTCTGTGCGAGGATGATTATGAAAAGAAAATTTACGTGGCTTTGCCTGCTGCTGGCGACAGTCGTTTCGGTTTCGGCTGTTCCCGCGGTAAAAGCAAATGCACAGGAAAACAATTATTCATACATATACGATTACTGGGGAGATGTTCAGAACTGTCCTACGCCCTATTACGTAAGCCGCGTGCTTACCTACAAGGAACTGGGACTTGAAAAGAACTTAAAGAACCCCGAATCCATCTATGTTCACGGTAACGAACTTTACCTGTGCGACACGGGAAACAACCGCATACTCGTTTATGAAGTCGACGAAAAGCATAATTTTAAGCTCATTAAAGAGATCACCAAGGTAAAGGGTGTTGAGCCCGCAGAGCTTAACGCTCCCGCAGACGTAGCGGTTTCCGAAGACGGTGACATTTTCATTGCGGACAAAGGAAATGCCAGAGTCTTAAAGGTGGACAGGAACCTTAACTACATTCATCACTTTGAAAAGCCCGAAGATCAGACCCTTGATGAGCAGGTTGTTTTCCAGCCTTCGAGACTGGTGATCGATACGGCGGAACGTCTTTACTGCACTTCGACCGGTATCAACAAGGGACTTATCAAGTACGAAGAAGACGGAACCTTTTCCGGATTTATAGGAGCAACTCCCGTTTCCTATAATTTCATGGATTACCTTTTTAAGAAGTTTGCGACTCAGGAACAGAGAGCCAGAATGGTTTCCTTCGTTCCCACGGAATATGCCAACATCTACATGGACCCCAAGGGCTTTATATACGCCCTTCCCGACAAGATACAGGATGAGGACCTGGACTCCGAGAAAATCCAGGCCATCAGAAAACTTAACATGTTGGGCAACGATATTCTGGTAAGAAACGGTGAATATCCCGTATACGGCGACCTCTACTGGGGCAATGCGGCAGGTATCTCCGGAGCCTCCATTTTTACGGACGTTACGGTCCTGGACAATGAGGTTTACATCTGTCTTGATAGGAACCGCTGCAGACTCTTCGGATACGACGATCAGGGTAAACTGGTCTTCGTAATGGGCGGTAACGGTAATATCGACGGATACTTCCGCCAGCCCACATCCATCGAGCACATGGGACAGGAGCTCTTCGTTCTTGACAACAAGGACAACGCCATTACCCTCTTTACTCCCACCGAGTTCGGGTCTTTGGTATACCGGGCTATGGACCAGTTCGATGCGGGTCTTTACGACGAGTCAAAGGCCTCCTGGGAGCAGGTCATGAAACTTGACGGAAGCTATACCCTTGCATACATCGGTATCGGAAGAGCCCTTCTTCGTCAGGAAAATTACAAAGAAGCCATGAAATATTTCGAAGTCAAATATGACGCCGTAAACTATTCCAAGGCTTTCCAGCAGTACAGAAAGGAATGGATAAGCGAAAATATCGGCTGGATTATCGCAGTGATACTGGTGCTTTTCCTTGTTCCTTTCGGAATCGGCAGATACAAAAAGATCAAGCATGAAATTGCTACGGCAGACATCTTTAAGAGATAAGGACGAATACAGATATGTTTGACGCCTTGAAAAAGAAAGAAACCTACAGAAAATACTTTAAATCCTTAAAGTTTGCGTTCTACTGTATGACGCATCCCCTGGACGGATTCTGGGATTTGACGCATGAAAAGCGGGGAACCTACGCTGCGGCAACCACGATCCTTGTGCTGGGCGTGTTCGTAAGGATCCTAAAGCTTAAATATACGAGCTTTGTATTTTTGTCGGTATATTGGGAAGACTTAAACATATTGATGTATGTAGCCAGCATCGTATTTCCCCTTATGCTGTGGGTTGTGGGAAACTGGGCCACCACCACACTGTTTGACGGTAAGGGAAGGCTCGGGCAGGTATACATGGGAACCTGCTACGCATTGCTTCCCTACACGGTGATTCAGATACCGGTCATGATCGCCAGCAACTTCGTTACCATCGAAGAAGGCCAGTTTATTTCGGTGCTTGATGTGATATCCCTTGTTTACTGTGCACTCCTGATCGTTGCGGCCATGGGACAGATACATGAGTTTTCGCTGGCAAAGAACCTTGTATTTACAGTTTTTTCACTTGCCGCGGTAATGATAATGATTTTCCTGCTCCTGCTTTTCTTCAGTATGATCTCGCAGGGTGTTGCATATTTTGTTTCGATCGGCAGAGAGCTTTTGTTCCGAATGTAAAATCTGATACGGATGGGATTTCTGATGAAAAAAGACAATAAAGAGAAAACTAAAGTTAAGAAACCTTTGACCGAAGCGCAGGTTGAAAGAAGAGGGGCTTTAAAACAGGCTCTTAAGGATCTTATCGCTCCTACGGCTGTCGTCGCGGTGGTTGCGATTGTACTCTTTATCGCAGTTAAATTTGCCAACAAGCCTGAGGTATACAAAGAGGTTCGCCCCTTTGGGTACGAGCCCATTCCCGGATACGAGGAAAAGCCCATAGTACTTGAATCCGACCAGCTGATCCTTTCTTTGGACCCTGCTACCACAGACTTTACGGTTACCCAGAAGTCTACCGGCAAGAGCTGGTATTCAAATGCGGAGAACGCCGAAAACGATCCCATGGCCCTTGATTCCGAGAAGAAGATGCTTAAGTCAAACGTGATCATTTCCTACGCCCAGGTAAACGGCCTTGAAACCGTACTTGACTGCTCGGGAAACGTAGCAAAGGGCTTGTATGAGATCAAACTCGAGAATGATACCATCAAACTTTTTTACTCCTTCGGTAATATTCAGAGAGAATATGTAATCCCGCCGGTAATGCTGGAAGAAGACCTTGCCAAGTGGAAGGGCAATCTTGAAAAAGAAGATGCCCAGTATGTATCGGAATATTACAAGAAATACGATATCAACAAGCTTTCCGCCAAGGACAACAAGGATGAACTTCTTGCAAATTATCCTTCCATGGCCGATCACATCATCTACGTTCTTCGTACCAATGTACGTGAAAACGTAAAGAGAGAGCTTGAAAAGCGCTTTGAAAAAGCAGGATATACCTACGAAGACTTTTTAAATGACAAACTCCTGGATGAATCCGTCAGCTCCGACTCCTCGGCAGTATTCAACGTGGAGATGGATCTGAGACTTGAGGGCGGCGATCTTATAGTCGAAGTTCCTTTTAAAGGAATCGAATACAAGGAACAGTACCCCGTATACACGGTGCTTCCCCTGCCCTATTTCGGAGCGGCATATTCGGACGCAGAAGGCTTCATGTTTGTTCCCGAAGGCGGCGGAGCGCTCATCAACTACAATAACGGAAAAGCTTCCCAGAGCGACTATTACGCAAACGTTTACGGATGGGATATGTGCCTTAGCCGTGAATACGTGATTCACAATACCAGAGCTTATTTTAACGTATTCGGCCAGGGCCGTGACGGCAGCTCCTACATCTGTATCATGGAAGACGGAGCAGGTTACGCGTCGGTCCGTTCGGCGATTTCGGGACGTATCAACAACTACAATTATGTTGATGCAAAATATTCCGTTTGTCCCGGCGAAAAATACGACATTGACGAACTTTCAAACGCAGCGGTTTACCAGTACCTTGATAAGCTTCCCGACGAATCCATCGTTCAGAGATATCGCTTCATAGACAGTGATGACTACGTGGACATGGCAAAGGAATACGGCAGATATCTTGAAGAAAAATATCCGGGATACATGACCGTGAACGCTTCCGATGGAACGCCCGTTGCCATCGAACTCGTGGGTGCCATCGACAAGGTACGTCAGGTTCTCGGTATTCCCGTATCCCGTCCTCTGAAGCTTACCTCCTACAAAGATGCTTCGAAGATCGTGGAAGAACTGGCAAACGCCGGCATCGGAGATCTTTCCGTAAAATATTCCGCCTGGTGTAATGACGGTGTAAGACAGAATCTTCTTAACAATGTTCATACCATCAGTGAACTGGGACGCGGAAGTGACTTAAAGAAATTAACGGCAAAAGCAAAAGAACTGGGCGTTGACCTTTATCTTGACGGCGTTACCCAGTATGAATACGACAGCAACATCTTTGACGGATTCTTCTCCTTCAGGGATGCGGCAAGATTCTTAAACAAAGAAAGAGCGGAGCTTTACCAGTACAGTATGGTAACCTACGCGGCAAGAGAAGGCGCCAAAAGCTATTACCTGCTTCGTGCCGATCTTGCGGAAAAGATGGCGAAAAACCTTATTAAGGCCACCGACAAATACGGCGCAGAGGTTTCTTTCTCGGATATCGGCATGGATGTTTCCTCTGACTTCCGCAGAGGCAAAACCTACAGCCGTGAGTATAATAAAAACGTCGACATCAATCTTCTCAGATCCGCCGATGACAGCGGCAAGAAGATTATGATCAACATGGGTAACGATTATGCAATCCCTTATGTTGATTTCGTGACGAACATGGAACTTAAGGGAAGCGAATACACCCTTTTGGACAAGATGGTTCCTTTCTACCAGATAGCGATCCACGGTCTTGTTAATTATGCGGGCCAGCCCATCAACATCTGCGGTAACGAGGAACAGGAGATACTTACTTCCGCAGAATACGGAGCATCCCTTTACTACACTCTCATGAGTGAAAGCTCCTTTGCAATACAGAAGACCCTGTATCCCGAATACTACGGTTCGGAATACGCAGCTTGGAAGGACAGGTTGATTGAGACCTGCAAGAGATACAATACGGAGCTTGGATCTACTTTCGGTCAGCGTATGACTGGACACAGGACCATGGGAGACGTAACCTGCACCGAATACGAGGACGGCAGCAAGGTATATGTCAACTACAGCTTCACCGACAGCTACAAAACTCCGGAAGGCACGGTAGTTCCCGCAAGAGACTACGCGTTGGTAAAGTAATCGATAAATGAGAGAGGCAAAATCGATGAGTAAAAGCAAAAAAGGCAGACTGGCCGGTCTTGAAAAAAGAAAAGCGATAGCGGGATACCTTTTTATATCTCCTTTCATCCTGGGATTCCTGATCTTTATGGTAAGGCCCTTCTTCCATTCGCTGTACATGAGCTTTTGTGAAGTTCAGTTAGGACCCGCAAAGTTCGACCTGGTCTGGAAGGGATTGTACCAGTACAACTGGGCTTTCAGGGTGGATCCCGAGTTCGGGCGTCTCCTTGGTTCGGAAATGCTCCGAATGTTCGTATATTCCTTCGCCATCATAGTATTCAGTTTCTTTATTGCACTGATACTCAACCAGAAGTTTAAAGGACGTGCGCTGGTAAGGACCATTTTCTTCCTGCCGGTCATCCTTTCTTCAGGTGTAATGCTTGGGATCGAATCAAACAACGAACTTATTTCATCGATAATGGCGAGCGTGGATAACTATCAGACGGGCCCGGATATTACGAAAGCCCTTCAGGAGATCCTAAGGACCACCGGTGTCGGTGTAAGGGCTTTTGAAACGGTCTTCGAGGTTATAAATAACATTTACGACGTGGCGCTTGCTTCGGGAATGCAGATAATCATCTTCCTGTCGGGACTTCAGACGATTCCCCGCAGCATGTATGAAGCGGCCGAGATCGAAGGAAGTACCGCATGGGAGAGCCTCTGGAAGATCACCTTCCCCAGCATAAGCGGTCTGTTTCTGGTTAACTGGGTTTATACCGTCGTGGATTTCTGTATGAGATCCGATAACGAGGTTATAGACAAGATCAAGACCATCATGGGTCGCTTGAATTACGGTGCGTCCTCGGCAATGTCATGGGCATACTTCCTGTGCATAGCAGCATATTTGGCACTTTCAACATTTATAATTTCCAAGAGGGTTTACTACTATGACTAAGAGTAAAGAAGCACGACAGGATTTCTGGGAAAGAAACCGGAAATCCGGCGGATATCTTCTTCGTAAAAGAATAACGAAGGTGGGCTTGAGCATATGCCGTTTCTTGCTTCTCTTCGGTCTGTGCTTTCTGATCCTGCAGCCTCTGTTAAGTAAAATATCGGTAAGCTTCATGGCCGAGAAGGATCTGTACGACCCCACCGTAAACATTATTCCCGCCCACTTCACCCTTTCAAACTACGGAGTGGCCAAGGAAATTATGGGTTACTGGAAAGCCTTCAGAAACTCCATGGTGATCAGCCTAACCATAAGCATACTGCAGATTGCCGTATGTACACTGGTGGGATACGGGTTTGCTAGGTTCAAGTTTCCCTTTAAGAAATTCTGGTTTGCCTGTGTAATGCTTATTATCGTGATCCCGCCCCAGGTTATTTCGAACTCCCTGTTCATCAATTTCCGATTTTTTGACATTTTCGGTATCATCAGGGCAGTGACCGGAAAGCCTTTAAACCTGCAGGGTTCGGTAATCCCGTATTACCTTATGAGCGCAGGCTGTATGGGACTTAAGAACGGACTTTACATCTACATGATACGTCAGTTTTTCAGGAACATCCCGGTGGATACCGAGGAAGCGGCTTACGTTGACGGCTGCGGAATGTTTAAGACCTTCCGCAAGATTATGCTTCCCGAAGCAACCCCCATCATTACTTCCTGCTTCCTGTTTGCTTTCGTATGGCAGTGGACCGATGGCTTTTACTCAGACATGTTCCTCGGAACCACACCCTTGGTAAGTACTTCACTTGCCAGAGTGGTCGACGGTATCAGTGCTTATATTCAAAGAATTACGGGTATTAAGACCACGGTATCGGTTGCATATTCCGATGCGATACTTTCGGCAGGTACACTTATGATCGTGGTTCCCGTATTGCTGATCTATCTTTTTGCACAAAGAAAGTTCGTTGAGAGCATCAGCTCTTCAGGTATCAAAATGTGATATCAAACACTGTGCAACTCCGGAAAAGTTGCAGAGGTTTGAATATATTTATCAAATGGAGGATAAACTATGAGAAAGAATTTAATCTCGAAAGTCGTTGCATCTGTTCTTGCATCGGCAATGGTACTCGGACTTGCCGCATGCGGCAGCAACAGTTCCAAGCCCGATGGAAATGCTTCCACATCTGCATCGAACACGGCAAGTGTTTCCGCTTCCGCATCCGAACCCGCTTCGGAGCCCGTTGAGCCTTACACTGTAAAGACCGGCGCTGACGGACAGCCCCTTAACTTCAACGGAATGCAAGTTACCATTCGTAACTGGTGGTCACCTTCTGACGGTTCCGAGTCAGATCCCACAAGTGAATACGACGAAGCAGTTCTTGAGTATCACACCTGGCTTCAGGAAAAATACAACTTCACCCTTAAGACCGTAGGTATGGGCGACTGGGGATCAGCTCCCGACGACTTCGTAAAGTACGTTCAGACCAACGGTGATGAAAATAACTACATCTTCGTAGAAAGAAACGCAGCTCCCATGCTTCAGGCCTTCCTTACCGGCATGTGCGCGGACTTTAATGCTCTCGGCGTTATCGATTTTAGCGAAGACAAGTATCAGATCAACAGAGCTCATGAGATGAACTCCCTCGGCGACCACATCTACGGTATCGCAGCAGGTTATGTTCAGCCCAAGCATGCTCTTTTCTTCAACAAGCAGGTTCTTGCAGACGTAGGTATCACCGCTGATATGCTTTACGACTGGCAGAAGAACGGCGAATGGACCTGGGATAAGTTCGATGAAGTCTGTGCTAAGGTTCAGAGAGATACCGACGGCGACGGCGCTGATGATATCTTTGGTCTCACCACTAACGAAGGTGCCGAATACGAAGCATGGATCGAATCCGACGGCGGCGCTATCATCAAGAAGGATGCTGACGGCAAGTTCCGTCTCGGTCTTGAAGATGCCGACTCCATGAAAGCATTTGAAAAGTACGTTGAACTTATGGGCAAGTACGACAACCACGATCCCGAAGGCGTTCAATGGGATTATTACAAAGAAGAGTTCTTAAGCGGTAAGGTTGCATTCCTCGGTGAAGAATATTACGCAGGTACCGCAGGTGCTTACCTCGACGTTGATGACAGAAGCTTCGATATCGGTCTTCTTATGTATCCTAAGGGACCCGATGTAGAATTCAACCGTTCCGTATTCAACGATAACTTCTACTGCATCCCCGGTTGCTATGACGAGCAGAAGCAGAAAGACCTTGCTACCATTCTTGACCTTTGGCTTACTCAGCCCAACGGCTATGAAGATTACAACGGACAGATCGCTAACGCAAGAGCCGGTATCTTTGATGAAAGAGCCATCTCCGAGACAGTTGTATTCATGAGCGATCCCAAGAACGGCTATCACCGTTACAGAGTTTTGATCCCTACCATCTGCGAAAACAACACCGCAGCAGGCGATCTTGGCTGGCCTAACTGGTACACAACTCCTTCATCCGCAATCGAAGGTGTTAAAGAGTCCTGGCAGACTTATATTGACGAAGCCAACAACATTCGTTAAGATATTTTCGTAAATAGGATCCTATATTTCAAAGAGGCGGTTTTTCCGGGACCGCCTCTTTTTAAGGGGAAAGAAAGAAATGATTCATCGTAAGTTTTTAAAGCCGGTGGCCGCGCTTTTGTTTGCGGCAACGGTTATATCGGTTCTTCCCGCCTGCTCGAAACAGAAAGAGGACGAACTGATCGCGGTCGATGCGGCCGACAATACCATCAATTACGAACTCGTACCCACACAGCGGGGCGATGTGGTTAAGACAAAGAAACTTTCCTGCGTTTACAAGAAAAACGAGGAGCAGGAAGTTTATTTTCCCGTGAGCGGGAAGTTGGTGGACAGGGTATATGTAAGAGAAGGGGACAGCGTAAAAAAGGGGGACTTACTTGCTGAACTTTCTTCGGGAAATCTTTCCCGGGAAATTGAACGTCTCGAATACCAGATCAAGAAAAATACTCTTCTTTCGGGCTATGCGGATGAAGAGCAGAATATAGATTTGCAGGTTGCCTGGCTCGATTATCTTTACGGAACGGGTCAGTCTTCTGCCGACAAAGAACGTCTCGACAAGAGACTTGAAAATCTCAACAAATCCACTCAGAGCAAAAAAGAAAGCTATGCGGATACTCTTGAATTTGACAGGAAGAAACTTGCCCAATTAAAGAAAGAGTATTCGGAAAGCAGGATCTATGCGGCCTTTGACGGAACTGTGAAGTTCATCGAAGACCATCTTGAGGGCTCAACCTCCAATATCGAAACCCGCGTTATGACAATCATAGACAATGAGGAAGGTTATTTTGAAACGAGTGAAGTCTACAATCCGGATCTTTTCCCGGAGGGAGTTCCCGTGAACATGACCATAAGCGTTGGAACCGCAAAGGGTGATTATACCCTGATTCCTCTTGACAGGGACGGATGGGACAAGACCATGAAATTCTCCGTATTCACCGGGGATGCGGACAGCATTACGGCGGATACCAGGGGTGAAATAAAGATTTCCGAAGCCTCCAGCGAAAATGTGCTTTATGTTCCGAAACGCTGCGTATATCAGGCAGAAGATAAGTACTATGTTTATATAGTCAACGAAGACGGTTTCAGAGAGGTTCTTTATGTTGAAACGGGTCTTTTCGGTGATGACCGTGTTGAGATCACGGGGGGCTTAAACGAAGGGGATATGGTAATCAAAAGGTGATGAAAAGAAAGACTATTGCTAAAAAGGCCCTGTCCGTGCTTCTTGCCGCAAGCCTTCTTATGACGGTGTCAGGCTGCGGGAACAGGCTTGAGACGGGACTTGATGAAACAATCGAGCTTATAGAGCCCGTGGGAGTCGCAAAGAGCTATGTGAATCCCGAATACAGGAATATCTACGTTTACGAGACCTACAATGCCACCGTTTGCCCTGCGGTAAGCGAAAAATCCTACGAGGTCGGAGTAAACTTTTCTTCTTATGCCCATTTGCCGGGAGAGAGCGTTAAAAAGGGCGATGCCCTGGTAAACGGCGATACTGCGGGCGTAGACGAGGAGATCAAGAAACTTCGCGAGACCATGGCAGACGCCGCGGAAAATTACGAGGAACAGGTTAAGAAACTGACGGAGCAGATCGAGAAGGACAAAAACGATTACGAGTATAAACTCGGGATCTTTGAGAATCTTTCGAACAATCCCGTGGCGGAGCCTTCCTTCCCGGATGACAATTCCGCGCCCTGGCAGGCTTACAAGGCCTGGAGTTCCCAGTACAGGTCCTTCGATGCTTCTCACAGGTATGCGGAACTTACCTACGAAAAGGATACGCTTCGGTTAAAAGAAACAAAAGAGCTGTACAGTCTTGATTATAACTATAATTCTTCGAGACTTAAGGATTTAAGGAAGCAACGCGCAGAGAAGGTGCTTTATTCCGATACGGACGGCACCGTGCTTTCCATGAATTATTACGAAGAAGGAAACTGGATCAACAAGAATTCGCCGGTTATCACGGTGGGCGATCTTTCCGTAAAGGAACTTAAGTGCAAGTTTGTAAGCAAGAGCGTGATAAACCTTGCAACGGATGTGTATGCCCTGGTGAACGGTGAACGCTTCGAGATTGATTATCAGGCCATTTCTTCCGATGAGTACAAGAGACTCAGCGAACGAGACGGTACCGTTTATTCCACCTTCCTGGTGGAGGACCCGGAAAACAAGGTCGATTTCGG
>DBVS01000076.1:0-170 GCA_002308235.1 Lachnospiraceae bacterium UBA1258
TTGATACGGGAAATGATCTGAGCTGCGTCTTTGCCGAGACCGTTAAGAATAACTCTTAAGGGTTTCTGACGAACCTTGTTTGCTTTCTCAGCGATACCGATAGCGCCTTCTGCTGCTGCGAAACTTTCGTGACCTGCAAGGAATGCGAAGCACTCGGTGTCCTCTTCAAG
>DBVS01000076.1:306-593 GCA_002308235.1 Lachnospiraceae bacterium UBA1258
CAGATAGGCTGAATGCCTTCGATGAGCTTGTAAACATCGATGCCTGCTGCCATTGTGATATCTTTACATTCTTCGATAGAGTTGATTCCGTACTGCTTTAACACAGCAAGGATCTGAGGCTCTCTTCTTTCATATGATTCAAATAATGCCATAATCTTATCCTCCTACTGTGCTTATTCTTTTCTTGGATCGACAACACGAACAGCATCCGCAACGCGTCCGTACTGACCGGAAGCCTTTTCAAGTGCTGTAGCTGCATCGTCGCCCTTCTTGATGAAGTCCATCAT
>DBVS01000076.1:624-20245 GCA_002308235.1 Lachnospiraceae bacterium UBA1258
TGTAACCGATGATCTCATCGTTCTCGTCAAGAGCGATACCGGTAATGTAACCGTCGGTAAGTTCAAGATATCTGGGTCCCTTGGAAAGAGTACCGTAGGTTGTACCAACCATGGAACGGCTTCCCTTACCGAGATCTTCAAGACCTGCACCGATCTGAAGGCCGTCCTCGGAGAATGCGCTCTGGGTTCTTCCGTAAACGATCTGAAGGAAGAGTTCTCTCATTGCGGTGTTAATGGCATCACAAACAAGGTCTGTGTTGAGAGCTTCCATAACGGTAAGTCCGGGAAGGATTTCTGCAGCCATAGCTGCGGAGTGAGTCATACCGGAGCATCCGATGGTCTCTACGAGAGCTTCCTGGATGATACCGTCTTTAACGTTGAGGGAAAGCTTGCAGGCACCCTGCTGAGGTGCACACCAGCCGATACCGTGGGTGTAACCGGAAATATCCTCAACCTTTTTTGCCTTAACCCATTTAGCCTCTTCGGGAATGGGAGCAGCGCCATGATGTACGCCCTGAGTAACGGGGCACATGTTCTTAACTTCTGTTGAGTAAATCATATATTCCTCCTTATTAAATTGTGGGTATTTCAAAATCATTCAAATATTAGCACACAAGTATTAAATAAGCAAGAAAAGTATCCAATGCGGGCAAGGTCCCTTTTTACTATTCGTAAACTCCGAGAAAAGCGATCACGGGTTCAAGCCGGGAATCGGTTATCACGATGCGAAGCGCGTCTGTTTTTAAGCCGGACCCGAAAGGAATTATCCTCTTATAGCCGATCACCGTTCCGTCGTAAACCTTTTTAAAGCCGTCTTCCGTGCGCGCTTCCACAAAGAAACTTTCCACGCGCTGGCTCATCTTTATATTTTCCTTTATAACGATATTGCGGATAACTTCGGGCTTTTCGAAGTTTACTTCTATTACGTTGTCTCCGCCCTCTGCTTTTCCGCACCAGTACTTTTCATAATTGTCTTCAAAGATCAGTTCTTTTATGGAAGTACCGGCAGTAACCTTTGCTTTCTCAATGAGATTCACCGAAAAGGCCTTTCTTAAATACTCCCCTATCTCATGAAGTCTTTTAACGTCGTTTTCGTGAAAAAGACCCTCTTTTGTGGGCGGGATATTCAGAAGGAAGGTGGCGTTTCCGCCGACGGAATTGTTATAAATTCCCATAAGTTCATCCAAAGATCTTACTTTGTCGTTTTCACTCTCATGCCAGAACCAGCCGGGACGTATGGAAGTGTTTACCTCTGCGGGATACCAGACAAGATCCTGCTCATTTGCAAGGATATCGCGGCTTCCAAGGTCCTGATCCTTTGCGGTAATCTTACGCTTACGGAATTCCGCATCGTCCTTCTGCTGACTGAGACTTGCGATCTTTTCGGTATCTCTGGTCCTTGCGGGCACTACGCTCCACTCGGATTTTCTGGTATGTCCCGCTTCGTTTCCGCACCAGCGAACATCGGGACCGCAAATGGTAATGCAGGCACCGGGCTGATATTTCCTGACGGTTTCGTAATAACGATTCCAGTCGTAATACTGCTTTTTGCCGTTTTCGCCTTCACCGCAGGCTCCGTCAAACCAAACGGAGAAAATGTCTCCGTAGCCTGTGAGAAGTTCCGTCAACTGGGATACGAAATAATCGTCGTATGCTTTTCCCGTTCCGTAAAGTTTTGAATTTCTGTCCCAGGGTGAAAGATAAAAACCGAACTTTATACCCTGTTTTCGGCATTCCTGCGAAACCTCCAGCGCGATATCCCGCTTAAAGGGGCTTGAAGCCACCGAATGATCCGTATATTTACTCGGCCACAGGCAAAAACCGTCATGATGCTTGCAGGTAAGGATGAGACCCTTCATACCCGCATCCTTTATGGCGCTGACCCATTGAGAAGCGTCAAATTTCACGGGATTGAAAATTGCCGGATCCTCGGTTCCTTCGCCCCATTCTCTGTCTGTAAACGCGTTTACCGTAAAGTGTACAAAAGCGTAGAACTCTGTCTTCTGATGCTCTACCTGTCTGTCGCTCGGTACGACTTTTACCAGTCGTTCGTCAATTGTGCGTTTTTCTTCTGCGTTCATATATACCCCCATCCGCCCTGTAATGGCATGTTCTTTTCATAGAATAAATTATCAGAACAGCCCTGCCAATGCAACTGTCTCTTCCCCTTCAATCGTAAAAAGAATGTCTTATTCGCTCCAGAGCCTCGTTAAGGACCGAACGGGGGCAGGCAGCATTGATCCTTTGGAATCCTTCTCCCGCTTTTCCGAATATCCTTCCGCTGTCGAGCCAGAGTTTTGCTTTGTTCACTATAATATCATCAAGCTTCTTCGGATCCGGACAGATCCCGTTAAAATCAAGCCAGATAAGATAAGTCCCTTCGGTCTTGATCTTTTTTACCCCCGGAAGTTTTTCCGCGGTAAACCGGTCGGCAAAATCGATATTCTTTTCTATGTACTTTTTGGCTCCCTCGTACCACTCATCCCCGGATTTGTAGGCGGCCCTTGCGGCGGTGATCCCGAAAACATTGGGTTCATCAAAGCCCGTGGCCTCAAGTTCTGCCTTGAACCGTCTTCTCATGGTTCTGTCCGAGATAAAGATATTCGCCTGTTGAAGCCCCGCCAGGTTGAAGGTCTTACTGGGGGAAGTGGCGGTGACGGTGAATTCTTTAAAATCCTCCTTAAGTTCTTCAAAGATCGAGTGAGTACCGTTAAAAACAAAATCAAAATGGATCTCGTCACTGAACACGTACACTCCGTGCTTTTTGCAGATTTCACCTATACGTATAAGCTCTTCGGGACTCCACACCCTTCCCACGGGATTGTGGGGATTGCAAAGAATGAAAAGCTTTACCCTGTTTTCTTTTATCTTTTCTTCAAAATTCTCAAAATCTATGTAATACCGGCCTTCAGGATCCAAACAAAGGTCCGAACTTACCGGCCTTCTTCCGTTGTTTCGTATTATGCTCTCAAAGGGATAATATACGGGCTTTTGAATAATGACCGCATCACCGGGGGAGGTAAGGGCCCTTACCGCAAGTCCTATGGCCACGCAGACGCTGGGGGTCTTTACGTGGTTTTCTTCATAAACGGTCCAGTCATGATGTCTCTTCATCCAGCCTGCCACGGCGTCAAAGAAACCGTCTCCCGGCTGAGTGTTCGTATAGCCGTAAATATTGTGGGAAGCAAGGGCCTTAAGGGCATCCTCTATGTAAGAGCTGGTCTTAAAGTCCATGTCCGCCACCCACAAAGGCAGCACATCCGCGGGATATCCCCTCTTCACCGCAAAGTCATATTTAAGGCATCCCGTGTTTTTTCTGTTTACAACCGTATCAAAATCCAGATTTCTTTCGGTCATCCGATTCTTCCTCAATCTCTCTCCATGGCCTGTTTCAGGTCGTTAATGATATCTTCCGCGGCTTCGATCCCCACCGACATGCGAAGGAGCCGGTCGTTTATGCCAAGCTTTTCTTTTTGCGCGGCGGGCACATCGGGATGGGTCTGAAGTGTGGGGTAGGTAAGAAGGCTTTCCGTTCCGCCCAGGCTTTCCGCGAAGGTGACAAGTTTTATGTTCTTAAGTATCGACAGAGCCTTTTCCTTTGAATCCACGTAAAAGGAGATCATTCCGCTTCCCACAAAGAAAACCTCCTCCACGCAGGGCTGAAGTTTAAGCCATTCGCTGATCTTTTCCGCATTTTCTCTGTGCCGCTCCATACGTATGGCCAGGGTCTTTAAGCCCCTGAGACAGAGCCAGCATTCGAAGGGCCCGAGGGTGGCTCCGGTGGTCTTTGAAAGAAGCCTGTAGGTGTCCGCAAGTCCTTTATTCGCAAGACAAAGAAACCCGCAGACCGTATCGTTGTGTCCGCTTAAATACTTGGTTCCCGAATGGATCACCGCGTCCGCCCCTTCCTTTATGGGATTCTGAAAACAGGGAGTCATGAAGGTATTGTCAACGCAGACAAGGATGTTTCTTTCGTGAGCCAGCCTGCAGACCTTACCGATATCCGTGACTTTCATCATGGGGTTGGTGGGAGTTTCAAAATAAATGACTTTGGTGTTCTCTCTAAAGAGCGCCTTTAAGCTGTCGGGGTCGGTGGTGTCCGCGTACTCCACGACGAGCCCGTTCTTTTTCAGTATACGGTCAAAGTATCTGACGGTGCCGCCGTAAAGATCCGAACCGCAGATGATGTGGTCTCCCGGGGAAAAATAGTCAAAAAAGCAGGATATTGCCGCCATGCCCGAAGAAAAAGCAATGGAATCGGCGGCTCCCTCCAGGGAGCTGACGGTCTCTTCAAGATATTGTCTGGTGGGGTTGGATTCTCTGGAATAATCGAATCCGTTGGGATTGTGTCCCGGAGTAAGATGAGAAAAAGAAGCTGTTTGATAGATGGGGTAACTGATGGCGAATTTTCCGTCTTCGCTCTTATGATCTTCTCCGTGTATACATCGGGTCTCTATCGAATACATGACGTGATACTCCTATAATGTCATCAGATTTAAGGTCAGTTCTGCTGCCTTTTTAAGCGTTTCCGCTTCGGTATATTCTTCCGTGGTATGGACCTTTTCCATACCGGAAGAAAGGACTATGGTCTCGATTCCGACTTCGTTGCAATAATTTCCGTCGCTTCCGCCGAAGGTTACGATAAACTCTTTTTGAAGTCCCAGAGCTTCCGCAGCCTTTTTAAAATGTTCGACCGTTTTTCCGCTTTCGGATACCCTGTAAGCCTTTACGTGCTCGCAAAAGACCGTTTCGGCACTTCCTCCGGAAGCCTTTGCCGCCAGGCTGAATCTTTTGAAGATATCGTCCTTGACCTTTAAGGCGCGGAAGTGATGCATGCTCCGCACTTCACCGCTTATCTTCACGATCCCGGGCACGATATTTTTGCCGCTTCCGCCGTTAATGGTTCCGAAATTCACCGTGGTCTCGGAATCGATATGTCCCGTCTCTATGTCCTTAAGGGCCTCAACGGCTATGTTCAGGGCATTGATGCCCTTTTCGGGCTCAAATCCCGCATGTGCGGCTTTCCCTGCAACGGTTATGTCAAAGGAAACGATGGAAGGTGCCGCAATGGCCGCCCTTCCCACGGGGCCCGTAAGATCGAGTACATAGGCATTCTTCGACTTTATCCCCGTGAAATCGAATCTTTTGGCGCCTTCGCAGAAAACCTCCTCCGCAGGGCTTATGAGAACCTCGATGTCGGGGTGAGACAGATTGTTTTCAACGATCACGGTCAAAGCCTCGATTATTGAAGAAAGGCCCGACACATCATCGGCTCCCAAAACCGTTTCTCCCGCCGAAGTGATCCTTCCTGCTTTGTCGATAAGGGCTTTCTTACCGATCCCCGGCGAAACCGTATCAAGGTGCGCCGAAAAAAGAAGGGGCTTTCCTTCTTTGTTGCCGGGAAGGAAAGCATAGATATTGGGGAAGCTTTCGGGATGCTCTGACATATATCCGGGATCGGTACCTTCCGTGGATACCGTAAGACCTAACTTCTTAAGGTCGCCCGCAACCCGCTCTCCCAGTGCTTTTTCATGAAAGGATTCGGAATCGTAGGAAACATATTCCAGGAACCGGTTTATAATTCTTTCCGCGTTTATACTCTCGCCCATCCTTTGCCTCCGGGTACTTAAATGTAAAATTCGGGCTCCTTTAAGCCCCTCATCTTTTCAAAGAATTCTCTGGCTCTTTCACTCCCCGGATGGTCAAACACCTCTTTGGGAGTGCCGTCCTCGATTATCTTTCCGCCGTCCAGAAAAAGAACACGGTTGGATATCTTTCGAACGAAATCCATCTCATGGGAGACCAAGAGCATGGTATAACCCTGTTCCGCCACCGACTTGATGGTGTTGAGTACCTCGGTAACAAGCTCAGGGTCCAGGGCGGAGGTAGGCTCGTCAAGAAGTATGATATCCGGTTTCATTGCAAGGGTCCTGGCAATGGCAACACGCTGCTGCTGACCGCCGGACATGTGCTTGGGATAATGATTCTGCCACTCAAGAAGACCCACGTTCTCAAGTTCCTTAAGCGCGGCCGCTTTTGCTTCTTCCTTGGGTAACTTACGTACGGTCACCAGCCCCTCCATGACGTTTTCAAGGGCTGTCTTGTGCTCAAAAAGATAAAAGCGCTGAAACACCATTCCGGTGTGAAGTCTCAACTCGCTGATCTTCTTCCGGTCCTTTCCCTTAACGGGGAGATTTAATTGCGTTCCGTTTATGCTTATGGTTCCTTTTTCGGGCTTTTCCAGAAGATTTATGGACCGGAGGAGGGTTGATTTACCGGTTCCCGAAGGACCCACGATACCGATGATATCTCCCTTGTTCACCGAAAGATCCACTCCGTCGAGCACCACATTGCTGTTAAAACTCTTATGAAGATCCTTTATTTCCAATATGGCCATTTTAAGCTCCTTCCACTGCTTTGGGCTGATCCGGTATCTTTATCTTCTTCTCGATGAACTTGAATATTCTCTCGAAGATGACCGTTATGATCCAATAGATGATGGCCAGAGCCACGTATCCTTCAAGGTATCTGTAATCCCGTCCCGCGAGTATCTGGTTCTGATAGGTTATCTCGATGATGCCGCAGGTGGAAGCAAGGCTGGTGCCCTTGATTAGTCCGATAAGAGAGTTTCCGATACCGGGAAGGGCATTTTCCAGGGCTTCGGGGATGATGATACGCTTCAGTATCTGACCGTAGGTCATTCCCATAGCTGTGCCGGCTTCGATCTCACCGTTATCCACCGACTCAAGCGCCGCCCTGAAGGTCTCACTGGTAAAGGCGGCCTGGTAAAGCCCCAGCGCGATAAAGGCGTACACGATTTTGGGAATGATGTTGACGTCGATGTTAGCTCCCCAGGAATTAAATATCTTGAGAATTGCCGGGATACCGTAATAAGCCACATACAGCTGAATGAGCATTGGCGTACCGCGCATTACGGAAAGAAAGCCGGTAGCTATTTTTGCGAGTACCTTTACCTTTTTGTATCTGGCAACGGCGATCAAAAGCCCCACCACCACCGACACAAGAAAGGCCAGTCCCGCCAGCTCCAGAGTGATGGGTATTTTCTTTATCAGCTCCGGGAATCTGTCCCACACAAGTTTAAAACTGAAATAATCCGAAAATTTTGTATTCATGTTACCTCACTGTTTTCAGGGCAATCAATTCTGATATTCATCAGGGAACCTGTAGCCTGCGGGCAAATGGAAGCCCCGCGAGATCTCAGGCGGCATGGTACCCGGAGAAAAGCAGAAGGCGGTCCTGTTTCTTCTGAAACCCTTTCTGTTGTAAAAGCCTACGGCACCGGGGTGAGTATTTAAAAATATAAAGAAACCGGGCAGCTGGGCGGACAGTTTCACCACTATGTTCCATCCGATGTGAAAACCCTGATACGAAGGGTCCACCGCCACGTTTAAGATAAGGGCCTCGGACTCCCCGTCGGTGACCGCTCTTGCGACTCCGACGATACTGTCGCCGTCATAGGCTATCTCCACCTTCTGTGAGCCCCTGAATACCTCTTCGGTCTTCTTAAGGTCCCTTTGATGTCCTCCAAAGGCTTTGGACAGAACCTCGTTGATCTCTTCAATGCTTGCTCCCTCAAGGGTATCCGTGTAGCGGATCTCCCCAACCTTTTCTTTTTTCACCACATTTCCGTTATCGATAAAGGATTTACGGGGATAGAATTCATCTTCAAACCTGTAGCCTTCGGGAAGGAACAGTCCCTGTCTTTCCCATTCCGCAAAGGTTTCGTGAGTTACGTTGTAATCATAGGTGAAGGAGGTTTTGGATCTTAAATAGCCAAGCTCCTCATATACGGAATATAACTCCGGGTCTGCCAGGGCGAATATGTGCTGTCCCGCCAGTGCTTCGCCAATGTGTCCGATGAGTTCTTTTTCAAGATTCCGTCCCCGGTATTCGGGGATAACGGAAACATCGGTTATCTTCGCCCATTCAAGGCCGTCGGATATGGCTTTTGCGGTTCCCGTAAGTTTTCCGCCCTCATGGGAGGTAACGGTATAAACCGATCCCTCCCGTTTTTCCTTAAACTCAATACTCATGATCTGTCCTTAGTTGTGAAGCTTTCCCTTTAAAGGATTGACGGATGCGTCAACGGAAAGCTTGAAATTCTTGTCAGCCCTTACTTCCTGGGAAGGGTCGTTCCACTTGGTTGTGGAGATAACGGACTGGTAATCCTCTGCTGTCTCGCCTGCGGGATGCTTGAGGAATACGTTCTCGGGATCAGCGGAAAGTGCCTTTCTTGCGTGATCCGTCTTTAAGAACTCATCAAGGTCGATCTTGCTTACGATCCTGAAAATATAGGAACCGAAGTCTCCTCTGGTGTCATCCTTGGCCTTGGTGTGTCTGTTGATATATCTCGCAAAAGCTGGGATGCTGTAAAGCTCCTTAACATATTCCCAGACATTCTTGTATTCGGAGATCCTCTTCTTCTGAGGGCCTGCTGCAAGGTAGAAATCAGTTTCCCACTTGATCAGCGAAACATATGCGCGTACGTCGGAATCTGTAATGTAGTCGCCGAATAAGAATCTGTTTGTTGCAAGTCTTTCATCCAGTTTTTCAAGAGCTGCATGAAATGCCGCATGGCCGTCATTGTACGCTTCGGGAGACTGGGCGAAGGCCTGTCTGTAGTGTCCGTCGTTGATATTGGGGAATAACCAGTCATTGAATTCGTCTATCTCCTTTCTGTACTTAACGGGATAAAGATCGGGAGCATCCACGGGCTGAAAAGCTCTGAACTGTACTTCCAGATAGTTTGTCAGCCTGTGATAATCGTTGTTTACGGCTTTCTTTTCTTTGTAATCCGCAAGAGTAGGGGTGGTTGCTCTTCCGGTGTAGTTAGGATTTGCATTGGTGTAAAGATCCGACAAGAAGTTTACTCCCGTGGTGGCATCCTTAAAGTTTTCCTGATCCGGGAAGCCCCAGCCGTACTTGTTGCTCTCGCCGGTGTGACTTACCTTCTGTTCCTTCACCACATCCTGAAGGCCTAAAAGTTCTCTTACGATGACGGGACGCTGGCTCCAGTTGCATCCGGGATTCCAGTAGATGATATATCTGTCCTTGTCCGCCTTAAGATCTCCTTCCTTGTCACCGAAGGGAGTGATAAGGGAATTCTTCTGTCTTACCCAGAATCCCTTTTCATCAATCTCGCCCTGGTTGATGGTGGGACGGGGTTTTGTATGATTAAGACCTGCCAGATATTCTGCTACTTCGTCGGTGTATTTTATGTTCTTCTTTTCTGCCTCAACTTTGGCTCTGTGGGCCTCAAGGCTGCATGCATTGTTTTCTGCCATGGTTTTATCCTCCTTTAATCTGTGTGCTTAGTTTAAGTAAATGAAATCGGACTCAGCGGGTACGATATCGATACCGGTATATTTATCAGCAAGTTCTTTTAACTTTCCGCTCTTGTAAAGTTCAAGGATACCTTCGGAAAGAAGCTTCTGGTATTCCTTTGCATGAGCACCGGTCTTACCGAAAAGAAGGTGTGAAGTGGAATGCTCGGTGATAAGAAGGGCTTCTTCGTCGGAAATAACAGTCTCGGTAATGTTTGCGAAGATCTCGGGATAGGACTCTCTGTAAGCTGCCCATACGGGGGTGTCACCGATACCTACATGGGTTCCTTCCGCGATATGCTGAAGTTCTACGGTTATATCTGCGGAGGTGTATTCGATGTTGATCTTCTTGTCGGGATTTGCTTCGTTCCATCTTTCAAGAGCATTGGCCACGTTGTTGCCTGCGGATGTCTCTACGGGAAGACCTGCTGCTGCGATCTCTGCGAAAGAAGAAATGGCAGAACCGTTCTTTGTAAGGATGGCGTATTTAGCCTTGGTGTAAGGGTAAGAGAAGTAGAAGCTCTCGGCTCTGTCTACGTTGTAGGAAAAGTTGTTTACGCCGAAATCCACGGTTCCCTGCTGTGCATCCACGATGGTGTTGGAGTTTACTCTAAGGTCTAAGGTGTATCCCTCAAGGGCTTTTGTCTTAAAGAGTTCTACCAGAACTGCGATGTCGTAACCCGACAAAGCAACTCCGTCTGCTGTGGTGTACAAAGCATCCTTAGGATCTTCGGGTGAATAGATAAAGGGTGAAGGTGCTCCGAAGGTCTCTGCCTTGATCACCTTTGCGCCGCCCTTTGATTTGCCGCAGGCTGCAAGGGATAATGCAGTGACTGCTGCGAGTACTGTGATAACTGTTCTTTTCAAAAATGCTCTTTTCATTGTTTTTCTCCTTTTATTTGCAAAAAAATACCCGGGATTCTTTTCCCGGGCCTTGATCATTCCTTATCATTCAGCGCATGACTATAAGACATGGCTCGTGATTAGGTTTACAGGCCCTGTTGTTCATCATTCGACACATCATGCACATTGAAAATACGCTGTTCTTTTTCACGGTGAATTCCTCCTTCGTTCGTGTTGAGGGTATCTTATCACCCCACATGATATTTGAAAAATACGCAAAAATTATCGCCTGTGATAACTTTTACTTATCACAGGCGATCCTGCCAAAAACTTATAATTCCTTATATTTCATGAGTTCCGCCACATATTGCCGGCCGCATTCCGACAGTTCGGAGCCCTTTCTTGTTATATATCCTATCATCAGCGGATCTTCTTCCTTTAGTTTGACCGAAACCAGTCCCTTAAGAATCGCATCCTCCCCCGAAAGCATTCCCGAACCTATGGAATAGCCCTTAAGCTCCGCGATGAGCTCCATGGTGGTGGCCCGGTCATCGGACTTGATCATCTTCGTGAAATCATAATCCGCCATGGCCTCCTCCGTCAGGTAGTAGTTGCTGTCGCTGTCCTGGTCAAAGGAAATGCAGGGATAGTCCTTAAGTTCGTCGATGGATATCTCCCTGCGTTTTGCAAAGGGATGATCCTTCCAGAAATATACATATGTATCTCTTGACATCAGCGGCACAAATTCCAGCTGATATTCCCGGAAAAGCTTCTTCATTAGTTCTTCGCTTGAACCGGAAAAAGAAACGATCCCCACCTCACTCTTCAGATTTCTTACTTCCTCAAGCACGGCCTCGGTCTTGGTCTCGTGAATGGAAAAAGAAAATCTCTTCGGGTTCCGGATCTTTAACATTGCACAGAAAGCACGTATCGCAAAATTGTAATGCTGGGTCGATACCGAAAACCGTTCTTTGTCCCTGTCTTTGGAAAAATAACGCTCTTCCAGGATCTCGTACTGATTTACGGCTCTCTTTGCATAAGAAACGAATTCCCTGCCCTCGTCCGTGAGAACTATTCCCTTGTTGTTTCTGTCAAAGAGAAGGACTCCCAACTCCTCCTCGAGTTCTCTGATGCTCAAAGAAAGTGCGGGCTGCGACACGAACAGTTTTGATGCTGCTTCGCGTATCGAGGATGACCCCGCCACACAAAGTACATACTTGATCTGCGTAATATTCATGGTCCTTTCTCCTTGCTTTATCTTACATACATAAATAAAAGTTCACCACCCGCCCTGTACGGGCAGGGTCTTTCACAAAATAAATTATCAGAACAACCCTGCCAATGCAACTGTCTCTTCCCCTTCAGAGGATATCCGACATTGTAAATCGGAACTGCGTATGGTATATTTTTTTCGTCGAATGTATCGAGAGGAGTCTTCACAGATGACAGGCAAAAAGGATTGGTTATATCAGACAAGAGCCCTTGCGATTATGGCTGTTGTAGTATTTCATCAGATTGGGATCCTTCATGAATCACAATGGGTACAAAGCACCTGCATATTCCATGTGACAGCGCTGGTCTTCCTGATGGGTATTACCTCTTCTTTTTGGCTTAAATCCAAGAATCGCTTCAAAGGAAAAGAAATCTTCCTCGAGACGCTTCACAAAATGCTTCCCTTAATCGGAAGCTATATCGTGGCAACCTATGCCTATGACGTGTTCGTGCACGACCGCATGAGAGGCTTGTGGGATTATAACGCCCTTCTTAAGGATCTATTATCCTTCGCTTCTGCTCCGCCCTTTTATTTTCTTGAATATTATTTTGCCTTTACTCTTCTTGCTCCTGTGGTATTTGTGCTTATCAAAACCGTTAATGACAAATTCCGCAGGACACTCCGCCTTGTTTTCTACGTTCTTATCGTAGCCGCAGCCTTTGTCATCGGATATTTCAACATAACCCGAATGCATTTCTTCGGCGGCAGTTTCTTTGCGATATATGTTCTCGGAATGATCTGGGGACTGTACGATTGCCCCTTCGGAAAGAAAGCAATCGCCCTCCCTGTGGGCGGTGCCTGCCTGATCTTTGGCTGGTTCAGCACTTGGGAACTGTACAGAAACGTAAATCAGGGAACCGGGAAGCTTCCCTTCGTAGACAGACTTACCCCCGCTCTTGGCTTAAATCCCACCAACTTTTCCATAATCATTTATGCCTTGAGCATTGTTTTTGTCTTCGGAATCCTTTTCGATCTGATGAACAAAATAAAATTTAAGCCCGTGGCCCTGTTCGGAAAACTTATCTCCCTCATCGGGAAATATTCTTTGGACATTTTCCTTTGGCACGTGCTTATCATGATAAGAGTCAATTCTATCAATATTCCTTTATGGCCCAAGAGGATCGTAAGTTATTCCGCCATGATCTTCCTGCCCATCCTCGGAAGACTCGCATACAACAAGTTAAAATCGCTGGTTAAGGGCTTTTATGACAGAGACGCAGAAACGCCCGTCAGATAGATTTCGTATCGTTGGATTTATCCGCAACAAGCACGAAATAAAGGGGAACGAGGGCAAACAGATAGTTTATGTACCGAACCATCGCCAGCGGCCCCAAGAGATAAGTGAGCCAGAAAACGAATACAAATGAGAAGAGCGCAATAAAGCTCTTCTTTTTTTGTTCGATGGCATAAAAGAACATTATAAGAAATACAAACAGGAAGGTTCCGGGAGCAAAAAGCAGGGATGTCACCGGATTTCCCGTAACAAAAGCTGATCTTTCAAAAAGCTTGTAGTAAGTAAGCGTAAAGGGAAGCTTTGAATTAAAGACCGCATAGGGATAGCAGTTTATGACCCAATATCCCGTACGCCCGTCGGGATAAAGCACCAGTTCGCATTCGGGATACCAGAATCCAAGGGTATTTTCAAGAAATGCCTCGAAAAAGATCTTCGGATTCTTGGAAAGAAGGCTTAAATACGTGCTCTTTACCGCGCCTGCGTTTGCTTTGTAATAATCCATGTTGAGGGCGGATTTAACGGGATCCGCGTTTTTGGGAATGTAACCGTTAAGCCCTTCCCCACCTATAAGAGCCTCGATTACTTCTTTTTCGGAGTCTGTGATCTTTGCATTTTCTGCGGAATAAACCCTTGCAAGCTGTTGGGCGGGCACGGAGAAAAACTCCCTTCCGTCCACCTTCTCCGTGACAAATGCAGGAACGAAAAGAACCTTGTAAAGCACATATAACACCACGGAAGCCCCGATCAAAGCACCTCCGAGAGCACGCTTCTTTTTAAGTACCAAAATAATCGCAACAAATAAAAACGGAACCGCATAGACGCAGTTGTTCCTGAATATCGCCATAAGAGTGACCGACAGGGGCCAAAGCACGAGCTTTGCAGGCTTCTTAAAGAAGGCCTCCGGGTCTTCCGCAAGTTCCAAAGTAAGCACTGCCGCCGCCATAAAGCAGATCATGAAATTTGAATCCTTGGTCACCGTCAGGACCTGCAATACCACAGGAGTGTAAAGCCCCAAAAAAGCCAGCGAAACTATGGAAAGGCAGAGACTCTTAAGCTTGCGGTAAACATAGGTGATCGTGTATGCGCCGGCAAGGGAAAAGAACAGGATCTGAATGATGATATAGACAGCCACTCCGCGATTTATGTGCCACATGTCGCTGGCAAAACCGTCCACGATCTTTGCAAGCATCACGGTATGAAGCACGGGATGGTGCTCCGAAACTTCTCCGGCCCTAAAAGTATCAAGCTGCCAGGAAGAATCATAGATAAAAAGTCCCGGGTAGAGCGCCAGGAACTGCACAAGATAAACTGCCGCCAGAATTCCGAAAGATACAAAGAAAACAAGCTTTAACGAAAAGCTCTTTGAAGATTTTGCGGAAACCTTTGCCCTGTCAAAAAGAGAATATACAAGTATCAAAATAAGGCCCGTAAGCGCAAAGATCCCAAGAAAAGCCAGGATCACCGGGATACTTACGGAAAGACTGTGTGCCCTGTCCATCTGAAAGCCCCAGACCAAAGCAACGGTCAAAAGAAAGCTTTCCACGCAGACGATAATCCATCTTCTTTTTTCATTCTTAAAGAGTTCTTTCATTCAAACCCACCCCGACTATTTGTAATAGTGATAAAGTCTTACAGTGTATTTTCCAAGCTGCTTTGTCCCAAGATCCTGCGTCGAATAGCCCTTTTTTGCCATGAAGGACTCGGTGGAAGCATCAACCTCATATCCCAGGAACGCCCAAATCTCCGAAGGATAAGAAGGAAGCTCCGTCAGTACATTTCCCGCAATCTCGTTGTTGGGATAATAGTGTTTTAAAACTGTCCAGGAAAGGTGCTTTACGCCCTCACCGACAAAAAGCGCGTCTTTATCAGGCTCTCCGACCGTGGCCAAAGTTTCCTTTGTGACCGCATCCTCAACCTTCACAACTGTTCTGTAATTCTTAAAGTCCAGAAGCCCGAAGACGAAAACCACAAGGAACAACAGCGCAATGACCGTCTCGCCTGTGGTTTCTTTGTCACTGAGCTTTGCAAAGTGCATGAAACGGTTTATTGAAAGGGAAAGCACAAAAAGCATCACGGGAACCAGCGGATACATATATCTTCCGACGGTGATGGTGGTAATCACATAGCTTGTAAGGTAAGTAAATGCCAGGGTCGAAACTATAACCGCGATCCCCACCGTGATCCCCATAAGTTCAACGCTGATGCGTCTGATCCCGTGAGCCCTTATTTCCATGGCATAGGCAAACACCGCAAAAACCACGGTGGCAGGAAGCAAAACGGGATAGAGTCTGTCTCCGCAGAAAATGATCTTTGCCAGGGTTCCCACAGGCTCGATAACGTCAAGCCAGTTATCCCCTGCGGTGGCGGAAATATGGGTGGAAAAAAGCACATAAAGCCACGGGGAATAAAGGACAAAGAACCCCACTACGGAAATAACGCCGTAAAGCCAGGATTTTCCTCTGCACCTTAAAAAGTAAATCAGACTGACAAAGAAAAGGATCAGCCCGCCCGTCACAAGCCCGAAATAGTGGGTGTATGCGGCAAGCACCGAAAAGACCGTTAAAAAGATCCAATAAACAAGCTTTCCGTTTTCAAGGACCTTAAGGCCGAACAGGAACGTCACGAAAATAAAGAAAAAGCAAAGCTCATACATCCGGATCTCGAGATTGTATTCCGCCGTAACACTCGAAAGCCCCATGATCGCTATCATGAAAGCCGCGGGAACCTCCCCGATTTTACGTCTCACGGGGAATAGCGCCAGGATCACACTTCCCGTAAAAGGCACAAGGGAAGCCGCATGATAAACGGGAATGTGATTTCCAAAAATGAGTGAGAATGTTTTAAGCCAGAAATAGTAGAGGGGAGGATGGTTGTCCCAGTAGTAGATCCTCTGAAGGATACCCGCATAATCCGCATCCCTCACCACGGTTGAAGAAAAGGCCTCATCGCCCCAGACAACGTTATCAAAGGCAAGAGACCAGTTGAGTATGATAACTCCCACGGCAAGCAAAACACAGCCTGCCGTAAGGAGCAATCTGTTTTCGAATAACTTATTTACAAAATTCTTTGAAGCGACTTTTTTTTCCGACATTTACGGGATATTCTCCGTTCTCTCGGCACGCTTTTCAGTCAGCGATAAATCTTATCTCCGGACGTTTCAGGATTCCCGCAGGGTCCGTAACGTACTCATAGGACCATTCTGAGCCTTCGGTCCTCCAGGAATCGGGGCTCTGGGAGCGTTTGAATCGATCGCACATATGAAGAGGACCGAAGGTATTGTTTCGGTTTCCGAAGGCGATCATCTTGATCCGGTGTGTGCCTTTCTTTATACCGTTAACTCTGACCTCATAGGGGGCAAAAGCAATGGTTCCGACTCTTTCTCCGTCGAGTTCCACGGCAATGAGGGGGCACCTGAAATCAGTGGCCGATATTTTGAGAGTACCGTCTGCTGGAACATCGACATCAAAGATATAGTCGACGTTTGCGCTGTAGAACGAAAGGTCCTGAACCGCGATGTTTCCGAAGTTAAGTTCAGTGGGTTTCTCTGTGATCACGGATTCAAAGCCCTTTAGCCTTACGCCGAAATCACCGAGAAGATACATGGCTTCCAGATCTCTTAAGGTGTTGAACTTCGTCTTCACCAGAATGACGTTTTTGCCCTTCTTCAAAACACCGAGGGCAATCCTGTCGATATCCCTGTCCACGTAGTATCCGTCCACATTTACAGAAACGGCCTCACCGTTAAATTCTATCACACAGTCCTTTGCTTTCTCAAGACCCAGTGAAACCTTTCTGCCCTCGATTTCGGAGTCGAAGGTATATCTTAAGATAAGATCGTGGGTCGGGCCAGCAGGTGCGTTCCTCATGGCCCAGGGCTGAGGCCATGCGTGCATTCTCTTGGAGCCTCCGAATCTTACCCTGAGATCGTTATCGATCCGAAGGATCTCGTCGAGGGGCTCAAATTCTCCGCCGTCCACGCTGATTTCCGCCATATCGAGAAGAAGCACGTTATCCTCCTCAAGATCGACCTTGACAGATGCGGGAACAGGAATTATCTCCCCTTCGTTTGCGTTATATGACTTATATTCAAGATTAACAGCATTTACGGGAGTAGCATCCGTTACGGGCTCAAGTTTGAAGAGCAGACTGTCCTGGGCAAAGGCCTCGCGGTAAATAAGTGTATTTCCGTCCTCGATCTTATACGGAACTTCGCTTATTTCACCTGAGAGAGCATCATAAAGCACGGGCTTATAGGTACCCTTAATTGTGATAAACATCTTTTCAATGCGAGGGATATCCACAGGCTCTGCCCTGAAAGCATGACATATGAACAACCAGTCGCACTTATCCTCTTTTCTTAGCTGATAAATGAGGTTTTCGGTGCGAAGGCCCTTTTCGTTTCTTACGTCAAGGGTACGGTAATCCTCAAGGGCCCGAAGGATCGAAAATCTGTCAAAGGAAACCTGAGTGCAGTTTGCTGCAAGTTTCTTTGCTTCCTCCGTAGGGCGTGCGTCCACNNCGTGGGTAGGCGCATTTCCCGCGAAAATAACCTTTCCGCCCGCCTCTGAAAAGGCCTTAAGGAGTTTAAGAGTCGTGGATCTTAAAGTAATGAGATTGGGTACGACAATTACGTCATATTTCATGGAACCGCACTTAAACCTGCCGTCTTCCACGCCGTTTTCGAAGCCTGCAAGCAGGGATTCCGAAATAAAATCAAAGTCTACGAGACCCAAAAGAAGCCAGTTAACGATGTTGGAAAATTCCTCGTCCCGCTGTTTTCTGATGTCGCCGGTCTGTGCTTCGTTACCCCAGAGAAGCCAGAAGGATTCTACGGGATGGATGACTCCCACCTTCACTTCGGGTGTGCCTCTGGTAAGGGCTGTATTCAGCCTTCCGAAATAATCTTCCACGTATTTGTATTCGCGATACCAGGGAGACTGATAACAGATGGACGCGGGATAATCGCGCTTTGCTTCCCCGGCCATGGAGGTCCAGGAAAGATGAGGCACTCTCAAGGTTATTCCGAGAGCCGCCTGCCAGTCACCCTGAAGCTTGTGGCCTCTGAAATCAAAGTTATATCCGGTAACCCCGTAAAGCTCGCTCATAACACCGGGAGCACCCAGCTGATGTGCGGCACTTGCGGCCTGTTTTGCGGTGGTAAACTCTCTTTTGTCACAAAGCATGTCTATTCCGGGAATATCAAAGCCTCTGTAAGAACGCATCGCTTCGCCGAGAGCCGCAGTCTGGGAATTTAACGTGGGCTCGTCCATCATGTGGCCCGTTAAGAGGATTCCGTGCTTTTTGCACCAGTCTCCTATGTTGTCGGCAAAAGCACTTGCAAAGCGCTCGCTTACAAAATCATGATATTCGTATCTGGTCACCGAATACCGGTTTTCGCCGAGTTCCCAGAAAAGCTCCGGCAGGGATTCCAGCAGACTGTGTCCGTATTTCCTTGAAAAGTCCTCCTCGAAATCATCGGAAAAAGGAATTATGACGGTACGGTCATCTTCCGCAAATCCGAGTCTTTCCTTAACGGGGAACTGAGGCTCATCCGTAAAGATTGAGGGAATGTCTTTGCCGAAACGGTCACCGAGCTCAGCATAATATTTTTCGTGGGTAAGCTTTATGAATTCATCTATTGCTTTTTTATCAAAGGTATTTACATAGGCCTGATTGTTAAACCAGGGGTTGTCTCCCGAAACTTCCAAAAATGCGTATTTTACGAAGGCACCGGGTTTGGCGTTCTCCCCTTCTTTTAACATTCTGTAGGAAGCAAGATATCCGTTCTTAAGCTCTATCTCGTACTTTGCAAGAAGCTTCTTTTCATCGCTCCTTACGGCCTTGGCGGAGGAACTGTAGCTTCTGAAAACAACCTTTTCTTCTTCCGGAGATTCGGAGGAAAAGACCAGGAAACGCTCTCTGAATTTGTGATCCTTTGTTACATAACCGCCGCAGAATCCCGAGGGCCACCTGTCCTCGTCATAGAGTCGTGTCAGCATGCCCTTTTCTTCGAAGCTTTCTCTGGCTGTCTTCACCATATCCATGAATTCATCGCTGAGATACTCGGTATCCAGTCCGATGCGGGCGTGAAGATGAGCGCCGCCCATACCCATTTCCTTAAACACCTCGGTCATGAACTTAACGTTTTCTTTGGTCATGGCGGTATTCCAAGCCCAGAAGGGAGCACCTCTGAACTCGGGTCCCGGGTTTTTAAAGCTTTCATCCGAAAGATTCTCGGTCTTTTTATATGTCATGATTCCCTCCGCAAAATTTTAATACGTGTTAAAACAATTATAATACTATCTCTTGTACCAAAAAAACGCAAGAAGAAAAATGTGATTTTTCTTTTAATCTTTGGGTGAAGGAAGCGGGATATGGTATAATACTTACACACATGAAAGGAGCCCCTCTATGCACAGAATGTATGAAAACGACGATATTACGGTATTCTGGGATTCGGACAAATGCCGGCACTCCCGCGTCTGCGTATCCGGAAATTCAGCGGTCTTTAATTTTGCGAGAAAGCCCTGGGTAATGCTTGAAAACGGCGACAATAAAAGCATCTGGCAGATAGTGGAAAGGTGTCCCACCAAGGCTCTTACCGTAACCTATAATCATGATGTAAAGATCGTCTTTGAAGAAGAAAACAAAAGAAGTGTTGCGATCTTAAACGGCCAGATCATCGGAGAATGCGACTATGCCCTGACCCCTGAAGGCTTTGACATATTCCATACGGAAGTACATCCCGGCCACGAGGGCAAGGGAATCGCAAAGCGCCTTGTTTTCAAGGTTTTCGAGGCTGCAGAAAGGAGCAGGCAGAAAATAAATGCCACCTGCTCCTATGCAAAGAAACTGTTGGAATCCTAACTCCGATTTCTTTTTGCGTAGTCAAGATCGATATCCTCTTTCCATGCGCCGCCGCAAAAA
>DBVS01000087.1:0-372 GCA_002308235.1 Lachnospiraceae bacterium UBA1258
CATGTTTTCTTCCTCCGTTTCTCCTTTATTCTCATTCTGTTCTTCCTGCCTGTTATCCGGCTCTTCCGCGCCGGTACTCGAAATCACCGTACTGTCTGTGCTTACCGAAGGCAAAGTTTCTTTGTCTTCAGCAGACGAAACTTCGGTTTTATCTTCATACGAAGCCGAGGCTTCGCCTGTATTTATAGCAGGCCTACTCTCCCGGCCGCATCCCGCGATAATAAGACATATCATCAGGAAAATGACCCATGGGGACGGGGTTAACGGTTCATTTTTCGAATTCATATTGCATTTATTCTTCATAAACTATATAATCCTAACGTCAAGCACGTTGACCTTCTTTATTATCTAAATATAATGAAACGAGATGAG
>DBVS01000087.1:397-567 GCA_002308235.1 Lachnospiraceae bacterium UBA1258
TAAAACTCCTCCTGGCTGGGCATCCACTTTTTTTCTTTGAGTGGGAATGACTTGTCAAACTCTTCCACTGCGGCGGTATCATCGCAGCAGTCCGCGGCGGTACTCGGAATAAACATCCATTCATGACCATTAAGAACCCCCGGTATCAGTTCGCACACGAGAAGTGCGGT
>DBVS01000087.1:586-1067 GCA_002308235.1 Lachnospiraceae bacterium UBA1258
TTTTTCTTTTTGCAGCTGACAAACCCGCGACTGACGTAATTACCCGGATTTCCAAAGTTGATGTTTACGTCGTACCCCATCTTCCGAGCAACCTCAAAGGAATGCTCGATAAGAACCTTGCCGAGCTTCTGTCTCTGGTACTCGGGCGCGACACACAGGGGGCCGAAAGAAACGATTTCCTTTCGATTTCCGTTTTCGTCCTCAAGCCACGCTTTTGTGTACATGATGTTGCCTACGATTGCGCCGTCCTTTTCAAGCACGAAAGCCAGTTCCGAGATAAAATCCGGATGATTTCTCATGGTATGCACGTAGTAATGCTCATCCGCGCCGGGCTTGTACACGTTCCAAAAAGCATTTCTTGTAAGTTCCTCCACTGCCCTGTAATCACTTTCTTTTTCCAAACGAATTACAAAATCACTCATTCAATAATTCCTGACTCCTCTTTTCATAATCGTCATCTATCAAAAATACCCGCTCTCCG
>DBVS01000087.1:1083-1321 GCA_002308235.1 Lachnospiraceae bacterium UBA1258
CCCCGAAAACCCTCGATCATCTGCCGGTTATCTTTTTTTAACTGCTCGACCGTGCAGTAAGAATCGTCCAATCGCTTCTCGATATCGGAGCCGTGGGCCTTTATTTCCGCAAAATGCGCGTCGATGTACCCGTCGGAAAAAGCAAGACAAACGAATCGGACTATGGGCCAAAGATAATCCACAAGTTGGCTGTCATCTTCGGGCGTAAGATAGGTGTTCCCGCTTCGGATCAGTCCCA
>DBVS01000087.1:1347-15125 GCA_002308235.1 Lachnospiraceae bacterium UBA1258
TATTTGTATTTTTCAAGCATCTTCTGCGCAAGAACGGTTTTCCCTGCGTGGGATGCCCCGGTAATAATAATCACCATTATTGTTTCTCCAAAATAACCCTATGCAAAATGAACCGCTGACTCCGTCCCCGAGGCTCATTTTGTTTTGGTGAGGCTGTAAAAGATTAAGACGTGCTTACGGATTGCTTCTTCGCACTCTTTAGCTCTGCCCGGTTCTCTGTCCCAGATGCCTGTGTACATGATCACGGGCGCATAGAACATCAAAGCAAGGTGCCTGATGTCGCCCCTTTTCATCAATCCCTTTTCCATCAACCCTTCAAACAGCTCGCCGTAATAATCAAGCATGGTCTCAACATAGCGCTTTGAGTACATTTCGGCCAGTTCCTTACTCTGAAACTGAGACATGGTAAGCATGTGGCGCACCCTGACGGAATATGGGTCGGACAAAGAAAATTTCACGAAGGAAAACACCCTCTCGCAAAGGTCATCTCCCGTGGCAATTTCGGAAACGCCCGAACCCGCGCCCGCAGTTTTATCTGAGTCCCCTCTCGAAAAATGAGTCGAAAGTTCGGCAAGAAACTCTTTGAACCGCTTTTCAGACTCTTCAATGATGATATCGAAAATCTGCTGCTTGCTTTCAAAATGCTTATAAAGCGCGGCTTTGGATATTCCTAACGGTTTCGCGATATCACTCATGGAGGTACCCGCATAACCCTTTTCGGAAAACTGTTTGAGTGCTTCTTCAAGAACCAGATCTTTTGTTTTCATAGGCCTACCTCCCTTTATATCTTAATTATAGTTACCACGCGGTTACGCGTCAACAAAACAAGCTTCCTCAAATTCAGACATAAAAAAAGAGATGTGTATAAACACATCCCTTAGCGCATTTGTTTACCTGTTTATCTTTCTCCACTCCGACGGAGTGAACCCAAAGCATTTTTTGTATGCCGCCGTGAATTTGCTGGCGTTGGCTGTATATGAAACCGGGATCAGAAATCAATCCTTGAAGGAGAAACCGCTCTTCCCCACCTGTTAAAGATGGTGTTGAAAGGATCCGCAACACTCGCATAACCGAAGGGAAGCCTTGCTTCTTCAAGTTCATCGATGCGTTCGATCCTGCCTTCGGCATATTCGGACAGAACTTCCGCCGCATCCTTTAATCTTCTCTCAACGCCTCCCAACCGAAGGGCCTGGATCTCAAAGCCGAAGGCCTTGTTTTCTTTCATCCACTGAAGCTTAAAGGCCTCATAGAAGCGACATAATCTCTTAAGGATCTCGGGGATCTCTTTCTTTGCGATATCGGAAAGTTTTGCTTTATCGTTTGCATCGTAAGCTTTTTTAATACGTATGCTTAAATCCGCCTTAAGTTCCAGGACAAAGCAAAGTTGACTAAGCGAGTCAAAGATGTATCCGAATTCGGGACTCTTGGCGATCTTTGAAAGCCTGTCGCCCGCTTCCTTAAAATGCTTTCCGAGGTCTTCCGTAACAAAGCTGTCGAAGGTACCCATAAGAGGATCGTTATAGAGTAAGAACTTGCTCATGTTGTTTCTGGTGAAATCCTCTCCAACGTGAGGGTTGACTTTATCGGTCAACATATATTCTTCGAAGGAAACTCCCGTAAGTACGCGGAAATCCTCTTCTCTGAAATCTTCACCGTAAGCATATGCCGCATCGGAATAAAGCACGGGAAGCACCGCAAAGGCAGAACACTCCGCGCCGTCATCACCCCAGCAGGTCTCGGTACACTGCGTAACGCCGTTTTCTTTGCAGGAATCTATGGCAAGCTTGCCGGCGTCGATGGAAAACTTATTGAAAGGAGCAAAACCCGACCACTTCCAGGCGCCCCCTGCGAAGGAAACTCTGTCCGTAAGCCTCTTGTGGAGTTTAAGCATGTTGGAATAGCGTACTTTTTCCGTAGCGTAGTAATCCCAGTAGCAGATGGTTACATTCTTGGGGATCTCCACGTTGGAAAGATCTATGTCGTCATCCACACGGTATACGCCGCCTGAAGCAAGTCTGAAGAACATGTCGCTCCACATTTCCGCTTCAAAGCCGTATTTGTCGCAGATCTCAAGCACCCGCTTAAGATGCTTTTCCATGAGCTTGTGCCTGTCGCACTCGCCGTGAAGGTTTCTGTATTTTCCCAGACCCACCATTCCGGCCTCATCCATTCCGATATTTACCTTACGTGTTTTAAAGTTCTTTGCAAGGCTCGCCATTATATTGTCGATAAGCTGATAGGTACGCTCATCATCGATAAGAAGGATATCGTTGGTATCGATAATGGGCGAATAGTCCTTGTATCTTACGATCTGGTTTAAATGGGCAAGAGTCTGTACGAAGGGACGAAGCTCCACTCCGAAGATCTCTCCGTAGGAAACCAGTTCTTTTATTTCTGCGCCCGTGTATCTTCCGCGCATATATCCGAAGTAAGGCTCGTTCTCAACCTCGAAGGTGTCCTCCGTATAAAGCCCCACAAAGGTATACCCCATGAACGCGCAGTATTTTATGAGTTTCTTTGCGCCTGCCACGCTCAGCACACCGTTTCTGGAACAGTCCGCCATGATTCCGAAATCGGTGAAGCAATTCTTGGCGGATACTCCCTTAAGTTCGGAAACATCTGCCGCGCCGGCGACTCGAAGAAGTGCTCTGCAAAGATCGGGAAGTGTTGCGTAATTTATCTTAACGCTGTTTTCTCCCTCAGTCTCCAGTCTGTATCCTTCCGAAAGATTGCCGGCAGATTCTACCGTGCATTCACCCTTTCCCTTTTCGGCTCTTCCGATAATGTCCGAGGCTTCGGAAAGTATCTTTCCGAGCTTTTCATCCCCAATAGTCCTGATCTTCATTCTTTTTCCCTTTCTTTAGAAAATCCTTTTAGATTTGTATGCGATTACTGATTCATTTTCTCACTATATTCTTTCGGTGTCATCCCCGTTTCTTCTTTAAATACTCTCATAAAGTATTTATCGTTGGCAAAGCCCGTCTTTTCCGCCACATCCTTAACTTTGGTGTTGCGATCGGCAAGCAGCCTCTTGGCGGTTGACAGCCTGAATTCCTTTACGAAAGCCACGAAATTGGTCCCCAGTTCCTTACTGAAAAGCCGCGACAGATACACGGAAGATACCCCCACCGCCTCGGATACGTCCGTAAGGGAAATGTCCCTCGTAAAGTTCTTTCTGATATAGCTGATGGCTTCCAGGATCACCGCATTGTCCGTATTGGCGGTTATGGACTCTCCCGCGGAAAGCACATCCAGGATCTTATCGAAATAATCAAGAAGGTGTTCCTTGGTCTTGCTGATTGTCATCAGATGAAGAAGCCTGTTAACAAAACCCCGCTCCTCTTCGTCCTTTATGAAGGACTCATGTATAAGCTCGTTGGTAAGTTCCAGGATGCAGCGCTTTATATCGCCTTCTCTCGCATCCGAAAACACCACATTGTCGATAAAGGCCTTAATCTCTTTTCCGTCCTTTGAAAGCCGTCCCGTTTTAAAGGCGTCTGCTACGGATCTCATCAGTTTCTTGGTATCCGGAAGCTCCTTATAGGGCTTTTCGTACAAAGAACCGATTATGGTCCCCGACTCGTAATTAAAGCCTAAAGAGCACATTTTCTTTAAGGTGACCACTCGGTCTCTTAAGCCTGCTGCCCCGGTAAAGGAGCTCCTTGCTGCCACGCAGTCATATTTGTCAAAAAGCTTCGGGAAAAGTTTCCGCGTCATCAGCTTGTCAAAATAGTCGTAAGCGCTGACATTTACAAACAAAAGCAGTATGGAGTCGCCCAGATTGATGGAATATACCGTTTCAAAGACCTCGGTGTCCGTCCAGTTTTTCACGATCTCGGAAGCCGCCATGATCTGCGGGGAATCCACTTCCCCAAACTCTAAAAGATATGCAAGGAACCTGGTATTTTCCCTGATGGACTGTTCTGCGTTCTTAAGGTCGTTAAGGATTGCCTCCGTATCCGCTTCCCCCACCGTAAGAAGGCTCCATAAAAGCTGCGGAACCGAAGCTCTCACCACCTCTTCGTGGTGCATTTTGCGGTCGATATCGGAAAGAACGCTGGTAAGATGATTCATGTCGATGGGTTTAAGGATATAGTCACTTACCCCCAGGGATATCCCTTCCTTTGCGTACTCAAAGTCCGCAAACCCCGTAAGGATCAGGGAATATACCCCGATACCCTTCTCTGCGGTTTTACGGAGCATCTCAAGTCCCGTCATCTCAGGCATCTTGATGTCTGTAAGGACCACATCCGGCTTAAGTTCCGTGATCATCCTTAAGCCTTCTGCGCCGTCGCAGGCTTCACCGACTATCTCGTAATCGGTGTTGGATACAAGATATTTCCTGATACCCTCTCTTATGCTTATTTCATCCTCAACGATCAGTATTCTCACCGGCAATACCCTCTATGTCTATGTTAAAAACTGTTCCGTTTTCGTCGGAACTTGCAACGACCTTACACTTGTCACCGTAATACATCTTAAGTCTGGCAAGCACGTTCCTTATGCCTATATTTCCCCGGTTGTCTTCATAACCGGTAAATTCGTTGATCTCTTTTAAGAGTTCCGGAGTAATACCGATTCCGTTATCGCTGACCCTTATCTGTATGTCGTTTCCGTCCCTTGTGATGTGAACTTCGATCTGGTTGTCTTCCGTCCTTCCCACAAAAGCATGAACGATAGAGTTTTCTATAAGGGGCTGTAAGATAAGCTTATGAAGGTAAACCCCCATGGCATCCGGATCCACATCCAAAAGACAACTGAAGGAATACTTAAATCTTCTCTGCTGTAAATGAATGTATTTACGAAGATAATCCACTTCGCTGCTGATGGGGACCGTGGCATTTGAGTCATTGATACTGTACCGCAGGATGTCCGCCAGGTCGGTTATCATGCTGCTTACATCCTCGGCTCCCGAGTCAAGTGCCACGAAATTGATGGCATCCAGAGTATTATAAAGAAAGTGCGGATTGATCTGAGCTTCCAGCGCCCTGATCTCTGCGACTCTCGTTCTTTCTCCCGCTTCGACAAAGGAATCAAGGATTTTGTTAAAGTTACTGTTTATGATACCGAATTCATCGGGACTTATTTCATGGAAACGTACACTCATGTCTCCTTCCGCGGCCTTTTTGACCACGTCCTTTGTAAGAGATATGGTCTTTCCGAAGGTATTCGCTATTCCGAGACCGATGGCAAGAGCAACGGCCACGGCACCCAAAACTATAAGTATCGATATAATGCGGACGATTTCTGTCTGTTTGAAAACGACCCTGATGGGGATAAGCGCGGTCAGATAATCATCTGTTGCCTCCACGGCGGAGTATATAAGAATATAATGTTTGCCTGCGATTTTAACGAAACGGTGACCGTTCGGTGCCTCGTTCTCACGGATATAAGAAAGCAGATCCGTATCCGTGATCCTGATGACTTCCGCGTCTTTGGCAGTACTTATCTCACCGCCGTCTGCCGAGATATACGAAAGAGATGTGGTTACCGGGAGGTTACTTTCCAAAAGAGTCTTGGAAATAAAGGATTCGGAGATGTCCGTCAAAAGAATGCCTACCTTTGCGCGGTAGGCAATGATGTTTCGTATGAAATAATATCCGCAGGATTCTTCGGGGAACTCCAGGGCCTCGTAAAGAACGGGATGCTCGCTTCCCCATTCTCCGTAGGCGGAAACCCCGTTAAAGTGCTTTGCTTCGTCGGTTTCGAAGTATTGCTCCGCCAGAGTCTGGGAAATGGAAGCATGCTTTCCGGTGCCCATTACCGTAAAGCCGTCGTTGTCCTTACAAAGAACGGTAACCCTGCAGATACCGTCACGACTGATTATAAGGGACTGAATGCGTGAATACAGCTTGTTTTTGAATCTTCGTATGGCGACCTCATCCGTCATGTCCCCGAAAGCATAGTCTCTCAGATCCTCATCCACCGCTATATCGAGAGTCAGACGTCTTATGTCTGCATTATAGCTCGAAAAATATCTGGATATGACGTTTAAGTTTGCTTCCGTGGTCTTTTCGTAGTTTTCCACGATAATCTTTTCCGCCATACGATAAGTGATGGCCCCCATTACGATAATAAGGACCACCATGATAATTGCAAACAGATTTATTCTTTTACTGATTCCCCAATGAAATCGTTTCATAATCAACCCTTAACGGCTCCGATCATTATACCCTTTACAAAATGTCTCTGAAGGAAAGGATAAACCACCATAATGGGAAGTACGGTGAGCATGGTGATCGTCATCTTGACACCCCATGGAGTTATCAGGGCCTCTTCATTGTTAATTAGGTCTTCGTGCCCCGATTCCAAAAGGTTTGCCAGCTGCTGAGCTTCGTTAAGATAACGATACAATAGGAATTGCATGGTAGTCAAACTCTTTTTTGCGAAGGTATAGATCTTGTTGTCAAACCATGAGTTCCAGTGTCCCACGGCTGCATAAATGCCGATGGTCGCGGAAATCGGCTTTGCCAACGGGAATATTACGTGTATAAAGGACTGAACCGGACCCGCGCCGTCAAGGTAAGCGGATTCTTCCAGTGATGAGGGTATCGATTCGATGTAGGTCTTGCAAAGGATAATGTTATATGCGGACAGGACACTCGGGAGAATGTAGACCCAGAAGTTGTTCAACAGTCCGTAAGCCTTGATGACCAGGAACGAAGGGATCATACCGCCGGAAATATACATGGTTATCACAAAGAACCTGTAGATGAATTTTCTCGCGGGAAGCTTGTTCTTTGTGAAAACATATCCCATCCAGGTGTTGCAGATAACCGACAGGACGGTGCCTATGACGGTCCTTGCGGTAGAGATCACTACCGAATTGAAAAAGCCCTTAAGAGCAAGCACCCTCTGTATGTTTTTAAGGCTAAATCCGTGGGGATAATAAATAACTATCGTGTGTGACACGGCCTCGGGTTCGCTTATGGAATAGCAGAATACATACCAAAGAGGAAACAGGCACATTATAACGAACACCGAAAAGAACGTGTAGTTGAATATATTAAATACCAATCTCGAAATTTTAATTTTTCTCATATTACAGCACCGAATTTCCTCTAACCTTTTTAGCCAGCGCATTTACACTGAATACCATGATGATACTGATAATGGACTTAAGGATTCCCACGGCGGTTGCGTAGGAATAATCCCCTAACTGCAGACCCATTCTGTAAATGTACAGGTCCAATACCTCCAGCCTTTCGGCTACTATGGGGTTCTTAAATGCAAGATAGTGCTCGTATCCGGTATTGATGAATCTTCCGATACCGATAATCATGAGCGTTATCAACGTAGGCATAAGCATCGGAATGGTAATGTGCATGGTCTTTGCCACTCTGCCCGCTCCGTCGATGGCCGCCGCTTCGTACAACTCCTGATCGATGCCCGCCATGGCGGCTATATAGATGATGGCGCTCCATCCTATACCCTTCCATTGGGCCACGATGGTCTGGAATACATAAACCGCGTCAAGATTCGTCAGGAGGTTGGTCCTCTTTTCAAGTCCAAGAGCTATCATGGTCTCGTTGAAAAGACCTTCGCTTGAGAAAATGGCGTATGCAAGGGAATAAACGATGACCCAGCCTATGAAGTGAGGAATCGTGGTCACTATCTGGGCGGTCTTTCGGAACCACTTGTTTGTCATTTCACCGAAAAGAATGGCAATGATCATGGGAAGCGGATACAGAATGTAATTCAAAGCGGAAAAGACAAGTGTGTTTTTAAGGCTTCCAAGGATGTCCCTGTCGGTGAATATATTCTTAAAATACTTGAGTCCCACGAATTTATCCGGGGTAAGACCTCTGCCGACTCTGTAATCGAAAAACGAAATGACCCATCCGAACAAAGGAACATAGTGGAACATGGCAAAATAGACTATAAAAGGTGCCGTCAAAAGCAACAGCTTCCACTGGTATTTGCTTATCTTCTTTCGGGTCTTGATCTTTGCTGACATAACTGTTCTCCGCCTTACTTTATCACAGACCGCCGGGTGATCCGCTCACCCGACGGTCCGTTTGGTTAAACATTTTTATTTGGATTTCTTTGTTGCTTTGTACTGTGCAAGATATTCTTCGTAAATGGGCTTAATGACCTTTCTTGCATTTTCGTGGTTCTTGGAGCACCACTCCCATGCTTCCTGCTCGCCGTAGCTCTTTACGGTATCTATCATATCCTTCTGAATCTTCTTGAAGTCATCCCAGGTAGGAGCCGTGATGAGCTTTGACATGTTGTTGTAATAAAGTTCATTACACTTGGTAAGGATTCTGGAAATATCCGAAGGCATCTCTTCACGTGCGATGGCTACGGTCTGAGAATAGTTGACCGTGTGGTCGATGATCTTTCCTTCATCCACAAGTTTCTTGATGGCAAGTCCGGGTACGCTGACTTTGTAATAATCCGAGTAATCCTGCTGAAGCTTGTTTAAGTTGTCCGCAAGGTTCATCTGAGCAAGGTCGATGGCGTAGCCGTCGGAGCACTTCTCAGCGGGCTGGCAGAACTGAAGTCTGTTGACGCCGATACCAAGAACGGCAAGGGAATCGTCACCTGAGGTGCGAAGTGCCTGGAATTCGGGAGTCATGGTAGGAACGCCATCAACGTAATTCCAGTGTTTTCCTTCGAAGCCCACATAGGTAAGTCTCTGGATGTCAAGGTTGTGCCATGCGTCCAAAAGAGCGACCGAAGCAGCTTCTTTGTCCTTATTCTTGGCATCTCTCTTTGCTACTGCGTAGTAGTTGTCGGGGAAGTATCCCGCAAGGTGGAGCTTGTTACCGAATAGCATTTCGTTGGTGGAAGGAACTACCAGGAATCCCTGAAGTGTGTCGGGATCATTTGCTTTCTGTCCGTTGTAAAGATCGTTTACGGGGCGATAGCAGCCGGCATATCTGCCGGTCTTCATCTTTGCTTTGAACTCATCGTTCGTCTGAGTGAAGGAATCTGTATCAAATACGCCCTTCTGGTTTAATTTCCAGCAGAACTCCATATCCTGCCAGTAACAGGATCTGTCAGTGTTGATATATCCGTCATAAAGAACGTTGTCGTCGTATCCGTCCATGAAAAGGAATCCGTCGTAGGTCCAGTAGTTCATCATAGCAGGATACGTAAAGCATGCTCTCTGGAACCAGTAACCGAAGGAATCTCCGCGAAGACCGTATGCAAATACTTTTTCGCCTTCGGAGTTGGTGGGATGGTTTGCAACCATCTGTGTAAGAATGTTCACATAGTCGTCGTCATTCTTGATCTCGGGGCAGCCAATTTCTTTGTACCATGCCCAGTTAACAGTGTATCCGCGTCCGGGGTTGGCGCCGCCGTCCACGTTCTCAACACCCATGGACGTGGGAAGGAAATAGAGCTTTTCGCTGTTGCCGGTAAGGGACATGATAACTTCGTTTCTCTGCTCGTAAGTATCGGAGAAAATATTGGGAGCCATATCCCTGTAATCATTGATGTTGACTAAATAATCGGAATTTACAAGAGTGTTTGCGGTTTCCTGTCCGCTTAAATATACGATATCGGGAAGTTCGCCGGAAACAAGCATCAGGTTAACGGTTTCTTTGTCATACAGAATCCACTCGGGAGTGATTTCGTAACCGTAATTGTCCTTTACGTAGTTAAGGATGTACTGCCATATTTCGGTTTCATTCCAGTTAATGGGCTCTGTCTGGGGAGCTATGCTCACAGCCCCGATAGTCAGATTCACTTTCTTTATCTCTTTGATCTCATTGGATGCCACGTTGTTGGCCGATCCGGGGGCAGAGGAGCCTGAGTTGGCCGAACTGCCGCTTGCCGAGTTGCTTCCGCATCCGGAAATCGTTCCCAGAGCAAGAACCAGGGCAAGTACCGCTGATAAAAACTTAAATCTTTTTTTCATACCTTCTCCCTTCTGAGTAAGGCACGGAATACATGCCTTTTATGGATTAATGATAGCAAAATCTTCTTTTTCCAATAATTCTACATTTTTGACATAAGGTATACTTTTTTCAATTGCCTCGGTTACTTCTTTTTTATTTTAGTATAAAATTTTAACCTGCCCGTGAAGCCGCCGTATTTACAGCAAAAGAGAGCCCCGAATCCGGAACTCTCCGCTTTTAAGGTTGTTCACAAAGAACAGCCTGTCTTATTTTCTGTTCAAGATATAACCCATCACAGACCCAACGATACCGCCGATGATGTGCGAAAGGTTGGAAATATTGTCGTTTACAAACAGCCCCTCATAGACCTGCTGCCCGATAAAGATAACCGCAACAAGAATGACGGTTATGGGAATCTCACCCTTCTTAAAGCCCGTAAAACTGGTAAGAAGGATAAAGGCAAACACGATTCCGCTGGCTCCGCAAAGCGCCACATTCCAAAAGAAAATGTAGTTGACCAGAGAAGTTGCAAGAGCAGTGATGGCCATGACTTCAACGATGCGTGCGCCCCGATATCTTTCTTCGAGCATGGGACCGAGAAGCAGAATATACGCCATATTTCCGATATAGTGATCCCAGCCGCTGTGACCCATCACATGGGTAAAGAAGCGAAGATAGGTTAAAGGGTCCTTCAAGGACGAATGGTACGTCATAAAAAGAAGGGGATTGGTCTTGCCGCCGGTGCATATATTCAGGATCATGGCTCCGAAGCATATCACCGCAAAGGAAAGGACCACCGGAGAATTCAGGGTTATCTTAAGTGTCTTACCGTTTTTGCTCATGAATAATACTACCCTTTCAACGATCTTTAGTCTTTATTTTTCAAAACAGGCCTTCACGGCATCATACATTTGATTAAGGTGCTTGGTAAAGCAATGATCGTCACCGTGAATTGGCGTAAGTTTTGCATTTTTATATAATTTAAGGGCCTTTTTTGCGTATGAAAAAGGAACGCAGTCATCCGCATCTCCGTGGATGATGTATACAGGACCCCCGTAGCGTGCTATCTCATCCTCCACGTGGATAGTCTGTGCCACCCGGATATAGTCGGCGAAAAGTTCTTTGTCATCAAATGTAAGCTTTTCGGGCAGGTGCTTTGCATCAAATTTTAAGCCAAGAAGCGTGCCTTTTCTTGCTTCCTCAGGTATCATCCAGGCAGGTGACATGGGAATAATGGCCTTAAAGTCATCGGCGCACATTCCGCCCACCAGCATAGTCAAAAGACCGCCCTGAGAGTGTCCCGAAAGGTACAGATCCGTTACAAAATCAAGTGTTTTGGCGTATTCAACCGCGGACAAAGCATTGGTCACCCACTTATAAAGGGTATGTCTCCTGAATTCACCGTCGCTGCCGCCGTGTCCGTACATTTCCACTCTGAGTACGGATACTCCCATTTCGTTCATGGCTTTCTGTGCCGCGATAATGTGATCTTCCTCCATGTGTCCGGTAAAGCCGTGGATCAGAATGCAAAGAGGGCTCTTTCCCTCTCCCACTCTGTCAAGCTTTGCGTGAAGTCTCGTTCCGTCACTGTCAATGAAGAATTCTTCCATATTTTTCCGCCTTTTCTTTATTTTTTCAGATAATCCCTGATCCAGCCGGTCAGGCCTTCGGGAAGCCTTGAGTCCATGGGAGTACCGTCATCAAACATCAGATTTGCCTGTACGCCGTTCATAAGGCAGTGTTGCCCCATTTCTATGCCTGCCTTGATGGAAGCGATGCCTCCGTCACCGTTACGCACCCACTCGGGAGTGAGGACAAAGCACTTCTTCATGCGATTGATCCTGGGAAGCCTGGGTTCGATTTCCTCCCTGAAGGGATGGAATTCATCCTTCTTGCCGATGGCGAGAAACAGGCACTTGCCCTTGTCATCGTATCTGTCAAGCCCCGCATCGTCCGGAAGAGCACTGCTGCCCACAGGTATCACCACATCGAAATCATCCATATATCTGTCCATGAGACGGAGCACAAAGGTGGCTCCGGAGGAATTCCCGAGAAGGATATTCGCGCTGACACCCTCCGCACGATTGGCGATAAAATCAAGTATCAGTTCGTGAGCCGTGGAAAGATAGACCGTATCCCAATAACCGTGCACCCGCCCGTCGTCACCCGTATACTCATTGGCAATCGGAACAAGGATAAAGGCACCGCCCATAGTCTTTTGATAGGCCTCCGAAGCATAACGCTCGGCTCCCGTGTAATTAATACACATATCTCCCACGAAGGAATTGCTCGTACCGTGAAAGAAAGAAAGCAACGGATATTTCCCTGAAGCGGGAAACCCGTTCTCTCTGGGATCGTACCAGTAGTAAGAGATGGTGATGCCGTCATAGGAGTAGCTGTCCTTGTGAAAAAGAGACAGCAGCGTCCCGCATTCGTAGGTCACTCCCTTTGAAATGAAATCGCCCTCCGGTATCTCATCATACCAGGGTGCATAGAATTCGCCCATGATCAAACCCCCTTTTTATTTATACTCTAATGAATCGGCAATATCCGTGTCAACCGTTTTATCCTGTCGGAAGAAGAAAAAAAGAATATGCATATACTTTTATTCAAAATAGGCATATAATTAGTACACAGAGAATGAGTCCGGCAAAGATTTGGGGGGATTTCATGAACACAGACAAAGGTATTCCGGGATCCGGATTAAAGATCATCGCCATCATCGCAATGCTTATCGAAACCTTCGGGCTTACCTTTATCATGGATCTTGAACGAAAGGGCTTCATTCACCCCATAGGAAATGTCATTCCCGTCAACAACCTCTTTAAGATTGGCGGTTCTGCCGCCTTGGTCGTTCTCACCCTTCTCCTTGCGGAGGGTTTTACCCACACATTAAACTTAAAATATTATGTCATACGAATGGCCGTTGCCGCATTGATGACGGAATTTGCCTATGACTACCTTATGTCCGGAGGCTTCAATTCTCTGTATCAGAGCGTCCTTGTGTCCTATATTATAGCGCTTTTTACCCTTATGATCGTTCAGAAGATCGACCAAGGACTCATTGTTCAGGGGGACGAATCTAAGAATCGCACAAAGCAGATTCTTGGCGTTTTTCTGGTGCTTGTTACCACCCTTCTCGGAATGGCGGTTTCGGAATTTTTCCGTGGTGATTACGGGTGTCTTGCGATAATGCTCGTCGTTTTCTTCTACTTTTTCAGAAACAAAAAAGCCGCCATATTGACAGGCGGCTTGATCGTATTTGCTGTGGGCCATATACTCCACGGCCTTCTTGATTATGTTCCCCTTGCCATTTTATCGGGGCAGGCGGAACTGTTGCCGGAGATCTTCTCCTTTAGATTCGCGGTTTCCTTCCTTGCAAAGGATTTCTCCCACGTGGCCGCTGTGATCGGCGCCATCATCGGTTTGATCTTTGCAAGTCTTTATAACGGAAAAAAAGGATATCAGGCTTCAAAGATTGCTTATTATCTTTTCTTCCCGCTCCACATGCTCTTAATGACCGTAGCCTCCACATTTCTGATCGTATGTCTGATGTAGGCTTAAAATCTTAAACCGAAGCTGCTCTTTCGAGAGCCGCATCAATGTTGGGGCAGAAATTCTCTCCGCCGATCCTCTCGTAAAGCCCGGCCTTCTTAAAGGCGCTCATGGGCTGATCGTTTACATGGGAAAGGATAAGGCGGACATTTTCTTTTTCGCATCTCTCACAAAGTGAGGTAAGTGCGTTCATGGCTGTGGAATCCACTGCGTTCACGCTTCTCATCCTGAGTACCAGGTTATTCATTTCGGAAGATACCGTGATGTTAAGAATCTTGTCTGCGGCACCAAAGAACATGGGGCCCAAGATCTCATATACCATGGTATGCTCCGGAACCTTCTTAAGGGTGATGGAATCGGGATCGTTTTCAT
>DBVS01000087.1:15186-15330 GCA_002308235.1 Lachnospiraceae bacterium UBA1258
CCGATCTCGATGGCAACCACCAGATCGAATACCACCGTAAGGACAAAGGTAAGCACCAGTACCAGAATATCCGACTTGGGTGCAGTCTTGCAAAGTCTTACGAAGGTGCGCCAGCCTGACATGTTGTAAGCCACCATGAACAGG
>DBVS01000117.1:0-10125 GCA_002308235.1 Lachnospiraceae bacterium UBA1258
CGCCGCCGTAGAAACTTACGGTGTGGGTAGCTGTCTTAAGTGCTACAACGATATTGTTGTTTGAAGTACCTGCAGCAAAATAGTAGTTTCCGTCCTCGCTTGCGCTGATGGCGGTATTGCCGCGCTTAACGACGGGAGTCTTGTAGTTTCCGACAGGGATCGGAATGTTAATGCTCTGTCCCTCAAAAGCGTATCCGCTCACAGCGGGAAGAGAAGCAACCGCTGCTCCGTCAAGTGTATAGGAAATGCTGTAAGGGTATGTCTTGATAATTCCTGCCGGAACGTTCGCGCCGGAAATGGAAGTATCGGTCTTGTTGTTACCGTCTTTATCTTTATAGGTAATGGTAACGGAATCATTTAACTTAATCTCTTTACCATTCTTGAAGTCTTCCATGGTAAGGCCGTTGGCAGCAACAGCTGCTGCGATGTCGACCTTGGCACTGATGGTAAGAGTTGCTTTCTTTGCTTCGCCGAGAGACCATTCGATGGAAGAAGCACCTGCCGTAAAGAGAGGAGCATCGGTGGTCTTTCCGTTTTCCTTGCTCTGTGCGGAAGCATCGATGATCGTTATATAAGAAGGTAACTGATCGACGATCTTGGTACCGCGGGCAAGTTCGATGGAGTGCTCAACTTCTTTTGTTATAGCGCCGACAACGGCGTTCAGGTTTGCTGCAGCCGCATTGGAAGTTTTGTATTTATCAGCGGTAGAAGCAACGTTCTTTAATACGTAAGATGCGTTTGATTGTTCATTCTCAGCTACGCCGTAGGAAATTGAGAAAATCTCAACACCGCTGTTCTTAGCCAACTGAGCTTCGGAAATTGCGGGAAGGCCGTGATCATCCAGTGCATCGCCGTAAACTTCGATATATCTGCCTTTGTCTTCAGGAACATCCACGTAACTTCCGTCGGCTTTATAGTATGATTCTAGCTCCATTCCGTTAAGCGTCACATAATACCTATCCCAAATCCAAAGGCCAAACTCCTTTTCAATTTTCAAACTTCTGTGTGACGGAGAATACAGATAAGTCCATCCGTTATAGTTGTAACCTATACCATTACCCTTTGTGGTGCCGTAATCAAATGTATCGATCCAGCTGGTAACAGAGCCATCCGGCAGAGTTATCTGAGTATTGCTCATGTGAGTAGGCTTATAAGAATAAGTAGCCTGACCATCTGAAAGAACGATCATGATCTTCTTACTGTCGGTATTTGAGAACAGGCTGCGAGCCGTATGAATACCGGCCTGAAGGTTGGTGCCGGTATCGTACTCTGCTACCAGCTTGTCTATATTGGCATTGGCCTGTGTCAAAGAATCGGTAAGCGCATAACCGGTCGCTCCGTCGTTAAAGCCAACGAAACCGACCTTAATATTGTGGTCCTTGTTAATGCCGTTTTCCGATGTGTCCAGCAATCTGGCAGCAAACTGCTTCGCTGCTGCACGCGCATTGGATTCCTTGCTGCTTTCACGCATACTGCCGGACAAGTCCATTACAAAAACAACCTCAGTAGCCGTACTGGTTACAACAGTCTGTGTGGTGGACTTGTTTTCCACATCGAAAGTAATGGTTACGTTCCCCTTGCCGTCAACTACGGCACTTTTCGTAACCGAAACATCCGCTTTACCCGTTGTATTGGTAACGGATGGTTTGACGTTCGCAGTGGGTGTTGCCGCATATGCGCTGAGCAATGATGCGTCACTTGCAAGCGTCGTAAAAGAGAGGACCATGCTCATCAGGAAAGCTGCCGCTCTTCTAAGTTTGTGTGTCTTGAAGTTTTTCATTTCTCCTCCTCGTACTACCGTGAATTACTTCAGAAACTGATACTATGAATTATGAATAATGAAAAATCGAACAGACTATTTTTGATTTCAAGATAAACAAGAATGTAAATAAAAATGAGCCTTACCAAACAGTTCAGGAATTCTGTCTGATGTAGGCTCAGGTAAATCGGGCGTTCCTACTCCGATATATTCACTTTAATCGAAAAGGGCAAATTCCCCCTATTTCGACTTTCACATTATATAAGACTCCTATTAAAAAGAAAAGGGTTCACTTTTTTAACATTTTTTTAATTTTTTTATTCTTTTTCGTTTCAGGACTTGATCTCATGCTCCGAAACATAGTCGGAATAGCTCATTCCCGTGTGCTTTTTAAAGCATCTTCCGAAGTAATTGGGGTCGGGGATCCCCACCTCCGCAGAGGTACGAAACATCTTGGTCCCGTGCTCGGCAAGTTGGATTGCTTTCTTCATGCGGCATTCCGTTAGGTACTCGACAAAATTTTTGCCGGTATCCTGCTTAAAACGGCGGCTTAAGTAGCTGGCGCTGAAACCGAACTGCTGGGCGGCAAAAGCAAGATTCAGCTTCGAATCCGTGTAATTGGCTTCGATGTAGCGCTTGATCTGCTCCATGGAGCTTGGCTCCTGTCCGGGATAATCATCCTCGTCGGATTTTCCGAAATCGCTCTGGGCTCCGCCTGTGGTATCAAGACGTTTCTTTACCTTAACAAGCACTTCCGTGATCTCGGAACGCACCATGGGTTTAAGCATATATTCGAACACGGGAAGGCTTACGCACTTTCTGGCATACTCGAACTTGTCGATGGCCGTCATGATGATGATCACCAGATGAGGATATCTGGCGGTGGCAACCTCCGTAAATTCGATCCCGTCCATAAAGGGCATGGAAATGTCCACAAAAACTATATCGGGATGCAGCTCGTCGATCACGTTGATGGCCTCGATACCGCTGGCAGCTTCCCCTACGACTCCCATATCCAGGGAATCCCAGTTTATGGAACCCTTCAAAAGATTCCTCGCCGACTGCTCGTCGTCAATTATCATTACTCTGTACTTTGCGCTCATTTGACTTCTCTCTTTTCGGGAATGATAAATTCGATTTCCGTGTATTCACCAAGCTCGCTTCGTATTTTGACTACATCGGTCATTCCGGACCAGTATCTGATCCTCTCAACCGTTCCCCACAGTCCGAAGCTTTCGGATTCGGGCCCTTCTTCAGGTTCAGCGGGTCTCTCCGGGTTCAGGATTGCATCGATCTTCTCCTGCGACATACCTATACCCGTATCTTTAATATATATATGAAGAAAGTTTCCTTCAATCCTGCTCCTTATTGCAATGACACCGCCCTCGCCCTTCATCCGGATACCGTGGTAGATACTGTTTTCCACGATAGGCTGAAGAATGAGTTTCGGGATGATGCACTCCTCGGTGCCCTCTCCGATGTCGTATTCGTCTTCGATTATGTCGCCGTACCTGAGCTTCTGAAGCGAAAGATAATCCTTGACGATGTTGATCTCTCTTCCGAAGGGAATCTCCCTGTCTCCCTTACTTAGGAAGTTTCTGTAGAAGCTTCCCAGAGTCTCAAGCGCAGAATAAACATTCTCGGCCCCCGCATCCATGGCCATATAGCCGATGGTCTCAAGGGAATTATAAAGAAAGTGAGGTTTGATCTGCTCCTGCAGGACTCGCATTTCCGCCCGTCTTATGACCTGTTCGTTTTCTATATCCTTTTCATAAAGCACGTTTACGCGCTCGACCATGCCGTTGTAGGAGTCTTTCAGAAGTCCCACCTCATTGTCAGGAATCTTAAGGTCGATGTTTTCAAGACGTCCCGCCTCACGGGAATGCTCCAGGGCGGTTGTCAGCTCATAAATGGGAGTGGTGATATTTTTTGAAATATATCCGCCCGCGATGGCTATGGAAGCACCGAAGATCAGTATCAGCATGAGAAGCACGTAGATCGTTTCATACATGACAAATCCGTTGCCGATCTCAACCGCACATGCAAGGATCATGGGCATGTCCGAGGCTAACTTGTAGGTTAGGACATACCGTTTCTTTGCGTCGGTTATTATCTTGTAATCGGTGGCTGTGGTGCATTCCGCAGGATCCACGTAATTCTTTAATGTCGTGTCTCCCGAAATGTAGGTCATATCCTTACCGAAAATGGCAAGCCGGCCGTTGGTGATGGCATCGATCTTTCCGTCAAGAAGTGACGCAGACACATTCATAAAAAGCATTCCGGTCTTTTGCTGGGTACTTATATCGTAAATAACACGCCCGATGGTAACCAGCGGACGGCCCTTGACCTTAAATATGGCGCCGCCGGCATTCACCATGACTATGGCGCCGCCCTTTTCTTTAAGGATCGGCACCTGCCAGCTTTCTTCCCCCATACGGTCGAAATTCAGGGAATATCTGTCACGGCTGGTGTTCAGGAACTGCCCGTCGTCTCGGAAAATAAACACGGAATCCACCAGCGTCGTAACGTTTAAGATCGCAAGAATGCTGTATCGGGTATTGTCGATCATACCTATCTCTATCTCATCCGAAGGGGAACGAAGAAACCGCACCACCTCCCCGTCAATCATGACAAGACGCGAAAGTTCTTTATTTCTCTTGATCTCCGCACTGATACTGTCCTCCAGGGATCTGATGGTGTTTTCGGCCTCTCTGACCGCAGAATTTTTACGTTCGCGTTGAACTATCCAGAAAACAGAAAACAAAAAAGAAACCGAAAGCACAAGAATCAGGAAAAACATAATGAGTCTCATGCCGGTCACAACCGACAGCCTGCTGCTTATGGGTTCTTTTTTGTCTTTTTTGACAGCCATACCTCAAACCTCCCCAAGAATTGATTTTACCATTCTTTTTGCGTAAATACAAATGAGAGATTGTCCATAAGACAATCTCCCACTTGATAGGAAAAATTTATGATGAAGAAGACCGTTATTAGCCCTTTACCGCGCCGACCATGAAGCTTTCCTGGATACGTCTGCTCATGAAGACGTAAGCCACAAGCATGGGGAAGGTGGCAAGCACAAGTCCCGCTCCCACAAGCCCCCAGTCGGTTAAGTTGCTTCCTTTCAGGTTTGCCACGAAAACAGGAAGCGTGTAGTGTGCCTCGTTTGCAAATACGCTGGCAAACATGAACTCGTTCCAGCACTGCAAGAAAATGTATATACCCATGGTCGCAAGTGCAGGTTTCATTAAAGGCACGATGATCGCAAAGAAGGTTCTCCAAAGGCCGCACCCGTCTATGCAGGCGGATTCGTCCAGTTCCTTCGGTATGTCGTTCATAAAGCCCGTACATACCATTATCGCCATGGACAAAGAAAATGCCACGTAGGGAATTATCAAAGCCGTGTAAGTCCTTAACATGCCGATTTTACTGAAGGAAGCATACAAAGGATAAAGCGCAACGTGCATGGGAATCGTAATACCCAGCATGAAAGTGCTGTTTAAAAGCTTCTGTCCCTTCCAGACGATCCTGGTTAACGCGTAAGTCGCCATAAGAGCCGCAAGGAGCGTAATCACTATGGTGACCGCAGCTATAAACACACTGTTGGTAAAGCACTTTTCAAGACCGCCGTTGGCAAAGAAATGGCGGATCTTGTTGGGGCCCGTTTTCTTTCCCAGTTCGAATACTCTGGTGAAGTTTGACCATAACCACTTTTTCGGAAGACCGATTACGTTGGTTCCGATGATTTCTTCCGAACTCTTAAGAGAAAATGTTAAGAGGTAATATAGCGGAAAAATATCGATTATAAGCCAAATGATAAGTCCGAAATAAATAAGAGCCTGAACAAATTTGTTCGTTTTCTTTACGCTGTATAAATCAGGATTAAAACTACTCATATTATTTTGCGCCATATGGATTCCTTTCTTTAAACAGCCAGTTGATGAGAAGCGCGAAGCCAAAGCACATGATGATCAGCATTACCGCAATGGCACTCGCCACACCGCCCGCATTGTTGAATGCGTACCTGACAAGCATAAGGCTTGGAACCTTATATGGACAGTTATATGCGTCTCCGGCAAATACCTTGATAAGGTCGTAGGACTTAAGGGAACCGGTGATCGCGAAAATGATGCTTACTTGGATGATGGGTTTGATACAGGGGATAACCACATAACGGTTAACCTGTCCGTCCGTAGCGCCGTCAAGCTTGGCTGCTTCGCGAAGCTCGGAGGAAACGCCCTTAACGCCTGCATACATAAGAAGCATGTGATAGCCTACATACTGCCAGATCGTCGGAATGAATACCGCCATCAGCGCCGTTTTCTTGTCGCCCAAAACGCCGGCTGCGGGAAGCACATCCGCCCATCCGAAGAATTCAAAGCTCTTGGTCAAAAGACCGTAAAGAGGATTATATATTTTCTCCCACAGCATACCGATAACAACCGCGGAAATAAGCACGGGCATGAAGTACACCGAGAGATAGAAGCGTTCGCCTTTAATGCCTTTACCGAGCATAAGTGCCAAGCCCAGTGAAAGGGGTAACTGAATAAATACGGACAGGGCCGCAAGGATCAGAGCGTTTTTGATCGCCAGGCCGAAGTCATATAATTCAGAGAATAATTTTACGTAATTGCCAAAGCCTACGAACTGTCCCGCTCTGTTAAATGCGGGATATTCATAAAAGCTGTGATGAACCGATTGAATAATGGGCCAGATCAATATTCCGAAGAAAAGTAAAAGCGAGGGGAGTAAAAATAAGAATACCGTCAGCTTTTGGTTTTTTCTGTACATAACGATTTCCTTCCGGAGTAACTGTGTTGCTTTTTCAAAAATACGGCCTTCCCATCCCCATCGGAGATACGGGAAGGCCGTAAGTCTTACTTTACTTTAAAGCCTTTAAGATATCTGACTGATTATCTTACTGCTTTCTTTAAGCCAGAGGTAAAGCCTGCGCCGTCAACTTCACTTGCGTATACCTTACCAACATATTCAAGGTAGTTGTCCTTGTCGGAGCCGCCCATTGCGGTATCACCGAAAAGAACGTATGCGTTAGCCTTGTTACAGATCTCAGCAACAGCCTTGGTAAGAGCGTTGATGTCGTTTGCTTCGTAGGTAGGAGTCCAAGCGGGAAGTCCTGCGCCCGAAAGGTATCCGTAATGAGAAATCTCTCTGCCGAGTGCTACACAGTATTCAGCAGCTTCCTTAGCATGCTTGGAAGAAGCGGATACAGCGAGGGTATCGGAGGGTCCGCCGATAAGCTGTCCGAGCTTAGCATTTGTGGAATCGATTACAGGGAACTCGGTTACGCGGCACTTGTCGATGAAGCCGGGGAACTTCTCCTGATCTGCGAAGTTTGCGCAGTTCCAGGTACCGTTCTGGTAGAATGCGTACTTGCCCATTGCGAAGTTATCTCTAACGTCGTCGTTCTTAAGGGAAGCGCCTTCTGCTGCGAAGTAACCCTTCTTGATCATGGACTGAAGAGCATCAACTGCACTCTTTACACCTGCGTTGTCGAAGGTTGCACCGTTACGGAAGATATCGTTAAGAGCGTCTGCACCGATGGTCTTTTCGATCATGGGCTCAAGCCACTCGGTTACGCACCAGGTCTCGGAACCGGATACGGCGATGGGGGTGATTCCCTTTGCAACGAGCTTGTCGCAGCAATCAATGAATTCATCATAGGTAGCGGGAACTTCAGTGTAACCAACCTGTCCGAGAAGATCCATGTTAGCGAAAAGTGCTACAACGTTCATGGTTGTAGGAACGCCGTAAGGCTTTCCGTCAGCGTATGTAACGTTACCAAGCATAGAAGCGGGTAAGTCGTTGTACTTGGAAAGAGCATCCTTGAGGCAGTATACCTTGTTCTCAGCTACGAAGTCGCCAAGGAATGCGCCCGACCATGTAAAGAAGATATCGGGTAATTCGTTTGCTGCCATAGCGGATTTGATCTTGGTCTTGTAGGTTTCGTTTTCGATTGCTTCCCACTCAAGTTCGATGTTGGGCATGGTTTTCTTTAACTCGTCGATAGCCTTCTCATAGGCACCGCGGTTTGAGTCACCTTCTGTAGCGATACACCACATGGTGAGCTTGATCTTTTTGCCGGAGCCGTTCTTCGCGCTACATCCGATGAGTGAAAACATCATAACTGCAGCAAGAACGAGGGCAAGCATTCTTTTGATTTTCATAATACATCCTCCTCAAGATTTTTCCGTGCGGACAACCCGCATCGGTCGAAATTAATTATTTTTTAATTTCTAACTGAAGTATAAAAAACATTTTTACAGGTGTGAATGGAATTCTTTTACTTCATCAAGCATCTTTTTTACTTTTTGTACATGAAATCACATTTTTAAAGCACTTTTTTGTACATCTTTTGCCTGAGGTAAAAATAATGCTTGTTGTGTTTTAGTTATATTGACAGATTGCACAAGATTTACAGGTATTCTTTCGTCATATTTACAAAGAAAGGCAAAAAAACATCGGCAAAACTCCACGAAAACCGTGATAATTTGCCGATGTTTTAAATCTGTATCAATATCTTACCCGTATTAAAAGTTCAGCGTCTTCTCAAGGTATGAAACAATGGCCTCAAGGCCTGCACGGTCCTCCTCTTCAAAGCGGGCGGAAACGGTGCTGTCAAGGTCTAAGACCCCGATGACTTTCCCGTCTCTGTGAATGGGAACCACGATTTCCGACCTGGACGCACTGTCGCAGGCAATGTGACCGGGAAAAGCATCCACATCCGGCACAAGCTGCGTTTCATCTTTAAGGGCTGCGGTGCCGCATACTCCCCTTTCCATGGGAATCACGATACATGCGGGCTTACCTTGGAATGGCCCGAGAACGAGCTTGTCTCCTTCCAAAAGATAAAAACCTGCCCAGCTGACATCTTTAAGTCCCCCGTAGATCACCGCGGAGGTGTTGGCAAGATTTGCCGTAACATACGGAACGCCCTCCGTAATGCCCGTTACGGCCTTTAACAAATTGTCGTAATCAGTTGTATATTTCGACATGTTCGGATCAGAAACTCCTTACTTTATTTTCCGGCAATCTTTCTGACAAGCCAGATAAGAAGGCAGGATCCGCATACGGCCACGATAATGCTTCCGATGATGTTGGTGGGGCCGCCGAGTCCGAGAATGCCCATGATGAGTTTACCAAGGAAACCTCCGATAAGACCGATAACGATATTAATGACCATGCTGTACTTGGTCTTCATAAAATAGCCCGCAAGCCATCCCGAAAGGCCACCTACCGCAAGTGTAACAAGAAGTTCCCACAATTCTCCGAAAAGATGCATAATAATTACCTCCTAAAAAATATGTGAACGGAATTCCTCCGTTCACATACTAATTTACTATAATTCCGACCCTCAGTCAACAAAAGGGATGGGTCTGCAGAACTACTTTTCTCTTCCGTCAGCCACTCTTATGACCGCCGGCCACAGGACAAAGAGAAGTCCCATTCCGATGAGTGCGGTGATTATCTGGTTTACGGAAAAGTTGGCCTGCGCCACTTTCATAAGTCCCGGGATCTTCTGAAGTCTCGGATCGTCTGCCCCAAGAACCTTGGGAAGCGCGCTTGCAAGGTACGTGGGAAGCAGCCACTGGGAAATCGTTGCTCCCATGAAAAGTCCCTTTGCCAGTGCCGTCAATGCCGCATAAATGATAAGCAAAGGCTTCATAAATGCCTTGGGTCCCTTAAGGAAATCTTTCTTTAAAAGGAACTGCGTGCCCACCGCCAGGATAATGTTTCCTCCCATGATAAGAAGGAGCATCCCGGGAAGGGCCTGCATGATGGGTGAGCCTGCTATAAAGTATGCAGTAACGGGTGTTATTACAGATAATACGATGGCACAGGGCAGGTTTACCGTCAGCACCGTAAGCGCTATACAGGCATTTATTATGGGCCCCGTTATAAACATGCTTAAGTTCTTAAACAGCTGACTTACAATGCAGATGGCCAGCAGAAGGGCTGTTATTGCAATCTGTTTTGCTCCGAAACGACTTTGTGATGTACCGCTCATTGAATTAAAACCTCCATGTTTTCCTTAGCCCCTTTTCACAAAAATCATTCTATCCCCTTTTTACAAGAACTTCCAGTTCGTTTTTAACTTTTTCCACAGCTTCCGAAACGATGGTGGTGGATGCGGAGATCTCTTCACTGGAAGCCGCCAGGTTCTGGATCCTGCCGTTTACGTTTTCAACAACTTCAAGAAGTTCCTTGGTTTCTTTTGCGATTCCTTCAACCGCATTGCGGATACTCTGATCCGCTCTGCTGCTCTGTTCGGAAGTTTCCTTCGAATCCGAAGCAAGGCTGTTTATTTCGTTTGCGACAACCGCGAAGCCTCTGCCCGCTTCTCCGGC
>DBVS01000117.1:10131-10520 GCA_002308235.1 Lachnospiraceae bacterium UBA1258
GCAAGGAGGTTTGTCTGCTCTGCGATATCAACGACTCTTGCATTGTTATCCGAAAGTTCCTTTAAGTAGTACATGATCTGCTCGATGGATTTGTTTAACTTCTCGCAGAAATCGGACACGCTGCCCATGTCGGTGGAAATTGCCATGCTTTCTTCCGCATTGCCGGTATTTCCCTTGATCATCTCACCCACGGATTCGCTCAAAGTTGCGAAATGTTCGTTGATGTCGTCAACCGTACGCATAATATCGCTTCTCTGTTGTTCGAGAGCGTCCTTTTCATGATCTACCAGGCTCTGTGCCTCGGTCTTCTCGATCTCGACCAGATCTTTAAGGTAATGAACACAGTTTTCTTTGTGATTGAAGCCGTTGTAGATGGCGGTAGCCATGCG
>DBVS01000117.1:10526-21576 GCA_002308235.1 Lachnospiraceae bacterium UBA1258
CAGGAACAGTTGATCTTTCTGGACTCTGCGGTGGTCTTGTGCATGGAATCAAAGATCCTGTTAAGCTCGGCATCCGAAGGAGTCTTGACCTGACAGCCGGCGGAACGGTCCGTATATTTTCTTAAATAGTCTTCAAGTCTCAAGCCCGCAAACTGCTTGTTCAAAGCATCCAGACGCTGCTTGGGAGTAAGATTTCTTGACCAGGCGGACTTCTTTGAATCCTTCTTTACGCTTTCCTGGATCTTGTGAAGTGCGTACAGAGGATCGTCCGTATCCGTGATGGCGGGGTCCGTTCCGGTTCCTGCGATACATCCGCTTTCGCAGTTAAGGGCATCGATGAACAGGAAGGGAGTCTTGCTGTTTCTGATGCGATCCTTGTTTTCCTTCAGGAAGTGATACATGCGCTTTTCGCCCTCGATCTGGCGGATNNCCGAGGAGCCAGTATACGTTTTCTTTCAGGCCGCCGGGCATAGGGTAGATGGAGCCCAAGCCGTATTCAAGCTCGTCCGTATAGGGAGTTCCCTTAAGATTATGCTCTTTTACGTACTTCATCAGATGATTGAAGGTCACGTTATAGGAAATGTAACCGTGATTGTTGGGGTCGTCGATCTCGGATTTTTTCGCAATACAGGGGCTGATGAAGGCAAGCTTATCCGTGATCTTCATTTCCTTTTTCGCATAGATGGCCGTGCACATCATGGGACTTTGTACGGGGAAGAGCTTCGGAAGAAGTTCCGGAAGATAGCGCTCTATATAGCCCACAACCGCGGGACAGGGCTGGGAAATGCCGCCCATGAAATTATGCTTTACGATATAATTTATGTATCCCCAAGTGGTGATGTCCGCACCGAAGGAAACGCTTATCATGTGCTTTACGCCGCAGGCTTTCAGGGCTCCGAGTACTCTTTCATACTCTCCGGGGTAATCGGCTTTAAAGGCGGGAGCGATGATTATGGAGATTTTCTCTCCTCTTGCAAGGTCGGCAAAGAAACGCTCCGTATCGTCCATATATTCCCGCGCCCCGTGTTCGCAAACATCAAAGCATGCTCCGCAGGCGATACATCTGTTACCGTCCACATTGATACGGGATGCACCGTTTTCATCGGGTGCTTCGGATACGCATGCACCCATGCAACTGCAGACAGAGATACATTTGTTACAGCCTACGCAGTTGTCGTTAGTAAATACCAGTTGAGCCATAAAAAGAACCTCCTAAGATAATTTGTACTCCCCTTCAGACATACATTCGCACTAACAGTGATGGTATCACCCTTTTGTAAACGCAAAATTAAAAGCGCTCATTATTTTTTCTGAATTTTTCTCTTTCATGGACCCACTTGGAAATTGCTTTTTTCTTGGCGTAATTTCTGACGTTTTCGGCATTCAGATTCCTATAAAGCATGAGTCTTTCTTTCGTAAGCTCACCCCGCTCGATTGCGGCTTTTACAGCGCACCCGGGCTCGGTTTCGTGCCTGCAGTCGCTGAACCTGCACATGGATTCAAGACGTTTTATATCCGAAAAGGTGTTGTCGAGTCCTTCTTCGTTTGAGGCCATGCCCACCTCTCTCATGCCGGGGGTATCGATGATGGAAACCCCGTTTTCAAGTTCGATCAGCTGCCTGTGGGTGGTGGTATGTTTTCCCGTGGAGTCCGATTCTCTCACCTCGCCGGTCTTCATGATTTCTTCCCCGGTAATGGCATTTAAAAGGGTGGATTTTCCCGCTCCCGAAGACCCCATGAAGCAGATGGTGGTACCCGCTTTAAGGTATTCATCCAGTTCATCGAGTCCAATGCCGTACAAAGCAGAGATCGTGTGGACCCTTACGCCCTCGGCAATTGATTCGACCTCTCTTGCGAAGCGTCCGGGGTTGGTGCAAAGATCGCATTTTGTGAGGATCACCACCGGTGTTGCTTTGCAGGTAAGAACAATGCTCACATACCGGGCTATTCTGTTGTAGCTGTAGTCCTCGTTAAGGGAGGTTACAATGAAAACATAGTCGACATTGGCGACCATGTATTGCATAACACCTGTTTTTGACTGGTCCGGTCGACAAAGTAGGTTATTGCGCTCAAGCCTTGAATTTATCAGGGATTCTCCGCTCTCGCCGGGTCTGAAAATAACGTAATCTCCCACTACGGGGAAGTCGGCGCTCTCATCATCATAAAAGCGCCTGGATAGTTTTGCCGGGTAATCGCGGCCCTCAAATCTCACTGTAAAAATATTCTTTCTGACGGCGGATATGCGGCCGGTCTTTTCGTTTGCCCTCATGGAGCAGGTGGTTTGATCAATGATAGTGTTCATCGTTTTCGTTTTTTCCTCTTAGTTTTGGTGTTTGGTGCCCGGGCGTGACTGTGCCGCCGAGGCGTGTAAAGGTGTCATCTGGGGCTGAAGGGCGAGTGTTGACCAATTAAGTCAAGTATACCCGTAAGCCCTGTGTTTAAGCATGTTTGCGGAAATGAAGACGATGAATTTCGTGAATGAGTTTAGGACCCGGGAAGCCGTTTCGGGCTCCGGGAAATCCATACAAAAGAAAAACCGCGGCAAACAAACCGCGGTCAAAAGTACGTATTAAAAGTATTTAATCAGAATACTGAAACCGAGGTCTTCATTCCGTATGCAGTTACAATCTCTGTTCTCTTCACAGTCATTGAGAAAAACCTCGCTTTCTTTAAGATTTATATTACGATTGGGAGTATATCAGCCGCGGACGAAAATGTCAATATTTATCCCCCGTAAGCTATGTCGCGGGCAAGGCAGGCAGGGCGCCTCCGGGCCGGATTCAGGCAGGCTTCAGGCCGACTTCAGGCTGACTTCAGGCCAACTTCTACAAATTCGAGCGGACTTCTCCCGCCACGTTCATGGCGTAATAGTCCCGGATCTCCGAAGAATCGCTTGTCATGCCAAGGATCCACATAAGCTTCGTAAGGGCCGCTTCGCAGGTCATGTCGTGAGCCTCCAAAACCCCTATTTCAAGAGCTCTCTTTCCGGTTTCGTATACGTCCATCTTGGAACCTTCATAAATGCACTGTGTTCCGACAGCCACGGTCATGCCGCCCTTGATGAGAGTCTCCAGGGTTCCGATGAAATCATGCTTAAGGAATGGCATGCCGCCGATCCCGTAAGCCTCGATGTAAAGGCCCTTATATCCCCGCTCCGCCAGGAATTCAAGCACATCCCTGTGAATGCCCGGAAACATCTTTATCATGCAGACCTTGTCGGAATAAGCAATGGCGGGTTTGAAGATCCCGCTTCTTTCGGGAACCGCTTCTTTGTCGATGCGCATACCGAGGGAGCTGATCTCCGCAATATTGGGATAATTAATGCTGTCAAAGGCATCAAAACTCAAAGAACGTACCTTTGAAACGCGGCACCCGAGCATTACCTTCCGATTAAAGGCAACAAATACACCCGGGATCTTGCTTGCTGCCATGTGGATGGCGCATCTGCAGTTCTCCATGGCATCCGCCACGGGATTGGTGATGGAAAGCTGGGAACCTGTGATAACAACAGGAATGTTGATGTTTCTAAGCATAAAGGAAAGCATGGAGGATGTGTAGGCCAGGGTATCTGTGCCGTGGATCACCACGATGCCGTCGTACCCGTTTCTCACGTCGCTTATGCGCTTTGCAAGGGCGCTCCAGTCCTCCGGAAATATATTGGCGCTGTCCAATGAACAGAAATCTTCGATCTCTATGTCGATGTCGCCCGAAACTATCCTAAGTTCCTTCTGCATGTCGTTTATCGAAAGACCGGGTTTTAAGCCGCTTTCCTTCATGACGGACGACAGTGTGCCGCCGGTATTTATGATCAGTATCTTCTTACTCACTTAAATCTCTCCAAAGTTTTATTTTCCGTTCAACACTATAAGTGCTATTCCCGAAACAATCAAGAGGATAATAACAAGTCTCTTTGCCGCCTTCTCATTCAAAAACCTGCTGCCGAACATGCCCGCAAACAGCCCCGCCAGGACCACGGGCATGAGCATCAGTGCCTGTTTTAACGAAGCAAGGGTGATTATCCCCATGACACTGTAAAGGATTATCCTGAAGGTGTTTTCAACAATAAACACGGCACTTATGTTGGCCTTAAACTCATCTCCCGTTTTCGTCACTCTTCCGAGATAGGCGGCAAGCAGGGCTCCCACGCCGAAAAGTCCGCAAAGGACTCCCGAAAGCACGCCGATGACAGCAAGAAGAAGTTTAGACTCCTTTATCTTAAGCTTTCCCGCTTCGCGAAGAAGGATCTCGACGCCAACGAGAATCACGACAACGCCGAAAACGATTTTGACGATCCCGGTGTCCGCGTTTTTCAGAAGAAACGCTCCCGGAATGCAGCCCGCCAGCACCAGAAGAGCCAGCGGAATGTATACTTTCGGGTTCAGTTTCTTTCTGTTTTTAAAGGTCAGTATCATGTTTGCGGGGTATCCCAAGAACAACTCAACGGGAGAAATGTCCACGTTGTTTGTTCCGAAGCCCATTATCGATGTAAACACGAGGGTGTTTGCGAATCCGCAAAGACCCTTTACAAAAAAAGCAACAAATGTCGCTATGATCCAAAGCCACATATCCGTAAATTACCCTTCGTTCCGGTCGATGGTGATCGGTATTTTTACTGCGGGACCCTGCAATTCGCAGGCTTTAGTCCCTGTGTATCCTGACTCCTTCGGGAAGCTTTGTTTCCGGAAGGTTCTTTTTGCGGGTTTCATAGTCCTTCACAAACTCTCTGCAGGACTGGAGGGTACATCCGCCGCCCCTTATGATTATCTGCTCCGCACCGTCGCTGGTGACCACCACGATATCGAATTTCCGGCCGTTTTCATGGGCGTAGCGCTCGATGCCTCGGTCAGCGGTCTCGGCTGTTTTAGTATACACCACACGTATATTGTGATAAAGAAACTCTTCCGTGGGATGGTTCTTAAGCTTATAAGCATCAAAAACAAGGATTGTGTTAAGCCCCATCATACCGCTGTAATCGGAAACAAGGTCCATAAGTCTTCCCGCCGCGGCGTTAATGTCCCGTTCGGAAATATCCTTAAGTTCATCCCAGGCATGGACCAGATTGTAGCCGTCAATAAGGAGATACTTTTCTTTGGCGGTATAGCCCTTGTAAACCACGGGCTTGGGATCCTGCCGCGATCTTACGTGCTTTTCCCCTTTCCTGTTGGAATTGCCGGCTCTGTCTATGATCCTGTCAACTTCTTCAACCGTGAGAAAAGCTTCGGAACGCTCTGTTGGCGCGGCCTGCAGAAGTTCGTAAGTATCATCGCCGGACGCATTGACCCCAAGAGTCAACGGAAGGTGCATGTATTCAAAAACCTCATCCCAGGGCACTGCCACACCGGACCCATGGGAGCAAAATACGGAATCGCAGGGATTTCTCAGGTCGGAAGCGGCATCGTACCCGATACGCTCCAAAACTTCTTCTGTATTGTGACACTTATCGTACCCGGCAAGACTCACCGACAAAGAGCCCAAACCCTTGGTATAGGCTGCCACTTCGGCGCCATACCCGTTTAAGGTTGATACGGGAGCCCGCCCCGTAATTTCCGTAAGTCCGTTGTCAACTCCCGTGACCGTGGCAGTCCCGCTCATCCTGTCTATATCCGTCATGGCCCGTCCCACGGCATTTTCGGGTACTCTCAGTTCATAGAAATAAAAGGGTTCAAGAAGCACGGATTCGGCCTGCATAAGGCCCTGTCGCACGGCTCTGTAGGTAGCCTGTCTGAAATCTCCGCCCTCCGTATGTTTAAGGTGCGCGCGGCCTGCCACCAGAGTTATCTTCATATCGGTAATTGGTGACCCCGTAAGAACTCCCCTGTGGACTTTCTCCGCCAAATGAGTAAGCACCAGTCTCTGCCAGTTAAGGGCAAGATCGTTAACGGAAACCTCGGATTCAAACTGCAGGCCCTTCCCCCGCGGAAGCGGTTCCATCAAGAGATGCACTTCCGCATAGTGACGCAGTGGTTCAAAGTGTCCCACGCCTTCCACCGTATCTTCTATGGTTTCTTTGTACAGGATCTTACCCGTGCCGAAAGAAACCGTAACGCCGAAGCGGTCTTTGATCTCTCCCGCAATGATCTCCGTCTGCACCTCTCCCATGAGATGGACGAAAATATCCTTTGTTTCTTCGTTATATTCAACCTGCAAGCCCGGTTCTTCTTCCATCAGTTCGCAAAGATTCCGGTACATGACCTGTTTATCGGTGCCCCGGGGAAACTCCAGAGCGTAAACCAGAACCGGCTCGATGACGCTTTCGAAAGCCCGTGTTTCCGAACCGTAAACGTCTCCCTGACGGGAGTTTTTAAGTCCCGTCACGGCACAGATCTCCGTGGCGGAAACCTCCTTCACGGACTCGTACTTTTCCCCGGAATAAAGGCGGATCTCGTTGATCTTTTCGCCGTTAATGAGGTCTTTGACCTTTAAAGTTCCGCCTGTTACCTTCAAATGGGTAAGGCGGTTTCCACCCTTGTCTTTATCGATCTTAACGCAGACTGCGCCGAAATCCGAAAGCGTCGCCGGGTTTACGCTGTATTTTTCAAGGACCTCCAGAAACTCTTCGGTACCCTCCTGTTTAAGAGCGCTTCCGAACATAAGAGGGAAAATCCTGCAGTCCCTTACGGCTCCGCATTTTTTCTCATCGGGTACGGAACCATCCTTCATGTAAAGCTCCAAAAGTTCCTCCGACCCGGTGGCTATATCCTCGTAAAAAGAATCGGTGTCTCTTTCCGAAAAGTCAACGATCTCCGAAGACAGGCCCTCTTTCAGGGCTTTGATCGTCTCTGCCCTTGAAGGTCCCGGAAGGTCGGTTTTATTCACAAAAATAAAGGTGGGAATATCATGTGCGCGAAGAAGGCGCCACACAGTCCGGGTATGGGACTGTATGCCGTCGGTTGCACTGATTATAAGGATTGCCTGATCGCATATATTAAGGGTGCGTTCCATCTCACCGGAAAAATCCACATGTCCCGGTGTGTCCGCCAGGATTATTTCTTTGTCTTTAAGCGGAATGCGGGCAAACTTGGCGTAGATGGTGATACCCCGGTCCCGTTCCCGGCGGTTATAGTCAAGAAAAGCGTCACCCGTATCCACACGGCCGGCTTTTCTGATGGCTCCCGATGCATACAGAAGACTCTCCGATAATGTAGTTTTTCCTGCGTCCACGTGGGCCAGGATCCCGGTAACGATTTTCTTCATACCGCATCTTTTTTCCCTTTTTACGTAGTTTGGTGCTATATTAAAACTGTCTGTTCTAACTATACCCCATGAACCGAGAGGGGCGTCAAGTAAAAAAACAATAAAAAGGGCGCAAGATATCATGCCGGATTTTCAGAGATTAAAAGAACTGGCGGAACGAAGCTACAACAGCGGAACATTTACCTTTACCGACTTTCTTTCCGCCGCGGAACTGTCCGATTATTTTGAAAAAGAAAGAGACCTTTCCTTCGCCGCTCCGAAGCTCTTCGGAGGCTGTGAGATCGCGGAGCGAAAGATCATAAGATTCGGAAACCCCGCAGAGCTTGGGTACGATGTGGAGTTTCCCATAACCGCCCTCTCCGTGGAGCCTGTGGCGGCCAAATTTTCCGATGATCTGAATCACCGGGATTTTCTGGGTGCTTTGATGAATCTCGGTATCAAGCGGGAAGTTCTTGGTGATATCTTCGTAAAGGGAAACAGGGCCTGTGTGTTCTGCAGGGAAGAGATTGCCGATTATATAATCGAAAATCTTACCCGGATAAAGCACACTTCCGTGAAAGTATCAAAAACGAACGATACGAAAGAACTCACCGCACCCACTCTCGAAGACAAGGTGATCCTGCTGTCTTCTGCAAGGGCGGATGCGGTGATCGCAAAAGTTTACAATATTTCAAGAAACGATTCCGTTTCAAAGTTCCAGGCGGGGCTGGTGTACCTAAACGGCCGCGAGTGCACGGAGAACGCCAAGGACTTAAAGCCCGGAGATATCCTGTCCGTCCGCGGGCTCGGAAAATTCGAATACTCCGAGGAACTCGGAACAAGCAAAAAGGGCAAGCTCAACAGCCTGGTGCGAATCTACAGTTGAACCTTTTTAAAAGCTCGACAAACACCGGACGGATCGGTGGAGAAATTTCAGTAAGATCGATATCTCCGAGGGCAAAGAACCTCAACTCTTCCATTTCGCCATCGAGAGCGACAGGTTCTCCTTTCCAATGTCTGCAAATATATATAATTTCGAAATTGGATACTTCGTCTCCGTTGGGATAAATATAATGAGCTTCCGGACCGGAATTAACGAAAAAGAACTCGATATCCTCCGCTGTCAATCCCATTTCTTCGTATAATTCCCTCTTTGCGCAGTCCTCAACATACTCATTGATTTCAACAGAACCGCCGGAATATCCCCATTTGTGATTGTCTTTGCGCTTTCCCAAAAGAATGCGGCCGTGTTCATCCATACAGATGATGCTTGCCGCGCATTGGATGACTGTTCTGTGTCCCACCAGTTTTCGCATTTCTGCCATGTAGCCCGTCATACTTATACCTCCAAAAACCGGAATTTGCTGATCTCTTAAACGGATGATAATAACCTGTCTGCTTCAAATATACTCTATGGACCCGGTACCCGGTCAAGTAAAAAAACAATAAAAAAGCCCCGGGGAGGGGCTTTAAGACTGAAACTCAGTTTCAGAATCTCAATATTGTCTTCAGTACATGCACGGCGCAGACCAGCAAATCCTTTCGGTGGACGGCGCCGAGTTTCATTGCTTCCTTTACTCGCTCCGGAAAGCCTGTAGCCATTTTCAGATCATTACCCGCCAGGATCTCCCTGTACTGCTCGGAACGGCACCACCAGTCGGTAATAACAAGGCCCTCATATTTCCATTCATCCCGCAGTATCCCGGTAAGAAGTTCTCTGTTTTCCGACGTTCTCACGCCGTTTATCGCATTATAGGAAGACATGATCGTATAGGGATCCGCATCCTTCACTATGATCTCAAAGGCTTTAAGATATATCTCTCTCAAAGCACGTTCCGAAACTCTCGAATCCGAATGCTTGCGGTTCGTTTCTTTGTTATTGGCCGCAAAATGCTTTACGCTGGCTCCGACCCGGTTTTCCTGTATACCTTTGACCATTGCGCCCGCAAGTTTCCCTGTGAGGTAAGGATCCTCGGAAAAATATTCAAAATTTCTGCCGCACATGGGATTTCTGTGAATATTTACGGCAGGAGTCAGCCATACGCAGAGATTGTTTTCCTTCAGTTCTTCTCCGCCCGCAAAGCCTACCTCCCGGGCAACCTCACGGCTCCAGGTGTTTGCTATCACGTTGGCGCAAGGAAATGCGGTTGTCACAACGCCCGTTTCCTTTGCCAGGCGGATTCCCGCAGGTCCGTCCGCCATCTGTGCATTGGGAATTCCGTACTCGGGCATATTTCCGAAACCGTACACATTGCCCACACCGGTATTGGGCTGTCCTCCCAACAGGAAGATCAGCTCGTCGTCACTTAACTGTTCCGCAAATTCATCAAGGGAAAGCTTTCCTTCAGCCACATCTTTAAGCGGCCTTGCGCCTTCTTTAAAGGGCTTTGTCAAAAGATGCCTTGCCGCGAAACGTACTTCGGGCGCCATGGCTTCTTCGGAGCCGGGTACCATCCTTTTAAGCAGGCATTCATTTATGTCCCTGCGGGGACCCTGCGGCAATTCTTCGAAGGATCCGTCACTTCTCATCCTCTTCGGAAGTTCGACAGGCACCAGTTTATGTGTAAGCCTGCATAAAACCTCATCCTTCTTAAGTTCAAATCCGTAATCGATCTTTACCGCGGTCCGCACATCCGCGCCAAGGTAAAACTTATAGCATCCCGCCTCAAGCACGTATGAAGCCTCGGAAACACGTCCGGTATCATCATACGAAGCCAGTGAGTATCTGCTTACATGGAGCGTAAGTTCCGTACTCTCTCCCGGGCATAATTCCTTTGTCTTTGCAAAATCCGCAAGAACCCTCGCTGCCTTGCCAAGCTTTCCGTCAGGCACAGCGGCATAAACTGCGACAACATGCTTGCCGCTTACGGTGCCTGTGTTGGTCACACTTACATCCAGGTCGAAACCTTCTGCGCTTTCGAAGACCCCCGTAACTTTTTCTTTAAAAGAGGTGTAGGAAAGCCCGTATCCGAAGGGATATACCACTTTCCCGGCCGCCCCCGGTATCGTCTCAAAATATCTGTAGCCTACGTAAATATCCTCGGTATAGTCCACATGCTCGAAAGAGTCGTGAAAATTTACCGTCGAGGGGTAATCTGACAGTTCTCCCGCAAAGGTGTCTGCAAGCCTTCCCGAAGGATTCTCGTATCCCAAAAGTATGTCTGCGGCAGCCCNNCCCCCCTTCCATACCGGCCTGACCCATAAAGAGTGCCGCCCGAATCTTTGCGTTGTCCCTTATCCACCTGCAGTCCGTCACGCCTCCGGTATTAAGGACCGCGATCACCGTTTTAAAATTTTCCGTCGCTTTCTTTATCAAAGCTTCTTCCGCAGATGACAGATAAAAATCTCCTTTGGGAAAAAGTTCTTCGGAAAGCTTCGGAAGATCGGGTTTTGCGGGCCAGGGATCGATCTCGTTATTGCATTCTATACTGCATCGATCCCACCCCTCTGCAGAATAACGGTTTATCACCAGAATCGCCGTATCTGAAAACTTTGCCGCATCTTTTAAAAGGTCTTCCGGTATGGCAGGTTCGGGCGTCATACCCGGTATATAACCCGCTTCGTACTGCCTTTGCATTTCTTTTTTGTAAAAGTCTGTCAGCGGTTCGTGGATACCGACTCCCCGAAGTTTCAGTCCGTCATAGAGAGAACGGACATATGCGCAGGAAACATCTCCCGATCCTCCGCCTCCCTTTATGTATTCTATCGATGCCTTCCCGAGAAGCACTACCTTTTTGCCCTTGCCAAGCGGAAGCGCCGAGCCGGTATTCTTCAGCAGTACCATACCTTCTGCCGCTGCCCTTCGCGCGATGTCTATGTGTTCGGGGCATGAAGTGACCCTTTTTCCCTCATATAGCGGAAGTGCAGGCTGATAGAG
>DBVS01000117.1:21700-21903 GCA_002308235.1 Lachnospiraceae bacterium UBA1258
CCGTATCTCTTGGTAATGCCCTGATGTGTGGATACCAGGTCGAAGGCCGACCAGGGTGAATATCCCATCAGACATACGCCGTCGGTTATAGCTTCTTTGCAGGCAATGATATGCTTTCTAAGATAATCGATGCGATAATCGTCATGCACCTTTCCGTCGGCGGTAAGCTCGTCAACCACACCGCAGCCGTTCTCGGTTATAAG
>DBVS01000138.1 GCA_002308235.1 Lachnospiraceae bacterium UBA1258
AAGATCAATCAGTGGTTTAAGAGCGAATACAAGGACGATAACATCGGAAAGGGAAAGGACTTATTCCTTTCTTACTGCAAGTCCCATTCCATCGTACCTTCCGATATCCTGACCCCCGAGTACATGGACAACATCATGCGCAAATACGGCTTCCGCGACTGGGATTCCGTATATGCCGCCATCGGCCACGGCGGGCTTAAAGAAGGGCAGATCATCAACAAGATGCTCGAATGGTACGACGCCGCAAAGAAAGCCTCCATGACCAACGAAGAGGTTGAGGAAGCCGTAAACGACGCCGCCAAGAAGATCCGCAGAGAACACAGCGGACAGAGCGGTATCGTGGTTAAAGGTATTCACGATGTGGCAGTCAGATTTTCAAAGTGCTGTTCCCCTGTGCCCGGAGATGAGATCGTGGGCTTTGTGACCAGAGGCCGCGGTATTTCCATTCACCGGACCGACTGTATCAACATTCTTTCTCTTCCCGAAATGGAAAGAGCGAGACTCATTGATGCGGAATGGCAGCAAACCGAGGAACTTTCCGGTAAATATCCCGCAGAGATCAGAATCTTTGCCAACAACAGAACGGGACTGCTTGCGGATATTTCCAAGGTCATTACGGAAAACAACATAAGCATTATCTCTCTTAACACCAGAGTCAACAAGCAGGGGCTTGCCACCATGAACATTTCCTTTGAAATCGAAGGAAGAGAAGCCCTCACGAAACTCGTTGACAAGATAAGAACCATAGAAAGCGTTATAGACATAGAAAGGACCAGAGGCTGATGGGAGAAGTTAAAATCGGACGCATGACACTGGGCTCCTGCGCCACGAACTGCTACTTTCTTTATACCGCAGGCGCAGAGGAAGTTATAGTTATAGACCCCGGCGATACGGGAAAGCTTCTTTTTGACAAGCTGTCAGAAAAGGGTTTTAAGGTCGGTGCCATTCTGTTAACCCACGGTCATTTCGATCATATATACGGTGTGGCGGCGCTTAAGAAACTGTCGGGAGCCAAGGTTTATGCGGGAGAATTCGAGCAGGAACTTTTAGAGAATGAAGAGCTCAATCTTTCAGATTATTTCGGAAGACCCACCAGAGTGGAGGCCGACGTCCTTTTGAGGGACGGAGAGGTTTTGACCCTTTGCGGAGTGACCTTTAAGGTGATCCATACCCCCGGTCATACGGGCGGAAGCATTTGTTTTTATATCGAGAGTGAAGGATTTTTAATAGACGGGGATACGCTTTTTTACGAAAGCGTCGGGAGGACCGATTTTCCCTCAGGCAATTCGAGAGTACTCATTAATTCCATCAAGGAAAAGCTTTTCACGCTTCCTCCGGAAACAAAGGTATATCCCGGACACGGAGAGCCTACATCCATAGGGCATGAAACGGAAAACAACCCCTTTATACAGTAAATGATAACAGTTACAGTTAACGAACCGAAATTTGAATACGACATACATTCCCTGGTAAAGGCTTTTTACCCGGAAAGCGAAGTCAAAGTCATAAACAATAGGGACGACATTTCTGAGAACGCTTCGGTGTTCTCGGTTTTGTATGGGGAAAATTCCTTTTCTTTTTTTGAGGACGGCACGGAGCTTTTAAGGGTTCCTGTTAAACCGGGCAGTACCCGCACGGAAGAAAAGAATGCGGTTAAGAGGCTCGTTTATCTTTCTTTGTCAAAGAAAACGGGAAAGACTTTAGACTGGGGAGACCTTACAGGAATAAGGCCCACCAAGATAGCAAGAAAACTCCTTGATGAGGGAAAGAGCGACGATGAGATCTTTGCTTACATGAAAGAGACTTATCTTGTGGGCGAAGAAAAAGGGCGTCTCGCCATAGATATCGCAAAGCGTGAGAGAGAGATCCTTTCGCCCCTTCGTCTGTCGGAGGGCGGTTACAGTCTTTATATAGGCATTCCTTTTTGTCCCACCACCTGTCTTTATTGTTCTTTCACTTCAAATCCGATAGCGGCATGGAAGACAAGAACCAAAGAGTTTCTGGATGCTCTTCAAAAAGAGATCGAGTATACGGGGAAAGCCCGCAAAAACGGCATTCTTGACAGTATATACATAGGCGGAGGTACGCCCACCAGTCTGGAAGCTTCAGAGATGGACCGTTTGCTTTGTCTCATTGAAGATAACTTTGACGTTTCAAAAACTTTGGAATTTACGGTTGAAGCGGGAAGACCCGATTCCATCACGGCTGAGAAACTTAAGGTCCTTAAAAAGCATGGGGTTTCAAGGATCAGTGTAAATCCCCAGACTATGAACGATGAAACCCTAAAGCTCATCGGACGGCGACATTCCACCGAAGATTTTTTGAAAGCCTTTAATCTTGCCAGAGAAGAGGGCTTTGACAATATAAACACCGATATCATCTTGGGACTCCCCGGAGAGGGCGAAAAAGAGGTTTCCCATACCATAGAGGAACTGGTGAAACTCTCACCCGATTCCCTCACCGTACATTCACTGGCCATAAAGCGTGCATCTGCTTTGTCGGAGTGGATTTTGAAGAACGGATATGATACTATGATGAATACCGAGGCCACCATGAAGATCGCCGCAGAGGGCGCCAAGGCCCTTGGTATGAAGCCCTATTATCTTTACAGGCAAAAGAATATGGCGGGTAACTTTGAAAATACCGGATATGCAAGGGACGGAGCTTACGGGATCTATAATATCCTCATTATGGAGGAACTTGAATCCATAGCGGCTCTTGGCCCCGGAAGCGTTTCAAAGATAATCACCTCCGAAGGAAAGCTTGTAAGAGACGATAATGTTAAGGATGTAAACAATTACATCGAACGAATAGATGAAATGATAGAGAGGAAGAAAGCCCTTTTCGCCATGGAGAGGGAATGGAAAGGTTAGAAAATGGAACTTATAAAGAAACCCGTTACGGGCATGAAAGAAATGATGCCGAGAGAGATGGAAATCAGGAATTACGTGATGAAGGTCATCAGCGAGACCTACGCTTCCTTCGGCTTTACACAGATCGAAACCCCCTGCCTTGAGGATATCAGAAATCTTTTGAGCAAGCAGGGCGGTGAGAACGAAAAGCTTATTTTCAAGGTTCTTAAGAGAGGGGAGAAGTTAAATCTTTCCGAGGCTTCAAGCGAAGCGGACCTTACGGATATGGGCCTTCGCTATGACCTTACGGTGCCCCTCGTAAGATTTTATTCAAACAACGCCAATGAACTCCCCACACCCTTTAAGGCACTTCAGATGGGTAACGTATGGCGTGCGGACAGACCCCAGAGAGGCAGATATCGCCAGTTCATGCAGTGCGATATAGATATATTCGGAGAACCTTCCGATGCGGCAGAGATCGAGCTTATTCTTGCCACCACCACCACCCTCGGAAAGATCGGTTTCAAGAACTTTGAGATCAGGATTAATGAAAGAAGACTTCTCAGAGCCATGGCGGATTATGCGGGCTTTGAAGGCGATAGATTCGGAACCGTTTGTATCATCCTTGACAAGCTTGACAAGATCGGACTTGACGGAGTAAAGGCAGAGCTTCTTGCAGAGGGCTTTTCGGTTGAATCCGTAGATAAGTACTGCGGTCTTTTTGAAACCGTAACAAACGACCTTGCGGGTCTTAAGAAAATGAAAGAACTTCTGGGAGATTCCGTTGCTCCCGAAGTTATCGAAAGCCTTAATGACATCATCGAAAGCGTTGAAGCGGTTAAGACCGCCGACTTTAAGATGGTCTTTGACCCTTCTTTGGTTCGCGGTATGGGCTACTACACCGGAACGATTTTTGAGATTGCAATCCCCGAATTCGGCGGAAGCTGCGGCGGCGGCGGAAGATACGATAAACTCGTGGGAAACTTTACGGGGACCGATGTTCCCGCCTGCGGATTTTCCATCGGTTTTGAAAGAATAGTGCTCCTTCTTCTCGAAAGCGGATTCCAAATTCCCGGAAGTAAAGAAAAATGTGCCTTTCTTTTTGAAAAGAGCTTAACTCCCGCTCAGTACGTAAAAGTACTTAAGGAAGCTGCCGAACTGAGAAAAGAAGGCAAGACCGTTCTTGTGGTCAAGATGAACAAGAACAAGAAATTCCAGAAAGAAAAGCTTACTGCCGAAGGTTATACGGACTTTAAGGAATTTTACGCAGATTCCTTCGGAGCATGACGATCGATGCATTCTGTCAGCATTTTCTATATCGATACGGAGCATAATTCTTTTGAAGAAGCCTTTCGGAAATACTTCGATTCCTTGGATCCCGAGAGAAAAGCAAGGATCCAAAAAGCTAAGTCCCGGAAGGTTAAAGAAGAGCTGCTTTATGCGGGAGTTCTTTTACAGACCGTTTTAAAGGAAAAGGGTTTGGATATCGGGAAGATCACCCGGAGGGAAGCCGGAAAGCCGTATTTTGAAGGCTCGGAAGATGTGTTTTTTAACATTTCCCATTCGGGCAGGTTTGCGGCTCTCGCCCTTTCGGATGAGGATATCGGTTTTGACATTCAAAAGCCGGTAAGCGTAAACGAAAGCCTTATAAAGCGCATTGCTTCGGAAAGCGAGATCATAGAAAAAAGGGAACTTATAAATAACAATTTCCAGCTTTTCTGGGCCATAAAGGAAAGTTACGCAAAATACACGGGAAAGGGCATCGGAACCGACTTTGTGAATCTTTCTTTTGAACCGGAGGACGGAAAAATAAAGTATTTTGAAAACGGTTGTTTAAGGGCTTACGGAAGCGTTATAAATGCTTTTGACGGATACGGAGCGGTGCTTTGTGCCGGCGAAGCCTTTAAAACAGATACTATAAAAGAGATTATCTTATAAGAGATATGAAAGGAGTATTTCTTGGACAGTGACGGTGTCATACAAACAGTGCAGCTGGTAATTCTGCCGATCCTTGTTTTTATGTCGGCATTCTTTTCCGCTTCGGAGACGGCTTTGGTATCTTTAGGCAGGGTCAAGGTGCGTAAACTGGTGGAAGAGGAGAAGAAACACGCTAAGACCCTTGAAAAGGTCATGAGCAAATATGACCGCATGATCACCACAATCCTTGTGGGAAACAATATCGTAAACTTAAGCGCATCTGCCCTTGCGACGGTGGTTACCATCAAACTTTTCGGAAACATCTATATTTCCGTTGCAACCGGTATACTTACGCTTCTTATCCTGATCTTCGGTGAGATCATCCCGAAGACTCTGGCACGCAGACATAACGAAAGCCTTTCCCTTTTGGTGGCTCCTGTGATCCGTTTCTTGATGATCATCCTGCTTCCCGTGGTTTATGTGCTGGATAAGATCGTGCTTTTCCTTTTCTTTATCACGGGACAAAAGGAAGCCTACGAAAGCCAGATCACCGAAAGTGAGCTTCGCACTTACGTCAATGTCTCCCACGAGGACGGCGTTATCGAAAGCGACGAAAAGGCCATAATCAATAACGTTTTCGATTTCAGGGAATCCGTGGCAAAGGACATCATGATCCCCAGGATTGATATGACCAGCATTTCCATCAATGCATCCTTCAAAGAAGTCATGAAGGTATTCAGGGAGTCCATGTACACCCGACTTCCCGTATATCGCGATGACAAAGAAAACATCATCGGCTTTATAAATATAAAGGACCTGATAAGATTAAAGGATTCTTCTTCTTTTACGGTCCAGAAGTTCCTGCGTGAGGCATATTACACTTACGAATATAAGAAGACTCACGATCTTCTGGTGGAATTAAGAAACGCCTCCATCAATCTTGCTTTCGTAAACGATGAGTACGGCGCCACCGTGGGAATGATCACCCTTGAGGATCTGCTCGAAGAGATCGTGGGTGAAATCCGTGACGAATACGACATGGACGAGGCCGGACAGATAAAAGAACAGGACGGCGGATACCTTATCGAAGCCAAAATGCGACTCGAAGATATAAATGATGCAATTGGGACTTCCTTTGAGTCGGAGGATTATGATACAATAGGCGGGTTGGTACTCGACCAGCTGGATCGTATACCCGAGGACAAAGAAACCGTGAACCTCGAAGACGGTACACTTTTAAAGGTTGTAGGTATCAAACAAAACCGTATAGTAAGCGTTTTTGTTAAGCTGCCCGAAGAGGGCGGACATAAAGAAGAATAAGATACAAAGGAGAGACAGAAACAATGAGTAAGGGAAAGGGCATTGCGGCGATTCTTATTATCGTTGCGGCCACAGTATTTTTCGGTTTTATGGATATCTTCGGCTTCGGAACGGCGAAGACGGGATCCGCGAAGGAGATCAAGCTCGGACTTGACCTTGCGGGCGGTGTATCCATAACTTATCAGGCAGTGGGCGAAGGAACTCCTTCCTCACAGGATATGGACGATACCGTCAACAAGTTAAAGAGCAGAGTATACAAATACAGTAACGAAGCTATCGTATACAAAGAAGGAAGCGACAGAATCAACGTCGAGATCCCCAACGTTTACGATCCGGAATCGATCCTCAAGGATCTGGGAAATCCCGGTACTCTTTATTTTATCAAGCATTACGGTGCTGACGGAACCCCCAACTATTCCGAATCAAGTTCCGCAAAGTCCGGCTGGGTTCTTAACAAGACCATTGACGAATTAAAGGCAGACGGCTCTATCGTTATCGAAGGAACCGACGTAGCGGATGCTCAGGCGGCTTCTTCCAGAGATAACATGAACAACAGCGAAATCATCGTTCGCCTTGTCCTTACCGACAAGGGTAAGGAAGCCTTCAGAGTGGCAACGGAAGAGGCTTATAACAGAAATCACGATGTTATCGGTATTTACTATGACAACGACTTTGTCATGGTTCCCGCCGTTCAGAGTGTTATTTCCGACGGTGTCGCATCCATAACAAACGGTTCCAAGGGCTTTGAAGTTGAGGAGGCTGAAAAGCTTGCCAGCACCATCCGTATCGGTGGACTTAAGGTTGAACTTACCGAACTTCGTTCCAACGTGGTAGGTGCCTACCTTGGCCAGGAAGCCATCAAGACCAGCCTTCTTGCAGGTCTCGTGGGTTTTGTGATTGTTATTGTTTTAATGATAGCCATTTATTATGTTTGCGGTGTGGTGAGCGCTATTGCCCTTGCTCTTTATGCGGCACTTGAGATCATGCTCATCAACGGCTTCGGCATCGCCCTTACCCTTCCGGGTATTGCGGGTATCATCCTTTCCATCGGTATGGCCGTTGACGCAAACGTTATCATCTTTGCAAGAATAAGAGAAGAATTAAGAAGCGGAAAGACCGTTGATTCCGCCGTAAAGGTTGCTTATGCAAAGGCTATGTCCGCAATCCTTGACGGTAACATCACGACCCTTATTGCAGCGGTCGTTCTTTGGATCATGGGTTCCGGTTCCGTTAAGGGCTTTGCCCAGACCCTTGCACTCGGTATCTGTTTGTCCATGTTTACCGCAGTCGTAGTTACCAAATTCTTCTTAAAGGCGATCATCGCACTGGGCGTTACCAATCCCAAGTGGTACGGCGTTGCCAAGGATAAAAAGCCCGTTGATTTCATTGGAAAGAAGGGTATCTTCCTGGGTGTTTCGGGAGGAGTTATCGTTATCGGTCTTGTAATGATGCTTTTTGTCAACAAGAACATTGCGGGCAGAGGAAATGCGTTGAACTTCAGCCTTGACTTCCTCGGCGGTACCCAGACCGCAGTTACCTTTGACAAGGATTATTCACCCGATGAGATCGATAAGCTCATGGTTTCCGATATTGAGAAGATCGTTGGCGATCCCAACGTTATCGTTACCAAGGTTCAGGGAAGCAACGAGGTGATCTTTAAGACCATTACCCTGAATACCGACCAGAGAAGCGCATTGAACAAGTTCTTCGGTGATAACTACGGTGTTGATGTTGAGAGCATCAGAACCGAATCCATAAGTTCCACCATCAGTAAGGAAGCGCAGAGAGAGACCATCGTAGCCCTTCTTGTTGCCTGCGTATGTATGCTGGTCTATATCTGGTTCAGATTTAAGGACATCCGCTTCGGTGCAAGCTCGGTTATCGCCCTTGCACACGACGTACTGGTAACCCTTACATTCTATGCCGTTGCTTACATCGGCGTAGGTTCCACCTTCGTAGCCTGCATGCTTACCATTGTCGGTTACTCCATCAACGCGACCATAGTTATTTTCGACAGAATCCGCGAAAGCTTAAAGGAAGCCGAGGGCGGCCGCATCGACTTAAAGAAGATCGTCAATGCATCCGTAACCCAGACCCTTTCAAGAAGTATCTTTACTTCCCTGACGACTTTCGTAATGGTCGTGGCACTTTACATCTTCGGCGTAAGCTCGGTTAAGGAATTTGCACTTCCTCTTTCCGTAGGTATTCTTTGCGGAACTTATTCTTCCGTATGTCTTGCCGGAGCTCTGTGGTATCTGCTTCGCACAAAATTTGGTAAAAAGGAATCCAAGTAATGGAAAAATGGGTAGAAGTACCGAAGCACGTCAATACTGAGTCTATAGCGCAGAAACACGGTATTTCCCCGATCGTTGCGGAAATTTTATTAAACAGAGATATTGAGGAATCGGAGATGGATGCATTTCTGTCTCCGGGTCCCAAAAGCTTTCACGACCCGTTTATGCTTAATGGCATGGAACGGGTTGTTTGCTTGCTTAAAGAAAAAATCTCGGCTTCGGAAAAGATCCGGATCATCGGCGACTACGATGTGGACGGGATCTGCGCCACCTACATTCTTTTCAGAGGCCTTTCTTTTTTCGGTGCCGATGCAGACTATGACATTCCCCACAGGATAGAAGACGGGTACGGCATCAACGAAAAACTGATCCGGGCAGCAAAGAGCTCCGGAAGAAGCGTGATAATAACCTGCGATAACGGTATTTCTGCCGCAGATGAGGTTGATCTTGCCCATGAACTTAACATGACGGTCATAGTAACGGATCATCACGAGCCCCCTTACGAAGAGGTTGACGGGGTAAAAAATTATAAGCTTCCGAAGGCAGATGCTTTGACGGATCCGAAGATCCCCGATGACGAATACCCCTTTAAGGGAATCTGCGGAGCTTTTCTTGCCCTTAAGGTGATAGAAGCCTATGCCAAACGCTTTAAAGTTCCCGTTTCGGAAGAATTCAGGGAGCTGATACTTGAACTTACGGAGTTTGCCGCTCTTGCCACGGTGTGTGACGTAATGGAATTAAGGGATGAAAACCGCACTTTGGTGACCATGGGAATGCGTTATATGGAAAGAAGCAGGAACCTGGGACTCAAGGCTCTCATAAACGAGACGGGTCTGTCCGGAAAGAAGATTAGCCCCTACCATTTGGGCTTTGTAATAGGGCCTTGTTTAAATGCCAGCGGAAGACTGGATACATCCCTTCGTGCTCTTTCTTTGTTCGTGGAAAGAAACCCTCAGTCCGCTAAGGAAAAAGCAGCGGATTTAAAGGCATTGAATGAATCCAGAAAGGCCATGACTTTAGAATGGTCAGAAAAGGCCTTTAAAGAGGTTGAGTCATGCGAAAATCCCGACAGGGTTCTGGTGTTATACCTAAAGGGGTGCCATGAAAGCCTGGCGGGGATAATAGCGGGAAAAGTCCGTGAAAGATTTGTACGCCCCACCTTTGTGCTTACGGATGCGGAAAACGGCCTTAAGGGAAGCGGACGGAGCATTGAGGCCTACGACATGCACGCAGGGCTTGTCAAAGCGGATCCGCTCCTTACAAAGTACGGCGGACACAGACTGGCGGCGGGTGTTTCCCTGGAGCCTGAGAAACTTGAGGCTTTCATAAAGAACTTAAATGAGAACTGCAATCTTACGGAGGAGGATTTTTCGGAGACCGTATACATAGATGCGGTCCTTGAACCGGAAAACGCCACCATGGCCCTGGCAAGAGAGATCGACAGACTTTCGCCCTACGGGGTAGGTAACGAAACTCCGCTTTTCTTGGCAAAAGATTTAACGATCGTTTCGGGAAGCCGCATGGGGAAGAACGCAAACGTCGGAAAATACAAGGTGGTGTCCCAAAACGGCAGCGTCTGCGAAATGATCTATTTCGGGGATTTGGATGTTTTTGAAGACTATGTTTCAAAGAAATATTCAAAGGAGACGGGAGAGAAGCTTCACAGCGGGCAAAACATCTCGGTGAAGCTGGATCTGTGTTTTAACCTCGGGATCAATACCTACATGGGACGGGACAAAGTACAGCTTACCATCAAACATTTCAGATAAAGGAACAAGGCCTCCGGGGAAACGGAGGCCTTGTCTGCTATGAGGGGGGAGATAGTGAGTTCTTACAACTATCTTGAAAACAATATAATCTTTAATTGTGTTCAAATTGTGAACATTATATGTTAAAATTCAATTGTTTATGAAAAGTTTATTATTTGCAAAAGTCATAATAGACATATCACATGAGGCGGTTGACCGCCCTTTTACTTATATTGTGCCCGAAGATCTGACAGATCGCATCGCGGTGGGGGACAGGGTCGAGATACCTTTCGGCAAAGGGAACAGCATTAAAAAGGGTGTGGTGGTGGAACTCTGCGATCACGCCGATATCCCCGCGGATAAGTTAAAGTATGTCCTTTCGATTTCGGAAAAGGATCTTTCTCTTTCCGACAAGCGAATATACCTTGCAGGGTGGATCAAGAGAAATTACGGCTCCACCATGTCTGCGGCATTAAAGACCGTACTGCCGGTCCGCTCCAAGGTTTCGGCTTCCGTAAAGAAGACCGTCGTAAGAAAGGCTTCACTCTCTGAAATCGATGCTGCCATCGATACGGCAGTCAGAAAGCGAAATGTCGCCAGATTACGCCTTCTTTTTGCATTAAAGGATGAGTCCGAAATTTTAAAATCAATTGTGGATTCGAAGCTTCATATTTCCTCAAAAACCCTTCAAAAGATGGAAGAGGACGGGATAATCGAGATAAGAGAAGAGCGTGTGCTCAGGAATCGCCTTTCCTTTAACGAAACGAAAGATACCCTTCCCGAGCTTTCCGAAGAACAAAGAAAGATCACGGAAACGGTAAAGAAAGATCTTGATGAAGGATTGGCAAAGACCTACCTGATCCACGGAATTACCGGAAGCGGAAAGACCGAAGTATACATGCGTATAATCGCAGATGTGCTGTCAAGGGGGAAGCAGGCAATCATGCTCATTCCCGAAATAGCCCTTACGTATCAGACGCTGATGCGCTTTTACAGAAGGTTCGGAAATCGGGTATCCGTCATGAATTCGACCCTTTCCAAGGGCGAAAAATACGATCTTTACGAGCAGGCTTCAAAGGGTGAGGTCGATGTGGTGGTGGGCCCCCGGTCCGCACTTTTCACACCCTTGCCGAATCTCGGAGTAATCATTATAGACGAAGAACACGAAGGCTCATACAAAAGTGAGACCATGCCCAAATACCATGCCCGCGAGACCGCCATCGAGCTTGCAAAGCTCTATAAGGCCTCTGTGGTGCTTGGGTCCGCCACTCCCTCCATTGATTCCTATTACAGGGCAAAGCGTGGTGAATACGAGCTTTTTAAGCTTACTAAGCGCCTTACGGGAAATCAGCTTCCCACCGTAAAGGTTTCCGATATGAGACTGGAACTTCGTTCCGGAAACCGCTCCATCTTTTCAAGAGATCTGCTGAATCTTATGGACGAAGCCTTGAAAAAGGGCGAACAGACCATGCTTTTTCTTAACAGAAGGGGCTTTGCCGGTTTTGTTTCTTGCCGAGAATGCGGCTTTGTAGTAAAATGTCCGCATTGTGATGTTTCGCTTTCGTTACATGCCAACGGGAAAATGGTGTGTCATTACTGCGGATACACCACGGATTCTTATAAAACCTGCCCCGAGTGCGGCTCAAAATACATTGCGGGCTTTAAAGCGGGAACAGAGCAGGTGGAAACGGAAGTTAAAAAGATCTTTCCAAAGGCTCGCGTCCTTCGTATGGATGCGGATACCACCTCGGAAAAGGACGGCTACGAAAAGATCCTTACAAAATTTCTGGACCATGAGGCAGACATTCTCATCGGCACCCAGATGATCGTTAAAGGACATGACTTTAAGGATGTTACGCTTATGGGCGTTCTTGCGGCCGATATGTCCTTGTTTGCGGCAGATTACAGGGCAAGCGAGAAAACCTTCCAGCTGCTTACACAGGCCGCGGGAAGAGCCGGCAGAGGAGATCTTCCGGGGAATGTGGTGATACAGACATACAATCCTTCGCACTATGCGATAGAATATGCCGTACGTCAGGATTATGAAGGATTCTATGAGGAGGAGGCGGGGTACCGTGAACTCATGGATTATCCGCCCGCCGCTCACATGCTTTCGGTGCTTGTTTCTTCTCCTTCGGAGGAAGGCGCCAAAAACCTGGCAGACAGGCTGTGCACACTTGCCAGGAGCAATTTTACTTCGTCGGTTTTCGGACCCGCGAAGGCTTTGATATCAAAAATAAACGATGTTTTCAGGTTCTGTTTTTACATCAAAGACGGGGATTACGGAGAACTCGTGAAAATAAAAGACGGGATGGAAGCTCTTCTTTCCGAAAGAAAGAACTTCAGGGAGTCGGTTTTCTTTGACTTCGACCCGCAGAATATCAATTGATACGGAGGTGCCTATGGCTATCAGAAATATCAGAGAGATCGGCGATCCGATCCTCAACAAGGTTTGCAAGGAGGTCACCGAGATCACTCCCAGGACCAAATTTCTTATCGATGACATGATCGAAACCATGTATGCCGCAGACGGAGTGGGACTTGCAGCTCCCCAGGTAGGCGTTTTAAAAAGGATCGTGGTAATCGACACCACGGGTGAGGACCTTCTTATTCTCATCAATCCCGAAATTGTGGAGACGGACGGCGAACAGGAAGGCTACGAAGGATGCTTAAGCGTTCCCGGCAAGACCGGTATCGTGAAGCGCCCCAATCACGTTAAAGTGAAGGCTTTAAACGAGAAAATGGAGCCTATCGAAGTGGAGGGAGAAGAGCTTCTTGCAAGGGCTCTCTGCCACGAACTGGAGCACCTGGACGGTCATCTGTACGTTGAACGGGTGGAAGGCGAACTTCTGGACAATTCCGCATTAAAGGATGAAGAAGAATAATGAAGATAGTTTTTATGGGAACTCCCGAATTTGCGGGAACGATTCTTAATGCTTTGATAAACGCGGGCCACGAGATTACCGCGGTATATACCCAGCCCGACAGACCGAAGGGAAGGAGCGGGGCACCCGTACCTTCTTTTGTGGGAGCAATGGCTGCAGAAAAGGGTATCAAAACATACAAGCCCCTTAAGATCAGAGAGGCATCCGAGGTCGAAACCCTGCGGACCATCCCTGCGGACATTTTCGTGGTTGCTGCTTACGGACAGTTTCTTTCGGAAGAGATTTTAAACATGCCAAAATACGGCTGCGTAAATGTGCACGGGTCATTGCTCCCTAAGTACAGGGGCGCATCTCCCATACAGCGCGCCATCATCAACGGGGATGCGGAGACCGGCGTTACAATCATGAAAATGGATAAGGGAATGGACAGCGGTGACATGTATGTTTCCGAAAGCATTCCCATTACCCCCGAAGATGACGAAGAATCCATGTACAAAAAGCTGGCGGCCCTTGGCGCGAAGCTTTTGGTAAACCTGCTTCCCATGATTGAGGCAGGCACCGTTAAGCCCGTTAAACAGGCCGATTCTCTCGTTACCTTCGCACCCATGCTTAAAAAAGAAGAAGGATACATCGATTTTTCAAGGTCTGCCAGGGAGATCGACTGCCTTATAAGGGGCCTGAGAGTCTGGCCCACGGCATACACTTTCTTTGGCGGCAAGAGCTTAAAAATCGGCAAAGCAAGGCCTGTTTCGGATTCCGAAGTAAACGCGGAGGGAAAGCCCGAAAAAGGTGCTTTGTTCTTTAACGGCAAACGACTTTTTGTAAAGACCGGAGAGGGATTTCTGGAACTGCTGGAGGTTCAGCCCGAAAGCAAGAAAATGATGAACGCTTCTGATTTTGCCAGAGGCGCCCGCATTCAAAACGGCGATAAACTCGGATCATGAATATAAATATTAGGGAAATAATAGCGCAAACTCTATACACCCTTGAAACATCAGACAGAAAAAGCCATCTTCTCATACGGGACGTCCTCGACAAATATGACTGGCTTCCCGGAAGGGACAAGGCTTTTTTTAAACGTGTGACAGAGGGCAGCGTCTCCATGAAGCTTACCCTTGATCATGTGCTCGACCGGGTTTCAAAGAAACCCATGGCCAAATGCAAGCCCATGATCAGGGTAATTTTGCGCATGAGCGCCTATCAGATGCTTTATATGGACAAGGTGCCGGGAAGCGCGGCGGTCAATGAAGCCGTGAAGCTCTGCGGGAAGCTGTCCGTAAAGGAACTGTGCCCCTTTGTGAACGCGGTTTTACGCAACTTGTCGAAACTTGGCAAAGAAGCACTTGATTTCAGCGGAATTTCGGATAATATTAAAAGGCTCAGCCTCACTTATTCGATGCCCGAATGGATCGTTTCCATGTTTGTAAAGGAACAGCCCGAGGCGGAAAGCCTGTTAAAGGCCCTTAACGAGCGAAGTACCACCACGGTCTATATAGCGGATGAAGAAAAACGCACGGAGATCCTTTCCGCATGGAAAGAGTCGGGACTTGACTTTGAAGAAAGCCCCCTCGTTGACGGAGCATATCGGTTTGAAGCATTGGAGGGCGCAAAAACGCTTCCGGGTTTTAATGAAGGGCATATTCTTATCATGGATGAAAGCTCCATGATAGCCGCTTTGGCAACCGGAATTCAAAAAGGCGATGATCTTACCTTCTTGGATTGCTGCGCGGCTCCCGGCGGGAAAAGCGCCTTTGTGGCAAAGAAAATGATGCCGAAGGGCAAGGTTTACAGCCGTGATTTAAGCGAAAACAAGACCGGGTACCTTTCCGAAAACTTTGAAAGGCTTAAGCTTACCAATACTGAAATAAAGGTATGGGATGCCACTGAACTTGACGATAGCCTCCTTGAAGCCGCGGATGTGGTGCTGGTGGACGCACCCTGTTCGGGTCTCGGGGTGCTTGGAAAGAAGAGCGACGTTCGCTACAACATTTCAAACGAAGCCATGAAAGAGATCTCGGGGATACAGAAAATGATCCTCGAAAATGCCGCAAAATACGTAAAACCCGGCGGGATTCTGGTTTATTCCACCTGTACGATCCACAGGGCGGAGAACGAGCGGACCGTAAAATATATTCTTGATAAGCTTCCCTTCACAGGGGATTCCTTAAAGCCCTTTGCACCGAAACTTTTTGAAAAAGAAAGAGAATGCGAATACATGTTACAGCTTCGCCCCGACAGGGACGGCTGCGACGGTTTCTTTATTTCAAGATTTGTAAAAAGTAAGTAGACTATGGCAAAAAAAGACATTAATTCAATGTATTTCGATGAACTTGCGAAGGACATCGAAGAACTTAAACTTCCGAAATTCAGAACAAAGCAGATCTTTTCCCGTCTTCACGGGAAACTCTGCTTTGATTTTCATGAAATGACGGAGCTTCCCGAAGCATTGCGTGAAAAACTTTCGGAAGAATACGAGATCAAGTTTGCAAGGCTTGAAAACAGGCAGATATCCAAACTTGACGGGACGGAAAAGTTTCTTTTTGCCATGGAGGACGACAGTCTGGTGGAGAGCGTGCTCATGAAGTATAAGCACGGAAACTCCGTCTGCATTTCTTCCCAGGTAGGGTGTCGTATGGGCTGCAAATTCTGCGCATCCACACTTGACGGACTTACGAGAAACTTAACGGCCTCGGAAATGCTTTCCCAGATATACGCCATTCAGAAACTGACGGGAGAGCGTGTTTCCAATATCGTTGTGATGGGAACGGGAGAACCCATGGACAACTACGACAATCTCATCCGTTTCATCAAGCTTATATCCGATGAAAACGGCCTTAATATAAGCAAAAGGAACATCACCGTGTCAACCTGCGGAATAGTACCCGGGATCCGTGCCTTTGCGGAAGAAAAGCTGCCGGTAACCCTTGCTTTGTCATTACACAGCGTAACGGACGAAAAGAGACGCACCTTAATGCCCATAGCAAACAAGTACTCCATTGCGGAGCTTATGGACGCCGTGGATTACTACTTTAAAGTGACCGGAAGAAGGATAACCTTTGAGTATTCCCTCGTAAGAGACGTTAATGATACCGACGAAGATGCGCAGGGTCTGATCCGGCTTGCGGGGCGGGTGAAAGCCCATGTAAATCTTATCCCCATTAACCCCATAAAAGAGCGGGAATACAGGGAAACTGCGGGTCCGCGCGTCCTTGCCTTCAAAAATAAACTTGAAAAAAGCGGAATTAATGTTACTATAAGAAGGGAAATGGGACGGGATATCGACGGTGCCTGCGGACAGCTTCGTAAGCGTACCATGGACGAGAATAAACAAAGGAGGGGGCAGGGTGATTAAGACCTTTTCGTTAACCGATATAGGCAAGAAGCGTTCGATGAACCAGGATTTCGTTTTTTCCAGCGAGAAGTCCGTGGGTAACCTGCCTAACCTTTTTATCGTGGCCGACGGTATGGGCGGTCACAACGGCGGAGGGTATGCATCTTCCTACGCTGTGGAGGTTATCAGGGAATTCATTGAAAACAGTGACCTTACCGGCCCCGAAGCCCTTTTTAAATCGGCAATAGAGGAAGCCAACACCAAGGTACGAATAAAGGCCGCGGAAAATCCCGAACTTTCGGGAATGGGGACCACGGTCGTAATGGCATGCCTTTTCGATGACACCCTGTATGTTGCCAACGTCGGAGATTCCAGACTTTATGTGATCGACTCCGACATCCGTCAGATAACGACGGACCATTCTTATGTGGAAGAAATGATCAAAGTGGGTCAGCTTGACAGAGAGAGCGCCAGGACCCACTCGCAGAAAAATATAATCACCCGCGCGGTAGGCGCGGAGGACACTGTGGTCTCCGATTTCTTTTCGGTTGCTCTGCACCCGGGAGACACGGTGCTTATGTGTTCGGACGGGCTTACAAACATGCTTGAAGACAGGGATATTTCCCTTATCTTAAAGAGCGGACGCGATGTTGTGGGCAAGGCCGAGGAACTTGTTAAGGCTGCCAATGCCAACGGCGGCAAGGACAACATTGCCGTAATTCTCATTGAGCCGTTTTCCGGACAAAATTAAGAGGTTTTGAATGATTAAGATTGGAATGATGATAGGTGACCGGTACGAGATACTGGAAAAAATCGGCACCGGTGGAATGTCCGACGTCTATAAGGCGAAGGACCATAAATTGAACAGACTTGTTGCGGTCAAAGTCCTCAAGCAGGAATTTTCCGAGAACGCCAACTTTGTTTCGAAGTTCAAGGTCGAAGCACAGGCGGCGGCAGGTCTGATGCATCCGAACATCGTCAATGTCTATGACGTCGGTGAGGAAGCAGGTATCAATTATATCGTAATGGAACTTGTGGAGGGCATCACCCTCAAGAAATATATCGAGAAAAAAGCAAGGTTGTCCGTAAGGGAGGCAACCTCTATTGCCATGCAGATAGCTCTCGGTATCGAAGCCGCTCACAACAAGCACATCATTCACAGAGACATCAAACCTCAGAACGTCATTGTTTCAAACGACGGTAAGGTTAAGGTTACGGACTTTGGTATCGCAAAGGCCGCCACCAGCAACACCATTACCAGCAATGTAATGGGTTCCGTTCATTATACGTCTCCCGAGCAGGCCAGGGGTGGGTATTCCGATGAAAAGAGCGATATCTATTCACTGGGAATAACCCTTTTTGAGATGCTTACGGGAAGAGTGCCCTTTAACGGAGATACCACCGTTGCCATCGCCATCAAGCAGATTCAGGAAGAAATGCCTTCGCCGAAGGAATACGTACCGGAGATCCCCGTAAGCGTAGAGCAGATCGTTCTTAAATGTACCCAGAAGAGCCCCGACAGAAGATATCAGAACATGGAAGCGCTGATAAGCGACTTAAGACAGTCCTTTATCACCCCCGACGAAAACTTTGTAACCATCAAGAGCGATGAAGAATTCGGCGCCACCGTGGTTCGTGACAAGAACGAGATTGAGGCTGTAAAAAAGAGCTCAACCGGTCTTACGGGAGAACTTCCCAGAGTTCCGAAGGAAGAATCCGACAGCGAATACGATCCCAAGATGGATAAGATCACCACGGTGCTTGCCATTGTGGTGGGCGTTATCATCTGTATCATAGCCATTTTCCTGATAGGAAAGGCAGTGGGCTTGTTTAACCTCGGAAAGACCAACACTTCGGTTTCGGTTTCCTCCACCAGCGAGCCCAAGATCGAGCAGGTGGTGATGCCCGGTGTTACCCTCATGGATTATAAGAGGGCCATGGACATTCTTGAGTCCTCCGGATTAAAGAGCCGAATTACCTGGGAAGAATCCGAAGAATACGATAAGAACACAGTCATGAAAACAAGCATCAACGAAGGCTTAAAGGTTGATAAGGGCGCGGAGATCATTCTTTATGTAAGCGCCGGGACCTCCAGTCTGGTGGTTCCCGATGTTGTGGGCTATTCACTGAATGCCGCCAACAAAGCCATCATGAACGCCAAGCTTTCCGTTGAGATAGTTCAGGAATACAGCGATACCGTTGAAGCAGGCTTTGTTATTTCCCAGAGTCCCGAAGGAGACGAAAGGATTCCCGCAGATTCGGCCGTTACCATACATGTAAGCCTCGGAAAGGTACAGGAAACGGTTTCCGTACCGGATGTTAAAGGAAAACCTTACAACGATGCCATCAAAGAGCTTACGGACAGCGGATTTACCCTCGGTACCACGGATTACGTATATAACAACGTATACGCTGAAGGATATGTATGCTATCAGAACATTGCCGCAGGTACCGATTCTCCAAAGGGCACCATTATCGATCTTCAGGTAAGTAAAGGCCACGAACCCGAGGTTCCCGATACCTACAGCTATAATGCGGCGATCAACGCTCCCAGCTCCACGGAAGACCCGGATTACAAGAGCGGTACGGCGGTACATATCGTGATCACCGATGAGAACGGAAAGGTCTGGTATGACTCCACCGCCGAAGCCTTCCCTGTAAGCGTTAATCTTTGGAACATGCAAAGCGCAGCTACGGGTCATATCACACTTACCTACACGGTAACCTTGAAGGGTGAGCCTTACGTGGATCCCGACACGGGCGAAACGGTGGTACCCGAAGGAGAGAAGGAAGAACGCACCATTACGAGAGATATCTCGTTCGTCAAAGATGAGTAGGATGTATGATTGGCAAAATAGTTAAGGGAATTGCCGGATTTTATTATGTGAATACAGAAGAGAAGGGCACCTTTGAATGCAACGCCAAAGGTGCTTTTCGTAATGAAGGAACCAAGCCCCTGGTGGGGGACGACGTGGAGATAGATATTACCGATGAGGTGAATTTAAAGGGAAACGTGGTAAAGATCCTTGAAAGAAGAAACGCGCTTATCCGTCCCGCCTGTGCTAACATCGACGGGGCGCTTGTTATCTTTGCGCTAAAGACCCCGAATCCCAATTTTAATCTTCTTGACAGGTTTTTGATCTACATGGGCAAAGAAGGAATACCCTGCACGGTAGTCTTTAACAAATGCGATCTTTGCACGGAAGATGAAATGAAACCCATTGCGGAGATATACGCAAAAGCCGGTGTTAAGGTTTTCTTTGTAAGCGTAAAGAAAGATATAGGGATCATTGATCTCAAGACCGAGATCAAAGGAAAGACCATGGTTCTTGCAGGCCCCAGCGGTGTGGGAAAGTCAAGTCTTATCAACCTTCTTTGCAAGGAAGCAAACATGGAGGTAGGAAAGATCAGCGAGAAGACCGAGAGGGGAAAGCATACCACAAGACACGTGGAACTGCTAAAACCAGGAAAAAACACTTTTATTCTTGATACTCCGGGGTTTACGAGCCTTGATATATTCGAGACAAAAGAAAACCTTAAGTACTGTTTTGAGGAATTTAAGCCCTATGAGGGCAATTGCAGATTCAGGACCTGCATGCACGTAAGTGAGCCCGGATGCGCCGTAAAAGAGGCGGTGGAAGCGGGTATCATCAATAAGATCAGATACGAAAGCTATGTCAAGCTTTACGGCGAAGCGCCCAAAGCGAGACAGTTTTAAAGTAATACAGAGGAAAGAGATACATGAGAGGTATATACACAAGCGTTAATGACATGAGAAAGAGAGTTTATGCGGAGGTCGCAAAGCTCTCCTACGAATACAAGGACGGCGATCTTTCACGTATGGAGGAGATCCCCTACAATGTTATTCCCGGGGAAGTTTCCGTTTACCGTGACAGCGTTTTTCTTGAAAGAGCCATAGTCCGGGAAAAGATGCGAATGGCCATGGGCCTTCCCATGAGAACCGCCGCCGAGCAGGCCCCGGTGACCCAGGGAGCGGAAGAGTGCGTCAAACCCGAAAAATACTATCAGCCGCCCCTTATAAACATCATCAAATTTGCCTGCCACGCCTGTCCCGACAATGTGGTAAAGGTTACGGATGCCTGCCAGGGTTGCCTTGCACACCCCTGTAAGGAGGTTTGTCCCAGAGGCGCCATCACCATAAAGAACGGCAGGTCCGTTATAGACGAAGAAAAATGTGCCAAGTGCGGAAAGTGCGCAAGCGTCTGCCCTTACGGCGCCATTGTTAAAATGGAACGCCCCTGCGCAAAGGCCTGCGGTATGAACGCCATCGGTTCCGATGAGTACGGTCGTGCGGAGATCGACGAAGAAAAATGTGTATCCTGCGGAATGTGCCTTGCAAACTGCCCCTTCGGAGCAATCGAAGATAAGGCGCAGATATTCCAGGTAATTCAGGCTATCAGGAGCGAGGTTCCGGTTTATGCCGCCATCGCACCTGCGGTAACGGGTCAGTTCGGTCCGGACTTTTCTCCCGAAAAGATGCGCCCCGCCTTCAAGGCTCTCGGTTTTGAGGACGTGGTTGAGGTTGCCATCGGCGCAGACCTTTGTACGATTGAGGAAGCAAAGGACTTTGTGGAATCGGTTCCGGACAAGCTTCCTTTCATGGCAACATCCTGTTGCCCCGCCTGGTCCGTTATGGCAAAGAAACTTTATCCCGAATTCAGTCAGTGTATTTCCATGGCCCTTACCCCCATGGTACTTACGGGACGCCTTATCAAAAAGCAGCATCCCGGCTGTATGGTCGCTTTTATCGGCCCCTGTGCCGCAAAGAAACTCGAAGCCAGCCGTCGTTCCATCAGAAGCGATATCGATTTCGTGCTTACCTTCGAAGAAGTAATGGGTATGTTCGAAGCCAAGGAAGTTGATTTTAAATCCCTTCCCGATGACGATACCATGCACGGTGCCAGCGGAGACGGACGCGGATTTGCCGTAAGCGGCGGAGTTGCAAGTGCTGTCGTTAACTGCATTCACGAAATGTATCCCGAACGTGAGGTAAAGACCGCCAATGCCGAAGGTCTGGCGGACTGCCGCAAACTTTTGGCCATGGCAAAAGCCGGAAAATACAACGGTTTTCTTCTTGAAGGGATGGCTTGTCCCGGAGGCTGCATAGCAGGTGCGGGTACCATTCAGCCCATTCCCAAATCCGCGAAGGCGGTGGAAGCACACAAGAAAGTATCCACCAACGCTCACGCCACCCAGAGCCAGTACAAGGAGCTTCTTGAGACCCTTGACGAATCATTCAGGAATATTCCCGAATGACATTAATAATTCCATAATAAAATATTCAAGCCTCTTAAATTGACAATTGTTTTTACATTTAATACAATTCAAGAGGACTTTATAAAACGATTCGGAGGATATCATGTTAAACGGAAAAACGATTCTTATCACCGGAGGTACCGGTTCTTTCGGCCATCATTTTGTGGATTATGTGCTTGCACATTATGAGCCGAAGAAGATAATCATATATTCCAGAGACGAATACAAGCAGTTTATTATGGCCAATGAATACGCCGAGCACAAGAAGGTCTTAAGATTCTTCATCGGCGATGTCAGAGACGAAGCAAGACTCAGAATGGCTCTTAAGGGCGTAGATTTTGTTATCCATGCGGCAGCCTTAAAACAGGTTCCCGCCTGCGAATATAACCCCAATGAGGCTATTAAGACCAATATCAACGGCGCCATGAACGTTATAAATGCTTCTTTGGAAGCGGGAGTCAAGAAGGTAGTGGCTCTTTCCACCGACAAGGCCGTTAACCCCATCAATCTTTACGGCGGAACGAAGCTTGTTTCCGATAAGCTTTTCTGCGCGGCAAATGCATACGGCGGAGCTGACGGCACCAGATTTGCCATCGTGCGTTACGGTAATGTTGCCGGAAGCCGCGGTTCCGTTATTCCCTTCTTCCAGAACAAGATTGACAACGGTGAAAAGGCACTTCCCATTACAGATCATCGCATGACCAGATTCTGGATCAGCCTTGAAGAAGGCGTTAAACTCGTTATCAAAGCTCTTGAAGAAGCAAGGGGCGGTGAGACCTTTATTTCAAAGATCCCTTCCTTTAAGATCACGGATCTTGCGGAAGCAATGCTTCCCGGTTGCGAAAAGCCCGAGGTAGGCATCAGAGAAGGCGAAAAGCTCCATGAGATCATGGTCACCAGAGAAGATTCCATGCACACCTACGAGTACGAAAAGCACTACATCGTATATCCTCAGTACAGCTGGTGGGGCAAGACTCAGATCATTCCCGGCGGTAAGCTTGTTGATCCCGAATTTGAGTACAGTTCGGGTACCAATACACAGTGGCTTTCCGTTGACGATATAAAGAGACTCTTAAAGACAGACCTTGACAAACACTGATTCACATCGAGTATGGGGAAAAAGACTTTAAGTTTTGCATTGCTTATATCTTTGATCATCACAGCGGGGTGCGGCACACCGGGCCCCGCTTCTTCAAATACTGCATCTGACGATCCCGTACACGTTACACCCATTTCAATTTCGGAAGATAAAGAAACCATCAAAACCGCTGAAGAGGTTAAGACCCCTTCGGTTTCTTTTGCGTCCGCAGATATACCCGAGGGTGAGTGGCAGACGAACGTAACCTTTCCTGACTGGGCAGGCTATACGGACGATACCCTTTTTATGAATTCCATCATAAGCTTTAAGGCATATGAAGGGCAGGGAAAACTGTATATTGAACCATCCGAGGGCGTGACGGGTTTTAATGTGTATCTTAACGAAACGAAACTCGATACCGCAAAGGTAAAGGGCGGAGGATCCTATGTATGCGATATTTCGGGGCTTGTGAAGAACGGGACCAACACCGTATCCGTAACGAACATATGCCCCCGCACGGAGGAAGCAAAGGTACGGGTCATGATCCCTTACCCGGCGGTTTTGGAAGGAAGTCCCGCAGACGTCGGTATTTCGGAAGACTCCCTTAAACTCATTTCGGATCTTATAGAGAAAGATGTGGAATACGGATTTACAAGCTCGAGCCTTGCGGTGGTAAGATACGGGCGCCTTGTATACGCAAATGCCTGGGGAAACATTAATTCTTATAATCAAGACGGAAGCAGAATAGAAAACGGGACTCCCGTTACTGTTGATACCATGTACGACCTTGCCTCCGTTACCAAGATGTTTTCCGTAAACTATGCCGTTCAAAAGCTGGTAACGGAAGGAAGAATTGCCGTTACCGACAAAATATCCGATTATCTCGGCAAGGAATTCTACGAAAACGTTATTACCGTAAACTACGGCGGTCGGAAAAGAACGGATCTTGATACCCAGAAAAAGTGGAAGGAAAGCCTTACCATCAGAGACCTTCTTTGTCATCAGGGAGGTTTTCCGGCGGATCCCAGATACTTTAATCCAAACGTGAACCAGAGTACCCAGACCATCGGCACTGCAGGCGGAAACGTGCTTTTCGGCGGAAAATCGGCGGATGCGGAATCAAAGGCAAATACTCTTAAACAGATATTCAAGACACCCCTTATGTATGAACCCGGAACCGAAACCCTGTATTCCGACGTAGATTATATGGTTTTGGGATTTTTGATTGAAAAGGTGACGGGTGAGAGCCTCGATGTATATTTGAAGCATACTTTCTTTGATCCCATGGGGCTTAAGAGGATCACCTACAATCCCCTTCAAAACGGCTTTACAAAGGAAGACTGCGCCGCTACGGAACTGAACGGAAACACCAGGGACGGAAGCATTTATTTCCCCGGTATCAGGACATATACCCTTCAGGGCGAGGTCCATGACGAAAAGGCATATTACAGCATGGGCGGAGTTTCCGGTCATGCGGGACTCTTTGCGAGCGCTTCCGATCTTGCAAAGCTGGCAAGCTGCATGCTTACGGGAGGATATGAGAATAACTCCTTCTTTTCAAGAAATACCATCGATTCCTTTACAGCGCCAAAGAGCGCCGATTTCCCCACCTGGGGACTTGGCTGGTGGAGAGAAGCGGATAACCAGCGAGTCTGGTATTTCGGAACTCAGGCGTCCTCAGAGACCGTGGGACACCAGGGATGGACCGGAACCCTTGTTATGATCGATCCCGAAAGAGAACTGGTGGTAACGTATCTTACCAACAAGATAAATTCGCCCCTTGCCGACAAATCCAAGAATGTTAACAGGTTTTACTCATCGGGCTTTACTTCGGCGACCCTGGGGTTCGCGGCACAGATCCTTTCTGCGGGAATGGATGCGAAGGAAGGTTCGGACATAAAGGAAATGCTCCTTGACGGAGTGGCCGATATGGCCGCGGAAGCCGTAAAACTGATCCCTAAGGACGCAAAGCCCGGGAATGCCTATGTAATGAGCGCGGCAGCTAAAATAAGCCTTTTAAGGGACTATGCGGCGGACGCCGGGCACAATGATTACCTTTTGCTTGCCGACGAACTTTTTGAAGAGATAAAGGATCTCATTCCGGGAGGTAACGATATGCAGGGAAGAGCGGAACCCAAGAATAAAGCGGTTTTAACCGCCACGCCGGCGGATGCGTCCTTTGATGAATATCTGCCGCTGCTTTCAGGAAAGAAAGTCGCGGTATTTACCAATCACACCGGGATTGTGGGGGATGATATCGATAAAAACCTTCATATCGTGGACGCTTTGATCGAAAAGAATGTGAATATCGCCCTGATCTTTGCCCCCGAACACGGCTTCAGGGGAGATCTTGACGCGGGAGCCCCGGTTTCGGACACAAAGGACGAAGCAACGGGGCTTTATGTTTATTCGGCGGGAAACATCCTTAAGAACAAAGAGATCGATTCAATCTTCTCGAAATTCGATACCCTCCTTGTGGATATCCAGGACGTGGGCGTAAGATTCTATACTTACCACATTACCATGTTTGAACTTATGGAGACCGCGTCGGTACGGGGAAAAGAAGTTATCGTTCTTGACAGGCCGAATCCCAACGGCTTTTACACGGACGGGCCCGTGCTTAACGAAAACTTTTCTTCAAACGTGGGACGTTTAAGGATCCCCGTGGTCCACGGACTCACCCTTGGGGAAATGGCACAGATGATAAACGGGGAAGGCTGGCTATCCGGCGGAAAAGATTCCTGCAGTCTTACGGTGATCCCCTGCAGGAATTACACTCATGCCGATGCATATATACTTAAAGTCAATCCGTCTCCGAATCTTAAGACCAAAGAAGCGGTGCTTCTTTATCCTTCGACCTGTCTTTTTGAAAACACGGTGGTTTCCTGCGGAAGGGGAACGGAGAATCCCTTTGCGATTATCTTAAGTCCGTATCTTCCGAACAACGATGTTTACGATCTTACTGTCACGCCTAAAGCCAACGAAGGCGCGCAAAATCCGCCTTTTGAAGGAAAAGTCTGCAACGGCCGTGACTTATCGCTTATTCCCGAAGAAACCGTCAAAGAAAAGGGTATAGATCTTTCATACCTGACGGATGCATACAATTCCGTTTCATCCATACATCCGGAGCTTGATTTTTTCGGGACTCCCGATGCAAAGGGAAGGTATTGGATCGATTTTCTTTTTGGGACGGATTCCGTAAGAAAGCTGATAGTTTCGGGGGCTGATGCGGCTTCCGTAAAGGCCTCCTGGGCGGAAGAATTGTCCGAATACAATAAAATGCGGGAAAAGTATCTGATTTATCCCTGATTTGTTAAAATCCGTTAATTCCTTACCGTTATAATGTTTTTCTGTGAAATGCTTTTAAATTGAGTTTTTTTCAGCGTATATTTCGGAGGACGGGGACTTGAAAAATCTCATGATAAACAAGAATACATTCAAGAGTGCCGCTTGTGTTGCCTGTGGAGTTGCAGTCAATGTTCTTTTGGCGTTCCTTATGGATGTTTTCAAAATCCCCCTTTATCTTGACACCATCGGCACCATCGGTGTATCGCTCATCGGCGGAGCTCTTCCCGGCATTTTTACCGCGGTTGCCACGAACATGCTTTGTTCTTTCTTTAACGGTACCGCAGTTTATTATTCTCTTTTAAATGTTGCCATCGCAATTTTGGTATCCCGGTATATAGGCAAGAATCTGTTTAGATCCATCAAGACGATCATCGTTATCGTTACTTTTTCCGCTCTTGTGAGCGGAGGCGCGGGAGCGGTCGTTCAGTGGCTTTTACTGGGAGAACCCCAGTTTCCCGCAATAGCCGACGTGGTGGAATCCATAACCGCCGGTTCGGGAATGTCGTACTTTTCCACATTTATTGTCTTCAATATCCTGTTGAATTTTGTTGATAAGGGTATCTCGGTCCTTGTGGCGGCGTTTATTGTTAACATGCTTCCGAAAGACTTTAAGCTTTCGGTTTTGAACAGTGGCCTAAGACAGGCAGTGCTTTCCGACGAAGAACGTATGGCATTCAGAAGGCACAAGCGCGGAGGACGTTCGCTTCAGACAAGAGTTTTCATAATACTTATCATCATGTCGGTAGCCATAGTGCTTATCATGGCGTACATCTGCCTGAATCTGTATGCATCCGAATACGAAAAACGTTCCGTGGAGAACGCCTGGGGCACTGCCTATGTGGCTGCGGAGTTCATTGACGTCGATAAGATCGATTCATACGTGAACGAAGGAAGGGATGCCGAGGGATACATTGAAACGGAGCGGATCCTTCAGAAAGTAAGCTTCAACTCAGAGAGCGTTTCGTATCTTTATGTGGTGAGGATCCTCCATGACCGGGTGCAGTTTATTTTCGATGTCTTCAATCCATCATCGGCAGATATGAAAACGCATACGTTTATGCCGGGGGAGACCTCGGAACTTGAAGAGGCCTTTTTGCCCTACATAGACGATCTCCATGCAGGATTAAGGGTTGGACCGATCACCTCCGATACCGAAGACTGGGACGATGTCATTTCTGTCTATTATCCCGTCAGAAATGCTTCGGGAAAGACCATGTGTTATGTTTGCGCAGACGTTTCCGTTCCCTTTATGACAAGCTATATCATTGCCTTTGTTTTGAGAGTCATCATGGTAATGTCAGGCTTTATAGCCCTGATCATTGCCTATGGTTTTTCAAAAAGCAATGTTTTCATCACATATCCCATTACAACCATTACTTCCGTTACCAACAGATTCGTTCGGGATGTGGCGGATGAAGATATTTCGGTCTTAAACGATGACGTAAGACAGTTAAGAAAGGTCAATGTCCGTACCGGTGACGAGGTTCAGGATCTTTACAATTCGCTGGTATCCCTTACCGGAAACGTAACCGACCAGCTTTGGGAGATCCGTCACTACGCGGAAGCCGTTGAAAAGATGCAGAACGGCCTTATCATCACCATGGCGGACATGGTGGAAAATCGTGACTCCGACACCGGTGCCCACATTCAGAAAACTGCCGAATATGTTCGTATCATCGTTAACGGCCTGAAGAGAAAGGGCTACTACGCAGAGAAGCTTACTTCCAAGTATATGTCGGATGTGGTCATGTCGGCGCCTCTTCACGATGTGGGCAAGATCAACATTTCCGACGCTATTCTCAATAAACCCGGAAAACTTTCGGACGAAGAGTATGAGATTATGAAAACCCATACGACTCTCGGAAGAAATCTCCTTGAAAAAGCAATTTCCACGATCTCGGGAGAAAACTATCTTAAAGAAGCAAGAAACATGGCCGCATACCACCATGAAAAGTGGGACGGCTCAGGTTACCCCGAAGGCCTCCACGGTGAGGTCATTCCGCTTTCTGCCCGTATAATGGCTGTGGCAGACGTATTTGACGCCCTCTCCTCAAAGAGGGTCTATAAGCCTGCTTTTCCCCTTAATCAGGCCCTTGAGATCATTTCAAACGGTGCGGGAACGGAATTTGACCCCAAGTGTGTTGAAGTTTTTATGGATTCCCTCGATGAAGTCAAGCGCGTACTGAGAAAGTACAAAGAGTACGAAGGAGAGCTTTAAGATGAGAAAAACCTGTGCTTTTAAGAGTAAAAAACGCATATTGGTTTCAGCTTTTGTACTGTTTTCGGTACTTTTCGCGGGTTTCCCCGTTTCTTCCCATGCAAAGGGACCGGTGGAGGGTAAGCCCATAAACAATACCGACATGAATGAAGAAGCCGTTTCAAAGATTGGCGGCGGATATGCGGCTACGGGACAGATCGAGGATACGGGATTCTCGGTCAAGATATACGATGCAACAAACGGTCTTCCCACGTCGGACGCCATGTATATTCTCGGCTCAAGCGACCGCTATGTCTGGATCGGCGGATACAGCGGTATCTTTCGCTATGACGGAAACGTGTTCGAACGACTGGATCCTGCGGACGGATTTACCAACGGCAGAGGTCTTTTTGAAGATTCCAGACACAGAATATGGGTAGCAACGAATGATAACGGCGTTGTTGTGATCGATAACGGCGATTATATTCACTACACATACAAGGACGGCCTTACGTCTTCCTCCATGCGTGTTTTCGCCGAAGACAGGAACGGAAATGTCTATATCGGTTCAACCGCAGGAGTTTCCTACGCAGATCCCTCCATGCGCCTTACGGTTATTGACGACGAAAGGCTCAATAACGAACGGGTCCTGAGACTTGACGCCGATTCCGACGGACGCATCATTTACGGCGAGACCAGGAATGGAGCGATATTTTCGATCGTGGACGGAGAGATCGATGCTCTCTATGAAAGCGCGGATCTCGGAAACGAGACAATAACCACGATACTTGCGGATCCGGGCAAATCAGGGATGGTATATATCGGGACCGAATCCGAAAACCTTTATTACGGCAGATTCGGAAGCAAGCTGGACGAAATGGAGAAGATCAAACTTTCAAGACTACCCAACGCCCACTGGCTTTGCTATGCCTGCAACCGTCTCTGGATAGCTTCGACGGTGGCAGCCGGGTATCTGGACGAAGAAAACAATTTTCACATGCTTGATAATATACCGTTAAACAGCGGCATTGAAATGATGACTGCGGATTATCAGGGAAATATGTGGTTTGCTTCCTCCAGACAGGGCGTCATGAAGATCGTCGCTAACAATTTTTCCGATCTTTTCGAAGCAGCCGGTATCGGTCCGGATGTTGTAAACACCACATGTCTGGTAAATGACTGGCTCTATGTTGGTACGGATGCAGGCTTAAGGATCATAAATAAAAACGGCAGGGCGGTCACAAACTATCTGTCGGAATATCTGGGAAAGACCAGGATACGCTGTATTTCATCGGACGGAAGCGGTAACCTCTGGATCTCGACATTCTCAAGCGGCAAAGGACTGATATTCTATTCAAAAGACGGCAGGATCCTTAGTTTCACCACCAAAGAAGGCATGCCTTCAAACGATATACGCTGCGCAAAGATAACAAAGGACGGAAGCGTGATTGCCGGCACAAACGTGGGACTTGTGGTTATAAAGGACGAAAAAATCGTCAGGGTCGTGGGTACCGATCACGAAGTGAACAATACTGTATTTCTCGACGTGGAAGAGGGTGAAAACGGAGATATCTATGTCGGAACGGACGGTGACGGCATTTATATCGTCGACGAAGACAGGATAGGCAGGATAGGAAGAGATGAGGGCCTTACCAGTGATGTTATCCTTCATATCCGGAGAGATGAAGAAAGAGATATGTACTGGGTGATCACATCAAACTCCATTCAGTACATAAAGGACGGTATAGTTCACCTGATCACATCTTTCCCTTACAACAATAACTATGACATTTTCTTCGATAACTCCGACAATGCATGGATACTTTCTTCCTTCGGTGTTTACAGTGTGAGCGTCAGCGCTCTTTTGTCGGACAGTGTTACCGACTACAAGCTGTATTCCATAACCAGCGGACTTCCCAGCGCTCCCACCAGCAATTCCTTCAGTGATATCGACGAAGAAGGAAATCTTTACATAGCGTCAAGGACCGGCGTAAACAAGATAAACATAAACAGTCGTTATGATATAACCGTTCCCTTTAAATCCGGCATTCGCTCGGTAAAGGCGGACGATGTAAAAGTAATACCCGATAAGAGAGGCGTTTATGTCATTCCCGCAGGTACCGGCCGTATCCAAATAAATGCATCGGTATTAAACTATGCGATGTATGACCCTATGGTACATATCTATCTTGACGGTGACAATGCTTCGGGTATCACCACCAGACAGAGCAGACTGGGCGCCCTTGAGTTTACCGGACTTCGTTACGGTGATTACAAGCTTCATGTACAGATAGTGGATGAGACGGGGAACGTGGTTTTGCAGGAGGCTCTTTACAGCTTTGTCAAGCGGCCCAAGTTTTTTGAACTCCTCGGCGTAAGGATCCTTCTTGTTGCCCTGCTTATCATTATTTCGGGTATCACCGTATGGCGTGTTATGAACGGCACCATCGTACGAAAGCAGTACCTGGAGATACAGCAGGCCAAGGAAGAAGCGGAACGCGCCAGCGGTGCCAAGACCAGATTCCTGGCAAACATGTCTCATGAGATCAGAACTCCCATCAATACCATTATGGGTATGGATGAGATGATCCTTCGTGAGGATTCCACCGGTGTGCCCAAACAGTACTTCATGTCCGTCATAAACTATGCCCTCGACATAAAGAACGCGTCGGAGACATTGCTCGGCCTGGTTAACGATGTTTTGGACATTTCGAAGATAGAGTCCGGTAAGATGCATGTTGTTGAACAGACTTATAACTTCGAAGAACTGCTTCGTTCTCTTGTAACCATGATCAGAGTAAGGAGCGACCAGAAGAACCTGTTTTTCAAGATCGATATCGACCCGAATCTTCCGAAGGTCCTTCACGGCGATTCCGGAAAGATAAAGCAGATAGTACTCAATCTTCTTACCAACGCCGTCAAATATACGGCCGACGGTGGTTTCACCCTCAAAGTATGCGAAGTCGAAAAGAACGAAGAGACCATAAAACTCCGCTTTTCCGTAAAGGATACGGGCATAGGGATCAAGGAAGAGGATCTGAACAAGCTGTTTAACGCTTACGAGCGTTTTGACGAAGAAAAGAACAGCGGAATCCAGGGTACCGGGCTTGGCCTTGATATTTCCAGGCAGTTTGCGGAACTCATGGGAGGAAAACTCTGGTGCGAGAGTGTTTACGGAGAAGGTTCCGAGTTTATTCTCGAAGTGACGGAGAAGATAGTCGATGCCCAGTGCATAGGAGAATTCAAGGAGCATGTGGGCGGAGCGAAGGGACCCTACATACCTCAGTTCGTTGCTCCCGACGCAGAGGTCCTGGTTGTGGACGATAACCCCATGAACCTTACGGTAATCAAGGGCCTTCTTTCAGCAACAAAGATGTTCGTTTCTACTGCGGGCAGCGGAGCGGAGTGTCTCGAAAAGATCCGTTTCAGCGGCTTCAATGTGGTGCTTCTTGACCATATGATGCCCGGAATGGACGGTATCGAGACTATCCACAGGATAAGAGAAAGATATCCGGATCTTCCCGTGCTCGCGCTTACGGCCAATGCATCGGAAAGTGAGGAATTCTACCTTTCTCACGGCTTTAACGGTTTCCTTACAAAGCCCGTTGACGGTATCGTGCTTGAGAAAGCCATTCGCAAATACCTTCCCGACAAGATCGTCATGGAGCCTTCAAAAGAGGATGCGGTAAAGGCTGAAGAACTTCCGGAAGAGTATAACTGGCTCAGGGATATCGACGGCATATCCGTTGATACGGGCATAGACTTAAGCGGCGGTGCCCAAAGCTTTATAAATGCCATAAAGATGTTCGCCGAAACCATCGACGAAAATGCAAAGATCATCGAAAATGCTTACAAAGAAGATGATATAAAGATGTATACCATAAAGGTCCATTCTCTTAAGACTTCCGCCGGGATCATCGGAGCGGAGGAACTGTCGACTCTCGCTAAGCAGCTTGAGGACGCGGGAAACAAGAAGGACATGGACTTTATAGATGCAAATACAGACAAGCTCCTTAAGATATACAAAGGCTATGGAGAGCTTCTTTCGGGACTTTTAAAATCGGAGGAGGATGACAAAGACAAGCCTCCGATCCCCGAAAACGAGCTGGCGGACGCTTATGCGGCACTTAAAGAACTGGTGTCCGTGATGGACTATGACGGAGTCGAAATGGTCCTTTCACAGGTTAAGGAATACAGTCTGCCGGAGACAGACAAAGAAACATTTGATAAAATTGAGAAGGCACTTAAAAAATTTGATTGGGAAGGGATGGAGGAACTTGTATGAATCGAATCATGGTAATAGGTGAAAAGGAGACTTTTCTTATCCGGGTACTGCTTAAGAAAATTCAGGACGCGGGCATCGAAGCGATTTTCACGCCTCAGGACGTAAATCTTATCAATGCAAAGTGGGAAGGGACCACGCTCATTGCCTGCTATTTTGATACCGGAGAGTTATTTCACGATGATGTCCGAAGATTTATGATCGACAAGATGCTTGACGATAACAAGCAGATGGTCATTATCGGCGACAAGGCAGACATGAATTTTATCTGCGACAAGATACCGAAAGAATGCATATATAAGACCTACGAACGCCCTTTGGACGGCGATATGTTCATAAAGGACGTCAACGAGCTTTTGAGCAAGATCGAAGCCGGCGACTTTAAAAAGAGTATCCTGGTGGTCGACGACGATCCCACGTATCTGGGGGTGGTAAGAGAGTGGCTGAAGGATTCTTATAAGGTTTCCATGGTTTCTTCCGGATTACAGGCCATTAAGTGGCTCGGTAAGAATAAAACGGACCTTATCCTTCTTGATTACGAGATGCCCATAACCAGCGGTCCCCAGGTTTTGGAAATGCTGCGGGGTGACCTTGAAACCGCCAACATTCCGGTTATTTTCCTTACGGGTAAGTCTGACAAAGAAAGTGTTGTGGCGGTTCTTGCTCTTAAACCCGAGGGATATTTCCTTAAATCCATCGGGCGCGAAGAACTTTTAAAGAATTTAAACGATTATTTTGCAATGCATAAATGATTACCGGGGGTTAGCTCTGTATGATGGAATTCCTACGAAAAATTCAGCCTGATTTCATGCTGGCACTGTCAAGCATATGCGGGATAGTGGCTTTTTTCGTGGGCATTTCCAACAATCTGTCCGCCAAAAGAAAGCGGATCCTGATATCCATGGAGCTTTCTTCCGCAATCCTTCTTTTTTCGGACCGTCTTGCGTATATCTACAGAGGTAATACGAGCGTCACGGGCTTCTGGATGGTCCGTGTCACCAATTTTCTCGTTTTCTTCATGACCCTGCTGCTGGTCTTTGTTTTTAACCTTTATCTTTCAAATCTTCTGGTGGAAGAAGGCGGCATGAAGGAAGTACCCGTAAGGATCAGATATGTTGGGCTGGTGGTCTTTGCGGGAGAACTTCTGGTCATAGCCTCTCAGTTCACGGGCTTTTATTATACTTTTGACGAGTTCAACCGGTATCAGAGAGCGGACGGTTTCCTGATCTGTTATATCATTCCCATAGTGATCCTTCTCGATCAGATCTCCATCATCATCCAATACAGGAAACTGTTTTCAAAGAAACTGTTTATGTCCATTGCCCTGTTTACGGTTTTGCCCATACTGGCTTCCTGCGCCCAGATCTTTCTTTACGGTCTGTCACTTACCAATACCACTCTGGTGGGGATGTCCGTTGTCGTATACGTATTGGCGGCTTCCGACAAGAACGATACAGTTGACCGGGTCCACAAGCGCGAGATTGAATCCCTAAACGAAGAAAAGCAGGGCCTCAAACGACTCTTTGAGCAGGTTACCTGCGCTTTGATGGGTGAAGTCGAAAAGAAAGAGGGCTTAAAAGTCGGACACAGTAAAAGAGTGGCAGATCTTTCCGTGGAGATTGCAAAGCGCGTAGGCTTAAAAGACAAAGAATGTGAAGAGATATATCTTGCGGCTCTTTTGCACGATGCGGGGAAGATGGATATTCCCGAGGCCATAATCGGAAAGAAGAGCGAACTTACGGATGAAGAACGCGCAATATACAATCAATATCCCATAAACAGCCGGGAGATTCTTTCAGGTATTACCGAAGCTCCCTCTATTTCGGCGGGTGCTTCCTGTATCAGAGAAAGATATGACGGCAAAGGTTATCCCGAGAAGCTTAAGGGTGAAAATATCCCGGAGGTTGCCAGGGTCATAGCCGTAGCAGATGCGTACGACGCTCTGATGTCGGGATCCAATTTCAGGGATCCCGTTCCCGAACCGATTATCCGCGAAAATTTCAGGAAGGATGCGGGCATCGTATTCGACCCTGAATTTACCGATGTGATGATACAGATAATCGATTCCTCCGATACTTCCGTTGCAAAGGAACGTATTACCGATGGTGACACTCAATATGAAACGGAATTCGATTTCGGAGAATACAGAAATCTTATCTCAAAGGGTATTGCGGTTACGGGAAAGCCCACGACCATAGAATTCACTAATACGCCTCACGAGGGCTTCAAGCCTGAATTTTGCGTGCCTACAATTATTTTCTTTGATTCTTTCGACGGAAGAGTGCATCAGAGCGAAAAGTCCATTATCAGGACCAGATATACGGAATACGGAGAAATCCGATTCGACAGACATAACATCTGCTCGGAAGCAAGAGACATTCTGGTGGAAGACGCGGATGTTGAGAACGATCCCTTCTTTGCAGCCTATCCCGAAGGAAAGAACGGCAGTTTGTACAGGATCGAAGCCGCAAAATACAGAGATCACGTCCGTATTAAACTTGATGACGGGATCAATCGGTCTGTCGTTACGGTTGCTATGCCCGATAATTCAAGATATGCCTATATTGCCCTGGCGGGAGAGCATTGTAGGGTTACAGACGCGAAGATCACGGTTTCCGAAGAAACCATCGGGCCCGATGAGATCAGGCGGATCGTAGACGAGATCAGCTATATCGACCGTATCGAGGGAGATATTCCCAATGTTCAGATAGACGGCCCCCGCACCAACACCACCGAGGGCTTCCCCGTAAAGGACGGCTTAAGGCTTGTTTTCCACACCATGAGTCTTCCCACTGCCAGTCTTATCTGGCATTGCCCCGCAATCCTTCTTTACTCTTCGGATGACGGAACCGTAAACGGAACCAACTACAGGGAACATGCCCTTATAAGGCTTGACGGCGAGAGCGATTCCGATACTGCAGGGGAAGAAAACAATCTGGAAGTATCAAAGACGGATGCGTTTACCGATTGGGACGCATGGAAGGAGTTTAACCGCAAGGGTTACGGTGTTACCGTCTATGTGAGAAAGAGCTTCGGAAATGTGGTTATAATGACCGAAAACGGCGGAATCAAGATCCGCGCCACCATATATGTGGGAAATCGGAAGGATATTTATATCGCACTTACCGGCGACCAGGTTGCCCTTTCAAATATCATGGCGGTGTAGGCGGAAAAAGCTATTGACAAAGGTTAGCGAACGGTGTATTCTAACAATCGTGTTAGCGTACAGTGTTCGCTTTTCTATTTTTCTACAATCAACGAGGTACGTCAAATGCCCAGAGACAAGACAGAAAACCACGAGAAGATAGTTGCTGCGGCTCTTGATGAATTCAGAACATACGGTTTTGAAGAGGCATCAATGCGTCGTATCGCTCAGGCCTGCAATATGAGCGTTTCGGGGCTTTATAAGCATTTCCCCGGCAAGGAGGAGATGTTTACTTCTCTCGTGAAGCCTACTTTGGACGGCTTGATGGAACTCTATCATGAGATCGAAACGGAGTATTTTGACGATCTTTCAAAGAGCGGCAAAGCAGATATCAGTAATACCAAGAGTGAGCTTGTGAGAGCCATGGAGTATATTTACGATAACTTCGATGTGTTTGAACTCATCATCTGCAAGTCAAAGGGTTCTGCCTATGAAAACTTCAAGCATGACATAGCCAAGCTTGAGGAGAACGTTACACTGCGATATATTGAGGAAATCAGGAAGAACGGTATTCACGTCAAGGCTGTCAACTTAAAAGAGTTTCATCTGCTGGTGACAGCGAGCATCGAGGCTCTTTTTCAGACCGTGACCCACGGCTTTTCCAGAAAAGAAGCTCTGCATTTTGCAAAAACGGTGGAGACGTTTTACAGCCCGGCATGGAAGGAGTTTTTCGGATTGTAGGTAACGGTTCTTTTTCCCCGCAAAAGCGGGGCTTTATATCGGACAACGGTTAGAAGAAACTAACACAAGGAAGACAAATGAAACGGAGGACAGAAAGCACAATGGACAGTACCAAGAAAAGGTCCACACTCAGCAGGGTGCTTGAGTTTGCGGGCATGAACAGAAGCTCATACATTTTGAGCGTTATATTTGCGACTGTAAGCGTTCTGGCGGGCTTTATACCATATTTTTTTGTGGCAAAGATCGTAAGGGCGCTTATTGACGGAGAAAGGGATCTTAGCTTTTATCTTACGCAATGCGGGATAGTTTCCCTTTGCTGGCTGGTCAACAAAGCTTTTCACAGCATTTCCACGACTTTTTCCCACAGGGCCACATTCGGAGTGCTTGCGGAGATAAGAAGGAGACTTACAAAGAAATTAAGTCTTATGCCGCTGGGAGATGTGCTTGAGGATGCATCCGGATCCTATAAAAACATAATCGTCGAGAGAGTTGATTCCATAGAGACCACACTTGCCCACATTATACCGGAACTCATTTCCAACGCGATCGTTCCCATCGGTATCCTGGTGATCATGTTTACGGTGAATTGGAAGCTTACACTTCTTTCCCTCATAAGTGTCCCCCTGGGGCTGCTTTTTTACTGTTTTATGATGGCCGGTTCCGGAGAAAGCTTTAAAAACACCATGGTAAAGACCAAGGCACTTAACGACACCGCTGTGGAATATATAAACGGTATCGAAGTGATTAAGGCTTTCGGGAAAACAAAGACCTCCTACGAAAAGTTTATCGTTGCGGCAAAAGAAGGAGCGGATTGTTTTATCGAGTGGATGAGACGGTGTAACGTCTGGCAGAATCTCGCACTGACACTTTTGCCTGCGCAGCTTCTGACCCTTCTTCCTTTTACGGGACTTTTCTTTATGCAGGGTAAGATCGACGGTGCCGATGCAATGCTCCTTATTATCCTGACCCTCGGACTGGTATCGCCTTTCATGGTGGTAGCGGGGCATATGGACAATTTGAAGAAGACCGGTGCCATCATTGACGAAGTATCCTCCATTCTTGATAAAAGAGAGCTGATCCGCCCCGAGACCATGAAGGATAAACCTCACGGCAGCACCATCGAATTTAAGGATGTTCACTTCGGATACGGCAAAGAGGAGGTGCTTCACGGAGTGAATCTTACGATAAAAGAGGGAACCGTAAATGCTCTTGTGGGCCCCTCCGGTTCCGGTAAGTCCACCATAGCAAAGCTCATAGCGTCTTTCTGGGATCCCGACCAAGGGACGGTCACCTACGGAGGCGTGGATATAAAGGATTTTCCTCTTGCGGATTATAACAAAAATATTGCCTATGTTTCACAGGATAACTACCTGTTTGACGAAACGGTCATGGAAAACATAAGGATGGGCAATCCCGATGCCTCCGACGAAGAAGTCATCAACGCCGCCAAAGCCTGCGGCTGTCACGAATTTATAATGAATCTTGAAAAAGGATATGAGACGAAGACCGGCGGCGCAGGGGGTCATCTTTCGGGCGGCGAGAGACAGAGGATCAGTATTGCCCGGGCCATGCTCAAAAATGCTCCCGTGGTGATCCTTGATGAAGCAACGGCATATACGGACCCTGAGAACGAAGCTTTGGTGCAGAGAAGCGTAGCCAGACTCATTGCGGGAAGAACACTTATTGTCATCGCTCACAGGCTTTCGACGATTGCTTCCGCCGACCGTATCTTTGTGATCGACAACGGCAACGTGACGGCAGCCGGAACTCAGGAAGAACTCCTTGAAAAATCGCCTTTATACAAAGAAATGTGGGAAGCCCATATTTCTTCAAAAGATTCGGAGGTGGCATAATGTTTCGCACTTTAAAGATGTATTTTGATTTTGCCAACAAGACAAACAGGAAAAAGCTTCTGACCGCAATGCTTCTGGGCGTGCTTAAAGCAATGTTTGCAATGTTAAAGATCCCCGCAATTGCGGCGATCATACAGGGTATACTGGAAAAAAACATGACGACCGCCACGATCCTTACATCCTTCGGGATCATGTGCGTATCGATCGCAGGTCAGGTCCTTGTGGGATTAAAGACCACCATGCTTCAGACCGAGGCAGGGTATAACACCTGTTCGGGAAAGCGAATTGAGATAGCCGAGCACTTAAGATATCTTCCCATGGGCTTTTTTAATGCAAACAGCCTGGGCCGGATCACCAATATAACCACCAATACCATGGAACAATTGGCGGACGTGGCAACTCTTGTGGTAATGATCACTACTCAGGGAATAGTGACTACCGGTGTGATCTTTGTTTTTCTCGCTTTTTTTGATATACGTATTGCACTCATTCTTCTGGCGGGAATCCTGGTTTTCTCTTTCTTTAACACCATGATGCAGAGGGCTACCCGACCTGCGGCACCCAGAACCGCCAAAGCGGGAGAAGGTCTCGTGAGTGCGGTTATCGAGTATATTCAAGGCATAGCGGAAGTCAAGAATTACAATCTGACGGAGAAGACCGCCAGAAAACTTGAAGGCGCCATCAGGGAAAAACAGGTGGCGGACACCAAAATGGAATTTACCGTTATCCCATTTATGTTCCTTCAGGGGCTTGCCACGAAACTTACGGGTGTCATCATGTGTCTTGTGTCGGTATACTTTTACCTTACGGGTTCCATGCCCCTTTTATATGCCATCATCATGACGATATCATCCTTTATGATCTATGAAAGCCTTGATATGATGGGAGGCTTCTCGGCGCTTATGAGGAATGTAAACATTATCGTGGACAAAGCGAACGAAGTGCTTTCGATCCCGCCCATGGATATTGAAGGCGCGGATATTACCCCCGCAAAAATGGATATTGAACTTAAAAACGTTTCTTTTGCCTATGAAGACAAGACCATAATCGACAATGTATCCCTTAAGATCCCCGCAGGTACCACCACTGCCATCGTGGGTCCCTCCGGCGGCGGAAAAACAACTCTTACGAATCTGATGGCAAGGTTCTGGGATGTCAAGACCGGAGAGGTGCTTCTCGGAGGCAGGAATGTCAAGGAATACAGTTTTGACTCACTCATGAAGAATTTCAGCTTTGTGTTCCAGAGAGTATATCTTTTTGAGGATACCGTTGCCAACAACATACGGTTCGGAAATCCGGCCGCTCCCATGGAAAAGGTCATTGAAGCCGCGAAGAAGGCCCGTTGCCACGAATTCATCATGAGTCTTCCAAACGGTTACGATACGGTGATAGGCGAAGGAGGCGCATCCCTTTCGGGCGGCGAAAAACAGAGAATTTCCATAGCCCGCGCCATTATGAAGGATGCACCGGTCATTATTCTTGACGAAGCGACCGCAAACGTGGACCCGGAAAACGAAGCGGAGCTTACCAAAGCGGTTGAGGAACTTACGAAGAACAAGACCATCATCATGATCGCACACAGACTAAAGACCGTAAGACATGCGGACCGGATACTGGTGGTGGCTGACGGAAAAGTTACCCAGATGGGAACTCACGAAGAACTGATGAAGCAGGAAGGTATATACAGAAATTTCGTAAGCGAGAGAAAAGAAGCCGTATCCTGGAAGATTGCGTAGGCAGGGATGTGCCGAAAATTGTATGAAAATCCGACGGTGCTTCTTTCGGGCTTTATTCTTAAAAAGAAATATGGTATTATGTCATGGGTTTACGTGAAATCCGCGTAAGATTCATACCCGAAAGAAGCAAGCCGCTAAAATACATCGGATTGCTCCGGTATTTGCAAAAGGAGATACAAAGATATGAAACTAGGAATCGTGGGACTTCCCAACGT
>DBVS01000106.1:0-2245 GCA_002308235.1 Lachnospiraceae bacterium UBA1258
AGAAACACTCTGGTCTACAGACTTGAGAAACTTGAAAAAGCAACGGGTCTCGATGTGCGCACCTTTGATGACGCTCTTACTTTTAAGATTGCCCTCATGGTGCTCAATTACATCAAATATTTAAATACAGCGGAGTAGAGAAGACATGAAGAAAATTTTAGCACTTTTACTTTGTTCGGCCATGGTTCTTTGTGCGGCATGCACGGGAAAGACCGACAGCACATCAGACAGCAAAGTTTCGGTAAGCAGCATAAGCCAGAGCGCTTCGGCGTCTACGGCATCGGCTTCCGATTCAACATCATCCGCAGATAACAAAGCGGAAGAAAAAGCTCCTTATGCGGACATTTTAGACAACTCGGCAGAATTTGAAGTATCATCCGATGCCGATTCCGGCACCAACATTCGATTCAGCGATACCCTCACGGACGGTGCAAAAGTTACCCTCGGATCCTTTGTTGACACCCTCAGGATCGCCTCAAGGGATGAGGCAGCAAAGGTTTCCTCCGTGGAAACGACCTTTATCGACTGCGGAAGCGACGGAAACCGTGAACTTCTTGTAAAAGCAACAATAGCCGCTTCGATTGAAACATGGGTCATAAACTTTGTGATCAAGGATTTTGGCGGAAGTTATAAACTGATATATTCAGGTGATTCCTGGACCAGATCCTCGACTGAGATTAACAACGCAGGTGTTATCTTCAATTCCGGAAGCAACGGTGCCGCCAGCCTTGGATACAGCGTTTCGGTTCTTACTGCAGACGGAAGAAACGAACTGGCTTATGCATGCTCCGTCGATTTTATGACGGACTTTGTTTACGACGCGGATGAAAATGTTTATCTTCTTTTGTACAGGGTAAACACCGAAGATACAAACCTCTATAACGGCGAGAACATGATGACAACATATGCTCTTGAGTATCTTGATACAGAGGGTGTTGAAGGAACCCAGAACATTATGTCCGGAAATATCATTTATGAAGGTGAAGATGTCTATGCCGCAGACTCTTCCGTGAGACAGTACATCGAAAGCAACTTCACATCCTTCCCCGGCAAGGGCATTGTGACTGTTACTGAAGCTTCAAATGCGGTCATCGAAAAAGAAAACAAACTTGGTCTTACGGATGAGAACCTGAACGCAGACGATCCTGAAGATTGGGAAAGCCTTGATCTTGATTCACTTTTAGGCAAAGGCTGATCAGACCCCTTCATTGTCAAATGCGGGAATGAAACTTTCTTTTTCGGTTCCCCGTTCCTGCATATAGGCATTTTTGATCCCGAGATTCAGGGCGTAATCAATAACTTTTTCATATTCATAGGTCGTTAACCTTCGCGTTAGCGACCTATATTTTTCGCCTTCGGGGATATTTTGCGATATGGGAGTGTATTGACGAAGAAAACTTATATAAATCCCGTCACCGTAGGTTTTGTAAAGGTATTCGGTGATGTTCATGGCATCCTCCGTTTGCCCCGGAAGAACGAGAATGCGGACGATCACGCCCTTTTTCATCAGTCCGGTTTCTTTGTCGAAAATGGGAGCTCCGGTAGTCTCAAACATTTTGGAAAGGGCTTCTTTTGCTTTGTCGGGATAGTCCTTTGCGCGGGAAAAATGCTCAGCATTATCGGGATTAAGATATCTTAAATCCGTGAGAAAAACGGAGATGTGACCTTTTAAAAGCGAAATGCTTGAGGCATTTTCGTAACCGCTTGTGTTGTACACGAAGGGAAGCGAAAAGCCTTTTTCTTTTGCCGATTCGATGGATTTTAGAATGTGGGGAATATAGTGAGTGGGTGTGACAAGATTGATGTTCGCAGCACCCTTTTTTTCAAGCTCAAAATAGATTTCGGCAAGTCTTGAAAGCGGTATTTTTTTACCCGAATCACCGCGGGAAATATCATAATTCTGGCAGTAAACGCATCCGAGATTGCAGCCTGAAAAGAAAACAGTTCCGGAGCCTGTCGTACCGCTTATGCAGGGCTCTTCCCAGTAGTGAAGCGCGGCACGGGAAACATAGAGGTCGGAAGACTCATGACAGCGGCCTTTGACGCCCGCATTACGATTGACACCGCACCTACGCGGGCAAAGAGTGCAGTTTTCATAAAGATTGAATAATGTGTTATCGCTTAAGCCGGTAATGCGATTGTTTTGAGTCCTGTCGGTCAAGGTTGAGCTCCTTATAAAAAATCACAGACCCCGGCACCCTCACGGCACATGTACATTCCCTCTTAGTGCTGCTTCGTTCCCGAC
>DBVS01000106.1:2250-15472 GCA_002308235.1 Lachnospiraceae bacterium UBA1258
CATTGCGTGAGACCAAGGTCTGCGACATGGTCTATCATACATAAACCGTTCATAAAAGTCAATCGCGCAGACTAAAAATTGAAGTAAAGGAATGTGCTGACTCCGGTCATGGAAACCAGACTTACAACGAGCAATACCGCGAGGAACAGCGTAAAGCCCACGGTTATTCCCTTTTCCCTGCGATAAGCAAGGATCTCTATGGCATTTCTGCCCTTAAGGATAAAGCCTGCGATTGCGAAACCAATCAAAATACATACAAAGTAAATCCAGTAAACAAGCGGATACGAGGGCGTCAGGATTTTTTCGAACACAGCCCTGAATATCGCAAGGCTGCTCATGGTACTTCCCATATCCACAAGGAACCCGTTGTATGAAGGAACAAACATGGCCTTCAGGATCCTTACCATATTGGGAACGGTCTCGCTTCTGAAGATCGCCTGGGTGATTATCGCAAAAATAAAGGTGCAGATCCAGGTGAGAAAGTTTTTCTTGAGCTTGAAAAACTTTCTTTGTGACCAGATCGTTGCCACTCCCTGAGCCAGTCCCCAAAGGATGAAGGTCCAGCTGGCTCCGTGCCAGAAACCGCTGATAAAGTAAACAATCAAAGGTGTGATAAAGGCGTAGAGTTTGCGTTTCTTTTTGCGTACTCCGTGGACGGTGAGCGGCGTATATATGTATTGCGTAAAGAACCTTGTGAGAGTGTAGTGCCACCTTGTCCAGTATTCGGGAACGGAGTGGGATTTGTAAGGCGATTTGAAGTTGATCGGAAGATCCAGATTAAACATCTTTCCGAGGCCGACAGCCATGTCGCAGTAGCCCGAGAAATCGAAGTAAAGCTCGAAGGTATAGCTTAAAGCAACGAGCCAGGCGGAGGGCGTATCAAGGTACAAAATCTTATCGAAGCCGAAGTTTACCGAAATGGCAAAGAAATCCGCTATCAGCACTTTTTTCGAGAGCCCGAGGATAAAAAGGATCGCACCGTCGCGCAGGTTTTCGGGATTGAAGCGGCGCTTCGATTCGTCTTTAAACTGGGGGATGAGCTCGCTGTGAAAAACTATGGGTCCCGCGATCAGTTGCGGAAAAAACGTCACATACGAAGCGTAATCGATGATCCCGTAGTGAGGAGCGGACCCCCAGTGCCTGTCTATCAGGAAAGAAATCTGTTGAAGCGTAAAGAAACTGATCCCCAGAGGAAGCAGTATGTGTTTCAGTGCAAAATTCGTCCGGAAAAGGGCGTTGATGTTTTCAACAAAGAAATCGTAATACTTAAAGTACCCAAGCACGAGGATATTTAACATAAGCCCCGCAAAGAAAAAGACTTTCTCGGCCTTTGCGAACTTTTCCATCAGGAAGCTTATCGTGTAATTGATCAGGATGCTTGCTGTGATCAGGATAAGGTACTTTTGATTGAAATATCCGTAGAACCAAAGGGACATTCCGATGAGGAATACGTTTGAAATCTTATAAAGCCGGAAGCGGTTCAATAAAAACCACCCGGCCAGACATAAGGGCAAAAAAACAAAGATAAATATATGTGAATTGAATAACATAGCCTCTCCGCAATGATGTGCAAATTATCTCAATAATTCTATCACAGAAAGGCTTCATGGGGAATAAGGGTATTGCTTTTTAAAGGATAAATATATAGAATTATTGATAATGAGGTGACAAATGCGGGAACTTGAATATCCGTTTGATGCGGGTTATCTGATAAAGAAAAAAGCACAGATAAAAAAGAGTTTATTGGTGGAAGGCACGACTTTTCTTGAGAAGAAAGTGGCTATTCTCGGAGGAAGCACGACTGCGGAAGTTAAGAACATGCTCGAGCTTTTTCTTCTCAATTTCGGAATCAGGCCTTCTTTTTATGAAAGCGAATATAACAAGTTCTTTGAAGACGGAATGTTTGATAATCCGGCTTTAAAGGAATTTGCGCCCGACGTGATCTACATTCACACCACCTCCAGAAATATTATTTCATGGCCCAAGGCAACCGACAGTTCAGAGGCAGCCAAGGCCATTGCCAACGAAACTTATGAGAGATTCGAAGAACTTTGGAACAGTTTAAAGGAAAAATACAACTGTCCCGTGATCCAAAATAATTTTGAGTATCCAACGTACAGGCTTCTGGGAAATGCGGATGCGGTATTCCCGGGGGGCGGTGTTAACTTTGTAAACAAACTCAATGCTTTGTTCACGGAATATGCATGCTCTCATGAAAATTTTTACATTCACGACATCAACTATGAGGCGGCCTGCTTCGGTCTTGATAAGTGGGCAGATGCTCTTTACTGGTGCATGTATAAATACGCCATGACCCTGGAAGCGATCCCTCAATGTGCCTTCGGCGTAGCCAGGATAATCAAGGCCGTTTTCGGGAAGAACAAGAAAGCGCTTTCCCTCGATCTTGACAACACTCTTTGGGGTGGGGTGATCGGTGACGACGGAGCAGATAATATTGAGATCGGGCAGGAAACTCCCATGGCTCAGGGGTATCATGAGTTTCAGAAATACCTCAAACGACAGGAAGAGATCGGAGTTGTCTTATCCGTAAATTCTAAGAATAACGAGGATACGGCAAAGACCGGTTTAGAAAGACCCGATTCGGTTTTGAAACTCGACGATTTTGCTTCGTTTAAAGCAAACTGGAACAACAAAGATTATAATCTGATCGAGACCGCAAAAGAACTGAATCTCTTGCCCGAAAGCTTTGTTTTTGTTGACGACAATCCCGCAGAAAGAGAGCTTGTCAGAGAAAACGTCAAAGGGGTTTCGGTTCCTGAAATGGACGGGATCGAAAATTATATAAGAACTCTCGACAGGTCCGGTTTCTTTGAGGTAATCGCGCTTTCAAAGGATGATGCAAAGCGTGCGGAAATGTACAGGGAAAATGCGGAAAGAATGAAGGCCGCCGCAAATTTTGCCGATTACGGCGAGTATTTGAAGTCCTTAAACATGAAGGCCGAAATAGATGCTTTCGCTCCCGAGTATATGGCGAGGATCGCTCAGCTTACCAACAAAAGCAATCAGTTTAACCTTACAACACTGAGGCTTTCCCAAAGCGAGATAGGGGAATTTGCTTTGTCCTCTGAGTACATCACATTGTATGGAAAGCTTGAGGACAAATTCGGCGATAACGGTGTTGTAAGTGTCGCCATCGGAAAGAAAGTCGGTGACGAAGTTCAGATAATCTTATGGCTCATGAGTTGCCGAGTTTTAAAGCGCGACATGGAATACGCCATGATGAACGAATTTGTCAGAAGATGCGCCGAGAAAGGCGCTTTGACGGTAAAAGGCTTTTATTATCCGACAGAGAAGAATGCCATGGTAAAGGACTTTTACTCACTGTTCGGTTTCAAGAAAGTTTCCGAGGACGGAGCGGGCAATACCGCTTGGGAAGTCGGAACAGAAGAGTATAAACCCAAAGAAGTGTGCATAGAAATTTCAGGAAGGTGAGAAAATGGCACGTGAAGAAATAGTTGCAAAACTCGAAGAGATTTTCAAGGATGTATTTGATACCGATGACATCAAACTGGAGGATTCCACGACTGCGGCAGATGTGGACGGATGGGACTCATTGATGCATATTACCCTTATCGGTGTTATCGAGGATGAATTCGGGATTAAGTTTCCCATGAAGGACATCGTCGGAATGAAGAACGTCGGACAGCTGATCGACAAGATTGCGGAGCTTGCATAATGCTTAAGGTTCATCATATAGGCTATCTTGTAAAGAATCATAAACGCGGTAGGGATGCCATACTGGCTCTTGGTTATAAATCCGTGACCGAGCCTGTTTTTGACGAGCTCAGGGGCGTTAACATTTCTTTTGTGGAAAAGGACGGTTACGTGGTTGAGCTTATTTCCCCTGAGACCGGGGATTCGGTTGTTTCGGGTCTTTATAAGAAGCTTGGGAATTCCCCTTACCATATCTGTTATTCGACGGATGATTTTGATGGCGAGATCGAAAGGCTTACTAAATCCGGCTATGTCATGTTTGAGGAGCCAAAGCCCGCCGTTGCATTCGAAAACAAAAGAGTATGTTTTCTTGTTCATCCTTTTCTCGGAATGATTGAAATACTCGATAAAGAGGACGATTGATTGAAGAAACACGCTATACTTAAATTCTTCATAATTCTTTTGATACCGCTGTTTTTGACAGCGGTTTTTGTCGTTGTCACAGATCCGTTTTTCCACTATCATGCGCCAATAAAGGGCATTCCCTACACCCTTTCCGAGGAAAGATACCAAAACGACGGTATAGTAAAACACTTTTCCTATGAGACTCTTATCACAGGGTCAAGCCTTACCGAGAATTTTAAGGCTTCGGACGTTGAAAGATTATGGGGGAAAGAGACTGTAAAGGTTTGCTTTGCGGGTGCTTCCTACAAAGAAACCGCTATGCTCATAGATACCGCCCTAAAGCACAACAAAAACTTAAAGCTTGTTATTCGGGGCCTTGATATAAGCCGTCTCGCGGACGAAAAGGATACCATGGCTTACGATGAGATTCCGTGGTATATGTATGATTCCAATCCTTTCAATGATTATGACTATCTGTTTAACATGGATGTTATTATTCGGTCGGGGCAAAACCTTCTCAAGATGATAAAGAAGGAAAAAGCAACTACTTTCGACGAATACTCTAACTGGACGTTCGGCAAGACCTTCGGAAGGGAAGCGGTGCTCGGAACCTTTGGAAGAATTCCGGAGGGTGAGTACGATCAGAAACCCTTTGGCGAAGAAACAAGAAAGGCTGTCAAAGATAATCTTGAGCAGAATGTGCTTTCTCTTGCAAGAAACAATCCCGATGTGGAGTTTTATGTTTTTCTTCCTCCCGTTTCGGTTTGTTATTGGGATGCCATTAAAAGAACAAATTCCTTTGAATATGTTCTTGATGAGATAAAGTATTCCTATGAGCTGCTTTTTGTATATGACAACATCAAGGTCTTCGGTTTTGACGATTGGATCGAGATAACGGGAAATCTGGATTATTACATGGATTCAAACCACTATTCGGAAGACATCAACACCATGATGCTCGAATGCATGGCGAGGGGTGAGAAACTTCTCACAAAAGACAATTATCTTGCCTATCTTGAAAGAGTAAAGGAAAACTACGATAACTACGATTACGACAGCATATTTGAGTAAGTGTCGTCTTCTTCTTCGGCGCGGCGGGCAGCACGCTCCAGTTTGACGCGTACGCGCAGTTCCTTAAAGAATCTGGTCAGGATCTCGGAGCATTCCTCAAGGAGAACTCCCCGTGTTACCTCAGCCTGATGGTTGAAGGATTCATTTTCGAGAATGTTTAACAAAGAACCTCCGCAGCCGGCTTTGGGGTTCATGGAGCCCATAACGACCCGATCCATGCGGGCCTGAATGATGGCGCCGGAGCACATCTGGCAAGGTTCGAGAGTCACATAGAGGGTACAGCCCTCAAGTCTCCAGTCACCTACGACTTTGGAGGCTTTTTTTATTGCAGTGATCTCGGCGTGGGAAAGCGTGGATTTATCGGTATTTCTGCGATTATATCCGCGTCCGATGATCTTTCCCTCGTAAACGATCACGCAGCCGATGGGAACCTCACCCAGCTTATATGCTTTTTTAGCTTCCTTCAGAGCTTCTTTCATGAATTTTTCATCGGTCGTAAGTGCTTTTTTCATTGAAAATCCTGTCCTAAAATCCGTATAACTGTGCTATGATGAATTTGAAATCCGCAGGGCGGTTCTCTGTAATTATAATAAATATTCCGGGGATGCTCAAGGATTTGGAATTATATCTTTTCGGGGGAAAGTATGCAGATTCATGGATTCAACAAAACCACTCTTCTGGATTATCCGGGTATCGTAGCGGCAACGATCTTTACGGGAGCCTGCAATTTCAGGTGTCCCTATTGTCACAATTCGGGACTCGTGCTTGATCCCGCTTCGCAGCCCGTTATTTCGGAAGAGGAGGTTCTTTCTCATCTGAAAAAACGTGTCGGCATCACAAAGGGCGTTTGCATCACGGGCGGCGAGCCGACGCTTCAGCAGGATTTACGCGAATTTATCATAAAGATTAAAGATCTGGGTTTGAAGGTCAAACTCGACAGCAACGGGTACCGTCCGGAAATCTTAGAGGGACTTTTAAAGGACGATCTGCTTGATTATGTGGCCATGGATATTAAGTCCTCCGAGGAAGGCTATTCGAAAGTTGCGGGAGTTGCCGTCGATTTTTCGAAAATCAGGCGGAGCATCGACCTTTTGATAAACGGCTCCGTCGATTATGAATTTCGGACCACCGTGGTTAAAGAATTTCATGACAAAGAAACCATGGAAGGCATAGCAAAGATCATTACGGGAGCCGGCAAATATTTTCTGCAGGGCTACATCGACAGCGAGAGCGTTATTTGTCCGGGCTTTCATTCATATACGTATGAAGAATTGAAAGAATTTCTTCCGATATTTGAGAATCGGGTAAGGCATACGGAGATCAGAGGAGTAGAATAACGAAATATTTTTTTCTGTTAATCGTCGTTTAACTGACCCTGTATATAATCTGAATCAGAAAAGCAAAAAGCTTTTCCTCCTATAAAAGTATACTTCATGTTTCATGTCTCTCCTTTATAAATATCGGGGCCTATGGCCCCGATATTTGTGTACCTGCGGTTTATCGCTTTACCGAAGCAGTGTCCTCAAGCAACGGACATTTTTTCATTTTTTGTCTTGCATTTTAAAAACTATTTGATAAAATACCTTAGGCTTTCATTTTAAGAATGAGGTATGCGATGCGACAGACAAAGTATACGTTGCTATTGGTTTTGGCAACGATAATCTGGGGAGGAGCCCTTGTTGCTCAGAGTGAAGGAGCAAAGAGCCTCCCGCCGTTTTCTTTTAACCTTATACGCTTTTCCGTGGGCGCCGTTTCCATGGTTCCCGCGTTTATATACATGGATGTCAAAGAAGGAGTTCTCACTCATTTCTTTGACAAGACCATGGTCAGAGGCGGTATTGTCTGCGGAGGTTTTCTTTTTGCGGCATCGAGCTTTCAGCAGATCGGAATGGCTACCGCCAGGGCCGGCACAGCGGGATTTGTGACTTCCCTTTACATCGTTATGGTACCGATCTTTTCTATCCTGCTTAAAAAGAAACCGCAAAAATCTCTATGGGTCGCTGTTCTGATGTCGAGTATCGGAATGTATCTTCTGTGCGTGGACGGCGGACTTGAGTTTGAAACCGGAGATTTGTGGCTTTTGGGTTGCGCTGTGTTCTATGCCATGCATATAATAGCGGTGGGGCACTTTGCTCCGAAGGTCGATGTGCTTAAGCTTTCCTGCTTCCAGTTTCTGGTATGCGCTGTGCTCGGAATAGTGCCGATGCTTCTTGAAAAGCCTGCTCTTGATGCGGTGTGGGCCTGCAGATACCCTATAGCTTACACGGGTCTTTTATCCTGCGGAGTCGCATACACGATTCAGATGGAAGCGCAGAAAAGAGTAAACGCCACACTTGCGACGGTGGTAATGAGCCTTGAGTCGGTCTTTACACTTATGTTCGGAATGATCATCCTTCACGAGAGGTTGAATTTAAGAGAAACCGTCGGATGCATCATCATGCTGGCAGCAGTTTTTATTGCAGAATTTTTCAATAAAAAACGTGCAAAAAAAGCGTCCAAAGAAATAAGTCAATATTGATTGAAAACGGCCGCTTTTTGACAGGTATTAAAGAATTATGAAAACAAGAATTCCCATAAATACGGGATTTCTTGTTTTTTTGTTTAACTAAATTTAACTTTCTTTAAAAGCAAGTTTTGAGCAGTTGATAGCAATAATCAAGAAGAAAACGCAACGAAAAAGAAGGTAGAGTATCTATAAGAAATATGTTCAAAATAGACAAAAATATCGCCGAATATGACTTTATTTTATAAAAAACGGCAAGCGAAAGGAGCCAAAGGTGGCTAAGAGGGAAAAGGGGAAGTACGCAGCACCCAAGCGCAAGTTTGACAAGGTGTATTTTAAGCGGTATTGGCAGCTGTATGCATTTTTGGTTTTACCTTTGCTTTATCTTTTGATCTTCAAATATTTTCCCATGCAATACATAATTGTTGCATTCAAGGAATTCAAGCTCAACATGAGCGTCTGGAAAATGCCCTGGGCTTATTATAAGACCGGTCCTGTCTTACAGACTGATGCTCTTAAGTATTTTAAGACCGCCTTCGGTAACGTCGATTTCAGAAGAGCTCTCGTGAACACCGTGAGACTTAATCTTCTGGATTTGATCGCGGGTTTCCCTGCACCGATCATCTTCGCTCTTATCCTGAACGAACTAAGATTTAAAAAGTTTAAGAAGGTTGTACAGACCATTGCGTATATGCCCCATTTCCTTTCCTGGGTCATCATCGCAAGCCTTTGCACACAGCTTCTTGCCACTGAGGACGGATTTGTCAATGCGATAATCGCCGCATGCGGAGGAAACAAGATCAATTTCCTCGGTAATCCCGTAAACTGGATAATAACCTATGTGGGTGCCGGTGTATGGCAGAGTTTCGGCTGGGGGTCCATCATATATCTGGCTTCCATAGCCGGGATCAATACAGAACTTTACGAAGCAGCTTCCGTTGACGGAGCAGGCAGATTCAAGAAGATGTGGCATATTACACTTCCCGGGATCAAGCCTACGATAGTGGTCCTCCTCATCATGAACCTCGGATATATCATGGGCGGCGGATTCGAGCGTCCCTATGCCATGAAGAACAATCTGGTCACTGAAGTCGCAAATGTTATTTCGACCTTTGTTTACAAAGTCGGTCTGCAGGACCTGAAGATATCCCTGACAACGGCTGTCGGACTATTCCAGTCGGTTGTGGGACTGTTCTTCTTACTTACCGCGAATGCCATATCGCGTAAACTTGGCGAAAGGGGGATTTGGTAATGAAAGTAAAATCCTTAAGCGCCAAAATCGGAGACTGGGTATTTGTTTTCATCTGCGTGATCATCAGTATTATCTGTGTATTGCCGATGATAAACTTAGCCGCAAAATCGCTGTCGGAAACCCATTTCCTTATCAGACACGAGGTTTATCTGTGGCCCAAGGGCTTTAACTTTGAAGCATATGCCACGGTATTGAGTGATGCGAAATATCAGAGAGCATTCGTATGGACGACGATACTTACGGTTATCTGTACGCTTGTATCCCTGACCATGACTTCGCTTTGCGCGTTCCCGCTTATTTTTCCCGCATTGAAGGGTCGCGGAGCGATTAACATTTTCATCACGATTACAATGTTCTTTAACGCAGGTACGATCCCGAACTATTTGCTCATGAGTGACCTGCATTTGCTTGAGAATCCGCTGGTACTTATCATCCCCAGCTGTTTGAGCATTTACAACATGATCATCATGCGAAGCTTCTTCTACGGCATTCCCGATTCCCTGAGGGAGTCTGCGGAAATAGACGGAGCAAGTTTTGCGCAGGTATTTTTGAAGATCTATCTTCCGTTGTCCAAACCCGTGTACGCTTCCCTTGCTTTGTTTTATGCAGTGGGACGCTGGAACGGATACGGCGACGCGCTTATGTATATTAAGACCGAGAAGCAGTGGTTCCCTTTGCAGCTCCTTCTTTATAACGTATTGAACAATCAGAATTCCGTTGAAGTTGCGGCTCAGGAAGGTTTCATGCAGCCCGGACTCAAGGATTCACTCAAATCGGCTATCGTTATGTTCTCGACGGTTCCGATACTTATGATTTACCCCTGGTTACAGCGCTATTTCATAGCCGGCGTTACCATGGGAGCAGTTAAGGAATAAACGGACGGCATGGGCCGGACGCAAATTCATACAAAACTATACCGGGGAGGTAAAAAATGAAAAAGAAACTGTTATCAGCAGTTCTTGCCGCAGTTATGATCTTATCCGTAACGGCCTGCGGTAAGGGAAAGACTGCCAAGATCGAAGGCATGAAGGACGGTAAGTTCATTCAGACCAGACACATTACCGTTGAACTTTATGACCGTAACGTTGACGGCGGAACAGAAGCCGGAAACAATGCCTGGACCAAGTGGGTTCAGCAGCAGATGCTTGACAAGTACAACATCGACGTTCAGTACAAGACCGTTGCACGTTGGACCGAAAAAGACGATATCAACAATCTGCTGGCAGCTCAGACAGCACCTGACATCTGCTACACTTACGATTATCCCACAATCCAGACCTATGCAGAAATGGGCGGTGTTCACGACCTTGCTCCTTATCTTGAGAAGTATAAGAGCCTGATGCCCAACATGTTTGCTTGGCTCGGCGATTCTCTTATTTATCAGGATCAGGATCCCGCTACCAAGACCCTTTGGGCCATTGAAGGTAAGAGAAACGAGACTTGCCGTATCAACACCTTCGTTCGTAAGGACTGGCTTGATAAGTTAGGACTCAAGGAGCCCACCACCGTTGATGAGTTCGAGAGCATGCTCGTTGCCTTCAGAGACAACGCTTCCACTCTTCTCGGAGCTGACGCTTCCAAGATGGTTCCTTTCTCCATTTCCTTTGACGTAGGCTGGAGAGCAGCAAACCTTATCGAATCCTTCATGGATCCCGCCATCACCGATAAAGAACTCTATGTTCGCGGTTTTGACGACAGAAAGTTCACCCAGAACGGAACAAAGGAAGCTGTTAAGATTCTTAACAAGTGGTACAACGACGGCCTTATCTGGAAAGATTTCGCATTATACAGCGAAGGCGACAGCACTGAGGACGACATGATCAAAGCCGGTTTCGTAGGCGCTTTCATGCACAACTATGACTATCCTTTCAGAAACGCTAAGGATTCCATTAATGCCACACTTGCAGCTCAGTACGGCAAAGACGCCAAGTTTGTTGCAGTTAACTGCTTCAAGGATAAGAACGGCAAGTACACCAAATATCGTTACTCCGAGGGCGGAGACCGTAAGGTATTCTTCCCCAAGACCAACAAGGAAGTTGAAGCTTCCCTTATGTACCTTGAGTTCATGTCAGATCCCGCTACCGTTGAATATCTCCAGATCGGTGACGAAGGTGTGATCCACCACGTTGACGCAGCTACCGGCGCTATCGTTATCGACAAGCCCGATGATGCACATCACGACTGGTTCCAGAACTCCGGTAAGAACATCGACATGACCATTAACTGTAACGGTTTGAGACTTAAGGATGCAAACCTTACCACTCTTTCACTTGCTTATTCATATTCCGACGTAGATCCCGCTGACGTAAAGCAGGCAATCGAAGCAGCAATGCTTGATGCCAGAGCGCCCAAGACTCCTACCGTCGGCGATATCGCAGCCGAGACCCAGGGAACTGACCTTAAGGGTAAGAGAGATCAGGGCTTCGACAAGGCAGTTACCGCTTCCGTAGCTGATTTTGATTCGGTTTGGGATGCAGCCATGAAGGAATATCTCAATGCAGGCGGACAGGCTATCATCGACGAAAGAACCGCAGCTTGGGAAGCAGCTTATGGCAAAGAAACCATGCTGAAATAAGTATCGGACTTATTTTCATAAAACAAATGACAGCCACCGTGCCCTCCACGGTGGTTGTTTTTTGCTTGACGAGGAGACTTTCCGGGGTTACCGTATAGACATACAAGGGGGTTAACAGCCATGAATACAAAACATTTAAAGAAGATCGACGATATCATGAAGGAGATGACCGATGCGGGATATGCAGCCGGCGCCTCCACGCTCATCCTGGAAAACGGCAAGGAGGTTTACTACGGTGCAGCAGGCTTTATGGATATCGCAAACAAAAAGAAAGTAAAGCGTGACACAATTTTCCGTCTTTATTCAATGACAAAGCCGGTTACGGCGGCAGCGGTAATGTGTCTTGCCGAAGACGGACTAATCGATCTCAATTCGCCTGTGGGTGATTACATTCCTACCTTCAAAAGTCAGAAATATCGGGACGCGGCAGGCCTTCATCCCGTCAAACGCGATGCCAAGATCAAGGATCTTCTCAACATGACGGCCGGCCTTACCTACGAAGGTAATAAAAACGATACCGAACTTGCGGTAAGCGCACTTGTCGTTGATGCAAAGAAGCGCCTTGACAAAGAAAACGAAATGACGACCATGGAATTTGCCGAAAGAATCGGTGAAATCCCGCTTATCTTTTCGCCCGGAGAGAGCTTCAATTACAGCTTTGGGGCAGATGTTCTCGGTGCGGTGGCAGAAGCCGTTACGGGTAAGAAATTCGGGGAATATTTAAACGAGCGTTTCTTTAAGCCCATGGATATGAAGGATACCGGTTTCTTTGTACAGAAAAAAGCCCATGACAGGCTTACGAAGGTGTACAGGCAGGTTCCGGGCGGACTGGAGGAATTCACGGACAATCATCTGGCGATCAATCTTGCCATGGAGCATGCGCCTGCTTTTGAATCGGGCGGAGCGGGACTTGCAACGACCCTTGACGATTATGCCAAGTTTGCAAAAATGCTCATGAATTTCGGAGCTTACGAAGGAAAACAGATCATGCAGGAAGGAACCGTGAGATGGTTTACTGCGGGAGAACTTGATAAGGCCCCTCAGGAAGCGTTTAAAAACTGGGATGGTCTTCAGGGCTTTACTTACGGAAATCTTATGAGAGTGATGAAGCATCCCGGAAGAGCGGCGTTGTTTGCTTCGGAAGGTGAATACGGCTGGGACGGCTGGCTCGGACCTTACTTTACCAACGATCCCGCCCACAAAGTCACCATTCTTCATATGCTTCAGAGAACCGATGCGGGAACCACGCCCTATATGAGAAGAATCAGGAACGTGGTCATGTCATCGATCAAAGAATAAATAAATCAATTGTGAAATTTCTTGTTGGTTTCATACTTGGGTTCACAGGTGAGGTGCATTCCCAGCTTCTTAAAGATCTTTTCATCCACGGGTGAAAGGATCACGCTGGAGTGGACCTCACAGTTTCTTAATTTGGGAAGCTGCTCGAGAGCGGTTGCGGAGGCTGCATTGGTTGCGGCACTGACGGAAAGGGCAATGAGCACTTCATCCGTATGGAGTCTCGGGTTGGAGCTTCCGAGATAGTTGGTCTTAAGAGTCTGAATGGGTCCGAGAGCTTCCTTGGTAACCAGGTGGAGATTGTGGTCGATCCCGGCGAGCTCCTTAATGGAATTGATAAGAGCTGCGGCGCTTGCACCGAGAAGGTCCGTGGTCTTTCCCGAAATGAGAGTTCCGCCCGGAAGTTCGATGGCAACGGCCGGATGTCCGGTTTCGGCTTCTCTTT
>DBVS01000106.1:15482-15703 GCA_002308235.1 Lachnospiraceae bacterium UBA1258
CTTTCAAGGGCGGAAGCCACAACGGGTCTGTCGTCGGGAGTCAGATTCATCTGTTTCATCAAAAGCTCCAGCTTATAAACAGATTCTTTGGTCCCGGTACCCTTCTTAACATCGCAAAGACCGGTGTAATATCTTCTGATAACTTCCTGTTTGGAGGCTTCTCTGCAGGCGTCATCGTCTATGATGCAATTTCCTGCCATGTTAACACCCATGTCGGTGGG
>DBVS01000035.1:0-134 GCA_002308235.1 Lachnospiraceae bacterium UBA1258
CCCTGTTTTCCGATAACCTTACCCATATCGGACTGAGCAACATGAAGTTCGATAATTACGTTTTTGCCTTCCTTACGTTCGGTCACAACCACTTCGTCGGGATTGTCAACAAGAGCCTTTGCGATTACTTCAAC
>DBVS01000035.1:205-13758 GCA_002308235.1 Lachnospiraceae bacterium UBA1258
TGAGCGCCGTTTGCAAGCCACTTCTTTGCTTCTTCTTCGTTGAACTTAACGGTGCTGGGCTCGGTGGAAGGATCGTAGGTACCGATCTCTGCGATGAACCTGCCGTCTCTGGGGGATCTGGAATCTGCTACTACTACTCTATAGAAAGGAGCTTTCTTCTGACCCATTCTTTTTAATCTGATCTTAACTGCCATTTTTATTCACCTCCGGCTTATTTTGAAAAAAATATTTATTCAAAAAGGTATTTCTCAAAACGGAAATCTCCCTTTTTTGCCTCCGAATTTCCCCATCATTCCGGGGAACTGTTTCATCATCTTCTGAGACTGCTCAAACTGTTTGATGAATCTGTTTACTTCGCTGATATCAACTCCCGCACCCTTCGCGATCCTGAATTTTCTCTGAGGGCTCATGAGCTTGGGGTTCTCTCTCTCCTGTTTGGTCATGCTGAGGACAATGGCCTCGGTTCGCTTAAGCTTAAGCTCGGCCTCATCCGAATCAAGGTCACCGGCCTTTATTCCCATACCCGGGAGCATGGAAAGAATCGAAGCAAATCCACCGAGTTTCTTCATTTGTTTCATGCTCTCAAGGTAATCGTTAAAGTCAAACTTGCCCTTTTTAAGGCGTTTTGCCATTTCGGCGTCTTTTTGAACGTCACGCTCCTCGTTTGCTGCCTGAACCTTGTCTATGAGGGTTAATACATCACCCATTCCGAGAATACGGTTAGCCATTCTGTCGGGATAGAAAGGCTCCATATCATTAAGTTTTTCACCGTTTGAAGCAAAAAGAATGGGTTTACCGGTAACAGCTTTTACGGAAAGGGCCGCACCGCCTCTGGTGTCGCCGTCAGCCTTAGAAAGGATGACCCCGTCGATGCCGACCTTCTCATTAAATTCGGTCGCCACGTTTACCGCGTCCTGACCTGTCATGGCATCCACAACAAGCAGTGTTTCATGAACATCAACGGCTGCTTTTATCTCTTTAAGTTCATCCATCATGGAATCGTCTATATGAAGACGTCCGGCCGTATCGAGGATGACTACGTTAAATGCGTTTTTAACCGCATAATCGTATGCTTCTTTGGCAATCTTTGCAGGTTTAACGTCGGTACCCAAAGCGAATACCTCAGTCTCTGCCTTTTCACCGTTTCTTTTTAACTGATCTATAGCAGCGGGTCTGTAAATATCACAGGCAACAAGAAGGGTTTTCTTGCTCTTTAATTTAAGGCGTGTGGCAAGCTTGGCCGCCGCAGTGGTTTTACCTGCACCCTGAAGTCCGCAGAGCATGAAGACCGTGACTTCCTTACCGGGTCTGAAGGTAAGATCCGTAACTTCGCTTCCCATGATGGAAGTAAGTTCTTCGTTAACGATCTTAACAATCATCTGGCCGGGATTTAAGCCTTCCATTACGTCCTGACCCACGGCACGCTCTGTAACGTTTGATATAAACTGTTTTACAACCTTAAAGTTAACATCGGCCTCAAGAAGCGCCATTTTTACGTCTTTAAGCGCGGACTTGACATCCTCTTCGCTTAATCGACCCTTACCCCTTAAAGCCCTGAAAACATTTTGAAGTTTTTCGGTTAAGCTTTCAAAAGCCATTCGTCAGAGTTCTCCGATTATTTCTTTCAATTCGTTTCTGATCTCATTTTTAACGTTCTCGGAAAGATTCTTTTCGCTTTCAACGATTCCGTCGATCTTTGAGATCTTTTCTTTGATGTGACAGAATTTATCCACGAGGCCAAGCTTCTCCTCATAGGTGGAAAGGATCTTGTCACACCGTTTTATGATATCGTGAATGCCCTGTCTGGAAACACCTTCCTCTTCGGATAGTTCGCTTAAGGACAGATCATCACAGACAGCGGCGCTGTATATTTTTTGCTGATGTTCGGTGAGCAGTTCTCCGTAAAAATCAAACAGGAGCGCTCTTTTAATAATGTCATCCATTAAAAATCACCTTTGCCATAATACACAAAGGTGATTTCGTTGTCAAGTATTTTTACTTTACACTTTATAAAATTTTTGAAAAGCATAGTTAAATGTTGGTCCTTACAAGCTTAGGCTTATATCCGTTCTTTTCAAGTTCGGAAATGATCTGATTCTTGTGATCGGTGCCGAAGGCTTCAAGAGTGATCCTTAATTCCACCGCAGCACTTCTGTTTATCGAAACGAACTGGTTATGCTCAAGCTTGATGACGTTTCCGTTTTCTTTTGCGATGATGCCCGAAACCTTCATAAGTTCGCCAGGTTTGTCGGGAAGAAGCACAGATACGGTAAATATCCTGTCTCTTAAGATAAGGCCCTGGGAAACCACACTTGACATGGTGATAACGTCCATGTTTCCGCCGCTTAAGATACAAACGATCTTTTTATTCTTGCAGTCAAGATATTTTAAAGCAGCCACGGACAAAAGTCCCGAGTTTTCGACTACCATCTTGTGGTTTTCAACCATATCAAGGAAGGAAACCACCAGATCAGCATCGGGAACGGTTATCACATCGTCAAGGTTTTCCTTAAGATAAGGGAAAAGCTTATCTCCCGGTGTCTTAACCGCGGTACCGTCGGCAATGGTATTAACTCCCTTAAGGGTTACGACTTTACCGGCTTTTAAGGATTCCTGCAGGCAGTTTGCGCCTTCAGGCTCAACACCGATGACCTTGATCTTGGGATTTAAAAGCTTTGCAAGGGTGGAAACGCCCGTTGCAAGCCCGCCGCCTCCGATGGGAACAAGAATGTAATCCACCAAAGGAAGTTCTTTGATAATCTCCATGGCAATGGTGCCCTGACCGGTTGCTACGCCGAAATCATTGAAGGGATGGATAAAGGTATATCCGTGCTCTGCGGCAAGTTCATATGCCTTCTCACAGGCCTCGTCATATACATCACCGTAAAGCACCACTTCGGCGCCGTACCCCTTGGTACGGTTAACCTTGATAAGAGGTGTTGTGGTGGGCATTACGATGGTTGCCTTAACGCCGTAACACTTGGCTGCATAGGCAACCCCCTGAGCGTGGTTACCTGCGGAGGCTGTGATGATACCCTTCTTTCTTTCTTCCTCGGAAAGAGTGCTCATCTTGTAATATGCGCCGCGAACTTTGTAGGCTCCCGTAAACTGCATGTTTTCGGGCTTAAGATAAACCTTGTTGCCTGTGCTCTTGCTGAAATAATCACTGTAAACAAGTTTGGTATCGAGAATGACTTCCTTAACCTTCTCGGAGGCTTCCTCAAATTTAGCGAGTGTCAGTTCTTCCATGTCCCCTATTCCTCTTCATTGATAAATAATGCGTCCACGAATTCCTCGGGATTAAACCGTTCCAGATCGTCTATTCCTTCACCGACTCCGATATATTTAACCGGAATGTTCAGTTCGTTCATTACCGCAATTGCGATCCCGCCCTTTGCGGTTCCGTCCATTTTCGTAAGTACAATGCCGTTTAAGTCCGCAACACTGTCAAATTCCCTGGCCTGATTGATGGCGTTCTGCCCTGTGGTGGCATCCAGCACCACCCAGGTTTCCCTGTGGGCATCTGGATATTCCCTGTCAACAACCTTATTCATCTTACGAAGTTCTTCCATAAGGTTTTTCTTGTTATGAAGTCTCCCTGCCGTATCACAGAGAAGAACGTCCGTTTTACGGGCTTTGGCGGCATTAACGGCGTCAAAAACCACGCTTGCGGGGTCTGTTCCTTCACCGGATGAAATAATGTCAACGCCCGCTCGTTTGGACCATTCGGTTAACTGCTCGTTGGCTGCGGCTCTGAAGGTATCCGCTGCGGCAACAAGCACTTTTTTGCCATTTTCCTTCATGCGTCCCGCAAGTTTTCCCACGGTGGTGGTCTTTCCCACCCCGTTAACTCCCACGATCATGATAACCGATTTTTGGTTTTCAAAATCGTATGCGTCCCCGGGAACCGCCATTTTTTCTTTGAGCATGTTACAAAGCAGCTCTCTTGCGCCCATGGGTTCTTTTATCTTGTTTTCTTTAATGGCTTTCTTAAGTTCTTCAATAATCTCGCCTGAGGTTTTAACTCCCACATCACCCATAACGAGCATTTCTTCGATCTCTTCATAGAAATCGTCATCGATTTCGGAAAAACCGTGAAATACGGCATTTAATCCCGACATCATGCCCTTACGTGTCTTGGACAGACCGTTCTTCAATTTCTCAAAAAAGCCTGTTTTTTCTTTTACTTTCTCTGTTTCTGCCATTTCTAATCATCCAAATCCTTGTCGATAAGATTAACGCTGACAAGGGCCGATACACCCTTCTCCTGCATGGTTATACCGTAGAGTCTGTCGGCACGGTTCATGGTGCCGCGTCTGTGGGTAATAACGATAAACTGGGTGTGTTTTGTAAGTTTATGAAGGTATTTTGCAAATCTGTCCACGTTGCTTTCGTCAAGAGCTGCCTCAATTTCGTCCAGGAGACAGAAAGGCGAAGGCTTCAGGTTCTGGATTGCAAAAAGAAGGGCTATGGCTGTAAGAGCCTTCTCACCACCGGAAAGCTGCATCATGTTCTGGAGTTTCTTTCCCGGAGGCTGTGCGATGATACGGATTCCGGCCTCAAGGATGTCCTCTTCCTCAATAAGTTCAAGAGTTCCTTTACCGCCTCCGAACATCTCTTTAAATACCTTGTCAAATTCGGCGTTGATGCTCTTAAAGTTCTCGGCAAACTGCTTGCGCATTGCTTCATCAAGGTCAACGATGATATCTTCAAGGTTCTTTTTCGCCTCGATAAGGTCGTCATGTTGGGTCTTTAAGAAGTTGTAACGCTCGGATACGTTCTTGTATTCTTCAATGGCGTTTACGTTTACGTCACCTAACTTCTTGATGGCTTCCTTTACCTGGGTTATGCGGCGCTTCATGCCGTTCAGATCCGTCATGGTCTCGTCGCGAAGGGATGAAGCATCGGAAAGAGTAACTTCGTATTCTTCCCACATGTAATTGATCTTGGCCTCGATGTTTTCCTCCAGCTTTTCCTTCTGGGAATTGAGGCGGAACATTTCTTTGTCCAAAGCGGAAAGCTTTTCGGAGATCTCTTCGCGCTTGGTAAAGAAGCTCTTTCTGTTCTCGGACAAGGCATCTCTTGCTTCGATATCGTCCTTTAACTTGGTCTGCATCTCATCCTGAGAAGTTGCGCTTGCAAGAAGGGTCTTTTCAATCTCGGAAATGTTATGCTCTTTATTCTTGATCTCGTCCTCGCCGTCGGAAAGCTTACGATTGAGCTCTTTGGCGTCGATTTCGAAACGGCTTATCTCGTCTTCGATTCGCTGCAGGTTCTGGTTTACGAAGTCCTGAGTCTGCATCATCTTGTTTACTTCAAGGTCGCGCTTTGCAAGTTCGGTGGAATAATCGGATTCTTTGTCCCGCTCGTTTTTAAGGGCTTCCTGAAGTTTTTCAATCTCGGCATTTAAGTCTTTTTCAAGCTTTTCGGAATCTTCGAGGGACTTGATGGTCTCAACCTTGCCGGTTTCGATTTCTTTAAGTTTAACCTCGATTTCGCTCTCTTCGCCTGCTAAGGCCTTGGATCCCGCGATAGCCTCGCGCTTTCTTTCTTCGGCCTTCACCACGTTGATATTTGCGGTGTTCTGTTCGATGTATTTTCTCTGGAGAGAAGCCTTTAATTCTTCGATCTCCATGCGCATCTTGTTACGCTCGGATTTCTTTTTCTCGGTTTCATCAAGAAGGACATCAATCTGCTTAAGTACTTCCTTGGTCTTCTTTTCCAGTTCTTCGATTTCACGTCTGCGGCCCAAGAGATTGGAATTATTCTTAAAAGCACCGCCGCTGATGGCACCGCCCGGAACAAGCAATTCGCCTTCCAGGGTGACCATACGGATTGAAAACTCGTATTTACGGGCAATCTTTAAGGCATTATCCACGTTATCGACTACCACGATTCTGCCGAGCATGGCCTTTGCCACATTGATATATTTCTTCTCAATGTGAACAAGTTCGTCCGCCATACCGAGAACACCCGTCTCCTCCAAGACTTCCTTTGTCTTAAATTCCTGAGGGTTGGTAAGGCTGGTAAGGGGCAGGAATGTGGCACGGCCCAGTTTGTTTTTCTTTAAGAAGTTAATCATCTTCTTGGCCGTGGATTCATCGTCCGTAACTATATTCTGAATGTTTCCGCCAAGGGCTGTTTCGATGGCGTTTTCATACTTTTCGTCTACTTTGATGATGTCAGCAACGACTCCGATGATACCTTTCTCGGAATCCTTCTGCTCCATGACTTTTTTGACGCTGCCGCCGTAACCTTCGTATCTTTCGGTAAGGTTTGTAAGGGCATCCAGAGTGGATTTGTCTCTGTGATAGCTTACCTGAAGGTCCCGGGTTTCTTTGTCCATGGAAGCGATCTCTTCTCTGATAGCCTCCACAGCCTCGTCCTTCTTTTGAAGGTCGGCATTCATGTTTTCGATATCCGCATTGATTCTGTCACGTTCATCCTGTAAGCGTTTGATGTCGGCGTCATGCTTTTCTTCATCCGATTTTACGCTCAAAATGCGGGAATTGAGCTCTGCCTTACGGATGTTGATTTCTTCCTTAAGGGTATCAAAACGACCGAGCTGGCTCTTTACGGTAGCTCGTTTGTTGAGTTCTTCGATGATGGCGTTCTTATCGGCTTCGATCTTGTCGGTGAGTTCGGATATCTTTTCCTGAACGGCGCTTAAAGCTTCGCTTGCTTCTTTCTTGCTTTCGTTAAGGTTCTTTACTTCCTCATCGTTTTTGGTCTTTTCCGCAAGAACGGCTTCTTTGTCCGCAACGCGTTTGTCTTTATCGGCGTTAACTTCGGAAAGACGTTCTTTGATATTTGATTCGCTGGTCTTTAAGGAATTGATCTGCTCCTTTAAAAGAAGGATCTCTCCCTCGAGTTTTTCTTTCAAAACGGAGGAATCTGTGAGCTCTTTACGGGAGTTCTCGATGTGCTCGTTTAACTGTTCGATCTTTCCCTCGATCTCGTCGTATTCCTGCTTTATCTTTTCGAAGGAAGCATTGGCTTCCGCATATTCCTCTGATGCGATGTTGTTCTTTTCAAGAACGTCATCAAGCTGTTTCTTAAGGCGCTCGTTTTCAAGAAGGAAAACGTTTACATCCAGAGATTTGAGTTCATCTCTGTGCTTTAAGAAGGTCTTGGCGACTTCGGCCTGCTTTTCAAGGGGGCCCACCTGCTTTTCAAGTTCCGCGAGGATATCCCCTACACGAAGAAGGTTTGCTTCCTCGGATTCGAGTTTCTTTTCAGCGGCCTCTTTTCTGCGCTTGAATTTAACGATTCCGGCAGCCTCGTCAAAGAGCTCTCTTCTGTCTTCGGGGCGGTCCGAAAGGATCTTATCAATCTGGCCCTGTCCGATNNTCTTTACCGATACCGGTATCGTAGAAAAGTTCATTGACATCTTTAAGTCTGCAGGGAGTGCCGTTGATGAGATACTCACTTTCACCCGAACGATAGAGGCGACGGGCTATGGTGACTTCGGCGTAGTCGATGGGAAGGTGTCTGTCGGAATTGTCGAGAGTTATGGCAACGTAGGCGTAACTTAAGGGCTTACGCATCTCGGTACCCGAGAAGATAACGTCCTGCATGGAGGCTCCGCGGAGCTGTTTGATACGCTGTTCGCCGAGCACCCATCTTACGGCATCGGCAACATTACTCTTACCGCTTCCGTTGGGGCCTACGATTCCTGTGATACCCTCTTCAAATTTGAAAAGGATTTTATTGGCAAAGGATTTAAATCCGTGTACTTCAATCGATTTTAAATACATTCTGGTTTCCTAGATATCTTTATATTTTTCTTTAAGGATGAGAAGGGCACTGTGGGCGGCCTGCTGCTGGGCGGCCTTTTTGGTCTTCCCTTCACCCCTTGCAAGGCTTTTGCCGGAAACAAAAATCTCTACGGTAAAGGTCTTGTCATGCTCCGGTCCGGTTTCACCGATAAGCCTGTATTCTATAGTATCCGCTCCGATGTGCTTTTGAACGGCTTCCTGAAGGATCGTCTTGCTGTCAACGAAAAGCTCGTACTCCTTAAGGGTGGAAAGAATCTTTTCGTTTACGTACTCTCTTGCTTTTTCAAGGCCGCTGTCTAAGTAAATTGCACCCAGAACCGCTTCCGTAACATCCGCAAGAATTGAATCTTTTTCTCTTCCGCCGGCGGCTTCCTCGCCTTTACCGAAGAAGATAACCTCGCCGAAGTGCATCTTTCGGGCGCAGATGGCAAGGGACGGTTCACATACCAGGGAGGCTCTCTTCTTCGAAAGGCCGCCTTCGGGCACCGTCGGATATTTTTCAAAAAGGTATTCGCTTGAAATCAGTTCAAGAACCGCGTCTCCGAGAAACTCAAGTCTTTCGTAATGACTTCTTTTGTTTATCCGCATTTCATTGCTGAAGGAGCTGTGGGTGATTGCTTCCAAAAGAAGGGACCTGTCCTTAAAGGAGTAGCCGATATTTTCTTCCACACGTTCGCATATCTCGTTAACGTCCAATTGTACCTTCACCTCGCAGTAAAAGCCCCTTAAGGGGCTTGATTGCTTTTTGCTTCTTTGATCATCTCAACAGAGTCGCCTACACACTCCATTTTGTAAATGCAGTTCCTGGAAAGAACCACATTGAACTTCTCCTGCATAAGAAGAAGAATACGCATCAAATCAAGTGAATCTGCTCCGAGATCGTCCACAAAGGTGGTCATCTCCTTAACTTCCTTGGGATCCACCTTCAGTACATCGGCGATAATCTGCCGCATTATTTCAAATTCCATAATTTCTCCAATCAATCGGGCTCATTTATTTTTTCGGTGATCTTGCCGTTTATGTTCTGCTGTTTGAACGTAATGGCCTGAAGAACCGAATTCTTGACTTCAACGGATTTGGCGCTTCCGTGAGTCTTGATCACAAGTCCGTTTAAACCAAGCAGGGGCGCTCCGCCGTAATCCTCAAGAGAGAAGCCTTTAAGAGTTTTCTTTAAAGCAGGCTTAATGAGAAGGGCACCTATCTTACTCTTAAGAGAAGACATAAGACCTTTCTTTATGGTCTTGATGAGGGCGTCCGCAACGCCTTCATACATCTTCAAAACAACGTTTCCGACGAAAGCTTCGCATACGACCACGTCCGCGTGTCCCGCGGGAATATCCCTGGCTTCTATACTGCCCACAAAATTGATGTCGGGGCAGGCTTTCAAAAGGGGATAAGTCTCTTTAACAAGGGCATTACCCTTCTCTTCCTCGGCTCCGATATTTACAAGAGCTACTCTGGGGTTTTTGATGTCGATGATATTTTCCATGTAAATGGAACCCATCTTGGCGAACTGAACCAGATGGCCGGCCCTGGCGTCCACGTTGGCACCGCAGTCGATAAGAAGCGACATGCCTTCGGTGGTTGGAATTAAGGGTGCAAGCGGAGGACGCTCAACTCCCTTGATTCTTCCGACGATGACCTGACCGCCCACAAGAACCGCACCGGTACTTCCGGCAGAAAGAAAGGCATCGCATTCGCCGTTTCTTACCATGTTAAGACCCACAACGATGGATGAATCTTTCTTTTTACGAACAGCAAGCACGGGTGGCTCGTTGGGATCGATGATCTCTTCTGCGTTAACAATCTTAACGCGGTCCGCAGGATAAGTATATTTGGATAATTCGGCGTTTATTGCTGTCTCCTGTCCCACAAGATAAACCATAACGGCTCCGGATTCATTCACAGCCTCAATAGCGCCTTTGACGATTTCACCGGGTGAATTGTCGCCGCCCATAGCGTCGACGCATACTTTTACAAGCTCGCTCATAACAAGAAACTCCCTTTTTAGTTTTTTACAAGCGACAAATTTCCACTCTTTATAAATATACTAAACTACCGAATAAAATGCAAGAAAAAAGGGCTCTCCTTAGCGGAAAGCCCTTCGGAATTTCAAAATATTAATCAACTGCTACGATTTCTTTCTTGTTGTAAGAACCGCAAGCCTTGCAAACTCTGTGAGGCATCATAAGTGCGCCGCACTTAGGGCACTTAACAAGCGTGGGTGCGCTCATCTTCCAGTTTGCTCTTCTCTTATCTCTTCTACCTTTGGAAGATTTATTCTTGGGACAAATAGACATCTTTACACCTCCTTATTCGCATTAAAAATATCCGTTAAAGCTGCCATGCGGGGGTCGGGAACAAATGTGTCGCAACCGCAATTACCGTGGTTTCTGTTGATGAAGCACACGGGACACAGTCCCTTGCAGTCATCCTTGCATAAAACTTTCATCGGCAGACTCATAAGCAACTCATTGTTTGCGAGGATATCGGCGTTTAACGAGTAACCATCCATGAACAACTGCTCATCATCGCTCAATTCATGATAGCCGTCGGGTTTAACGACCGAGTAATCAAACGATGCGGAAACCTCTACTTCGACATCTTCAAGGCATCTGCTGCATTTATCCTTAAGGGTAATGCTCACATCACCTTTGATTTCAAGCTTTCCCTCACCGATGGATGTAATATCAAGCTCTATTGGGCTTCTCTTAACAATCTCGCGATGTTCGATGCCGTCAAACAGATCCTCGGCTTCGAAAGGGACGCTTAAGTGCGAAGTACCGTTAATATCAAAATACTCAGTGAGATTAACAAGCATTTTGCCACTCCTATCCACACTTAAGTGATTATAGACAAGGCTTAAGCGTTTGTCAAGAAATATTTATAAAAGCAATATGCCGTATTAAACGAGCTGAGCCTGTACTGCCGTAAGGGCAACTACGCCGACGATATCCTCCCAGGAACATCCACGGGAAAGATCGTTTACGGGCTTTGCGATACCCTGGAGCATGGGACCGTAGGCTTCGGCCTTTCCGAGGCGCTGAACCAGCTTGTATCCGATGTTTCCGGCATCAAGGTTGGGGAAAATAAGTACGTTTGCGTTACCTGCAACTTCGCTTCCGGGAGCCTTTGATTTGGCGATGGAAGGAACGATTGCAGCATCGGGCTGAAGTTCTCCGTCAAGCATAAGGCTCGGATACTGTTCGTGAGCGATCCTGGTTGCTTCCACAATTTTATCTACAAGAGGGTGCTTTGCGCTTCCCTTGGTGGAATGGGAAAGCATTGCGATAATAGGCTTTGAACCTACAAGGGTCTTAAAGCTCTTTGCACTGGTATCTGCAATTGCAGCCAGTTCCTCCGCCGTGGGATCCTGGTTAAGTCCGCAGTCGGCAAAAAGGAAAGTACCGTGGTCGCCGTATTCGCAATCCGGAACATCCAGGATAAAGAAACCTGAAACAAGTTTTACACCGGGTGCGGTACGAAGGATCTGAAGGGAAGGTCTCAAGGTATCAGCGGTAGCGTGGCAGCATCCCGCAACCATTCCGTCCGCATCGTTTGCCTTTACCATCACAACACCGAAGGTAAGATAATCGCTTAAGAGGATCTCACGTGCCTTTTCTTCCGTCATACCCTTTGCCTTACGGGTTTCATAAAGAAGCTGAACGTATTCCTCAAGTTTATCCGTGGTCTGGGGATTGATGATCTTTACTCTGGAAAGATCGAGTTCAAGCCAGTAAGCTCCTTCTTTGATCTTCTCCTCATCTCCCACAAGGATAACATCCGCCAGGTCCTCTTCAAGGATGTGTGCCGCAGCTATCAAAACTCTCTTGTCGTTAGCTTCGGGAAGGACGATAGTCTTCTTGTCTTTTTTTGCTTTTTCCTTAATAATATCTATATAAGCCATTGTGTCCGCCTTTCATGATTGTCTGATTTTTAACAAGGTTTGAATCCATTGAGTTTAAAAAAAGATATTTGTAAATCTGTGCAAATATCCGATGGTTAGATTATATCCGATATTACTGTGTTTCACAAGAAAAAATCATTTAATTTGTGTACTAAATTAAGTACAATTTCTATTGTTAAATTTATAACAACATGATATTATGTTTTTGTGGTACTATCATATTGTAAACGTGCATCACACAAAGAGGGGCCAAAACATGAAAATTGCCGCAATAATAGCCGAATACAATCCTTTTCACAAAGGACACAAATATCAGCTTGACGAAATTCGAAAAGAAACGGGTGCCGAATACATTATTGCAATAATGAGCGGTGATTTTACCCAGCGTGGCGAGCCTGCTATATTTCCAAAAGAAATGCGTGCCAAAGCCGCCCTTAAAGCCGGTGTTGACGCCGTATTTCTCCTGCCCGTGACCTATTCAACCGCAGGTGCGGAACTCTTTGCCAAAGGTGCGGTTTCCATAGCCCTGGGGCTCGGAGCCGATACTCTTTGTTTCGGAAGCGAATCCGGAAACATAGATGAACTTCTCTCCGCCGCCATGACTCTTCGTCAGAGCGGTACCATTGAATCCGAAAAGATCAAAAACCTCATGTGGGAAGGAAATACCTTCGCCCGTGCCCGTGCCATTGCTTTCCCCGAATACGAAAAGCTTCTCTCCACCCCCAACAACGTTCTCGGCATCGAATATATCATCGCAGGCATGAGCATGAGCGCTCCCCTTAAATACTATACTCACAAAAGAGTCGGAAGCGAACATAACGGAAACGACATCGTCGAAGACAGCGAATACCAGAATGCATCGACTATCCGCCGTCTTATTTCCGAACATGACAAAGCAAAACTTGAAGAATACCTTCCTTCAGAGATGCTTGAGGTAATTGATGAAAGCGAATCTTCCTATGTTTTGCCTGATGATTTTTCCGACATTCTTTATACCAAGCTTCTCTTCCTTCCCGAAAGAACGGAATATTTTGAGGTATCCGAAAATCTGTTAAACAGGATCAAGGGAAAGATCGGCGAATATTCGGGATTTGAAGCCTACGCCGAACTTATAAATACCAAAAATACCACTCACGCAGGCGTGAAAAGAGCTCTTCTTCATATTCTTTTGGGGCTTCAGGCAGCTTCGGATTACCGAAAGAAAACAGATAAGATCACCCACGTACGGATGCTGGGCTTTAAAAAGGATGCAGCCGCTTTGCTTACGGAAATATCAAAGACCGGTCGAATCAAGTCCGTTACCAAGGTTCCCGCAGCCGCAAACGAATTCAACACCTTTACCAAGACGCTTTTCGAAGAGGATCTGAATGCGGCAACGATTTATGAATACGTTAAAAGCCGCAAGAACGGCGAAAAGCCGGTACATGATTACAGTAAGCCCATCGCAATGATCTGATATAAGATTTTTAAATATCTTGAACAAAAAAGACCCCGGATTAAATCCGGGGTCTTTCGTATGCTTTGAAACCTTCAAATTATAACTGAGGACCTGCCTTAACAAGTGCCTTACCTGCTTCGTTGGTCTCGTACTTCTTGAAGTTCTTGATGAATCTTCCTGCAAGATCCTTAGCCTTCTCTTCCCATTCGGAAGCGTTAGCATAGGTGTCTCTGGGATCAAGAATTCCGCTGTTAACTCCCTTAAGTTCGGTGGGAACTTCGAAGTCAAAGTAAGGAATCTTCTTGGTAGGAGCGTTGTTGATGGATCCGTCAAGGATTGCATCGATGATACCTCTGGTATCGGGAATGGAAATTCTCTTTCCGGTTCCGTTCCATCCGGTGTTTACAAGGTAAGCCTTAGCGCCGGACTT
>DBVS01000074.1:0-6951 GCA_002308235.1 Lachnospiraceae bacterium UBA1258
AAGATGATCATCAACAAGGATCTCTTTGACAAAGCAGGCATCGCTGAAGCACCCAAGACCTGGGACGAAGTAAGAGAAGACGCAAAGAAGATTACCGAAGCAAGCAACGGCGAAGCATACGGTTACTTCCTCGCAACCCAGAGCGGCTGGACACTGGATCACTACATTTACAGCGTTTCCGCAGCTTCTCTCGGACATTTCGGATATGACGCAGTAAGCGGAAAATACAGATACTCCGACGGTCTTCCCATTGTTAAGAACATCCTTGGCATGATCGAAGACGGAAGCGTATTCCCCGGATATGAAAACATGGATGCCGATACCGCAAGAGCACAGTTCTCCGCAGGACGTGTAGGTATCGTAATGGCTGCTTCTTTCGACGTAGCAGTATATACCGATCAGTTCCCCGCAGTTTGCAACTGGGTAGTTTGCGATCCCCCGGCAATCAAAAGTACCGGATATGAGTACAAAGAAATGGTTCGTGCCGTGAACATTCTCGGCGTAGCAAAGAAAGCAACCGAATCCAAGGATCCTTCCAAGGTTGCAAAGGTACTTGAGTTCTTCTATTCCGACGAAAAGCTCGTTCCCATGTATGAAGCAGGTATGTATGTTCCTTACAAGAGCGAAGTTATCGCTATGGCAAAAGAATCTTCCGTAAAAGGATGGAAAGAGTTTTCTACCTTCAAGGACGACAAGAAGATCATCAGAATGGCAGATCCCAAGGGCGTGATCAAGTACGAAGGCCTTTCCGCAAGAGAGACTCTTGCAAAGCTCTTCTCCGGCGGATTCTCAGAGGATGCCGAAACCGTTCTTAAGGATCTTGACGATCGCTTAAACGGCGGACTTGCAAACCTTGATCCCGAAGTATACAAAGCATATGTTGCTCCTTCAACATACAACGTAAAGAGATAACAGAAAATCACCGTGGAGGGACGTAGTATGAAACGTAAAAAAAGCCTGATAAAAAGTGATAACTTTCAGGCCATAATGATGATTCTTCCGTTTTTGATCGGATTTATACTGTTCAGCTATGTCCCGATCATTTACATACTCAGATATGCGTTTACCGATTACGCAGGATTCGGAAAAGCAACCTTTACGGGATTAGCCAATTTTGTCAGGGTCTTTCAAAGAGACCCTGACTTCTGGCAATCCCTTGTCAATACGGTGGTGCTTTCTGCAGGAAAGCTTGCGGTTGAAATACCTTTGGCTCTTTTATTGGCTATTCTCTTAAATAAAAAGCTGAGAGGCCTCAGCTTCTTCAGAGTAACCCTTTTCATGCCCACCATCATTTCCGCCGCCATAATCGGTCTGATCTTTTCCCTTCTTTTTTCTCCTTTCCAGGGAATGATCAACGAGATACTCAAGAGTATCGGGCTAATAACCAAACCCATTAATTTCTTTGATACGAAATGGAAAGCCATGCTTATTCTCGGGATCGCGTCTGTCTGGCAGAATTACGGAATAAACATGATCTTCTTCTTAATGGCGCTTCAAAGCATTCCGCAGGAAATATATGACTGCGCAAGCATCGACGGAGCTACCGGGATCAGGCGCTTCTTTAAGATCACGCTTCCCATGATCGCGCCCATATTCCAGTCAATCCTGCTTATGGCCATAGTGGGAAGCTTAAAGGTCTGCGACCTGGTAATCTCTCTTACAAACGGACAGCCGGGCGGAACCACGGAAGTGGCCATGACCTACATTTACAAATCTTTCTTCGGAAAGTCCGGAAGAAATATCGAGATCGGATATGCTTCCGCCATGGCACTTATTACAGCAATCTTCCTTGCTCTTGTGACTTTTGTTTATCTTAAGGCCACAAAGAAACTCAAGGAATATGAGGCATAGGAGGATAAAAGTATATGAGCATGGGCAAATTAAAAAGAATATTACGAAACTCCGCAGTATACATTTTCCTTTCGGCTTTCTTTGTGATAAGCTTTTTCCCGGTGTTTTTTACCTTCATGTCCTCCTTTAAGAGCAACATGGAGATCCTGACCACCGGTAACAGGCTTATTCCCAAGGCCTTTGTGGTGGAAAACTATATAAAGGCCTGGAAAATGGCGGATTTCTCCATATATACAAAGAACAGTGTGTTCCTTGCGGTTTTCTGTGTACTGGGTGCCGTAATGTCCAGTACCATATGCGGTTATGCTTTTTCCAGAGGCAAGTTCAAGGGTAAAGAAATAGTCTTTTATTTCATGGTTTCTTCCATGTTCGTTTCCCTCGGAACACTTACCCTGTATCCGCTGCTCATGGAAATGAAAGCGGTACACTTAAACAAGTCCCTTTGGGGCGTTATCATAATCCGTGTTTTCGGAATGAATGTTACAAACCTGTTCATAGCAAGGGGATATATAACGTCGATCCCGTCGGAGATTGATGAGGCTGCGAAGATAGACGGCTGTTCCTTTGTGGGAATCTACAGAAGGATCATCTTCCCGCTTTGCAAGCCCCTGATCGCAACGGTAGCCATTCTTGCCTTCAGAAGCGCATGGAACGACTACATGCTTCCCATGGTATTCACCATGACGGATACCAAGCGTATGCCCCTTGTGGTGGGTGTCATGCACTTAAAATCCTCGGGTGCCGCAGCTTCCGCCTGGAACCTTATGCTGGCGGGTACGGTCATTTCTCTTGTACCTATGATAGTGATCTATATTGCTTTCAACAGATTCTTCATTTCCGGCATGACAGCCGGAGCCGTGAAGGGATAGTTCCGATTGTTTTGCTTTTTGCCCCAAAATCCAGTATTATCTTGTATAGAACAAGCATACGGAGGAACCGGAAATGGCAAAAAGAAAATCAGTTAAACCCAACTTTTCCATGTGTGTCCAGCCTTCATTTATCATCGGAACCAACAATGAAGACGGATCGGCGAATTTTGCTCCCATTACCTGGGTGAGCGCCACCTCGGAAAACGGCGATGAATATCTTCTCGTCATCAGTATGTTCGGCACCAAGCGGACCAAGACCAACGTGCTCCGCACGGGCATTTTCAGCGCCAATCTGGTGAGTACCGACATGCTTCCTCTTATGGACCGGTTCGGTTCCAAACATGCAACAGAAAAGAAAGACCTCACCTGCGAAGTGGTTCGCGGTGAGGTTTTAGACGTGCCTGTTCTTGATGCCAGTCGATGGGTTTATGAATGTGAAGTTGCGAAAACTGTGGAAACCGGAGAAGCAACCACATTCTTTTGCAGGATCCGCAATATCCAGATGGATGAGCGGCTTGATTGCAAAGACACCTTTGATGTGGATCTTATGGTTCTCGACCCCGTAATCTATTCGGGAAGATATCACAGCCTCGGAAAATCGCTGGGAAAGATCGGAGATTTTCTTTGAGCCTAAGGGACGGAGTCAGGGGGTCATTTTCACGAATGAGCCTGAGGGACGGAGTATGAGGGTCACTTTGAATCAGACATCGTACTTCTTTAACAGCATATCAAGTGCTTCGCGAAGAAGAATTGCTTCACCGATACCCTCGGTCTTTGAAAGCTTGTTAAGGCGCTGAAGCTGATCCTGGGTGTAATGACTGGTTTTGGGCACCATTTTTTCTTCTTTCGCCATTGCAACACGGTTTCTGCCGTTGATCTTGGCACGGTAAAGAGCTCCGTCGGCCTTGCGAACAAGCTCTGCATATCTGGAAGCGTCAATAAATGCCGTAGCCATGCCGATGGTCATGGTTTGCTTTGTCCCATCGGGAGACTTTACGTCAAAGCCGTTCTTTAATTCATTCAGAAAAAGAAAGATTTCTTCACGCTCGGTATCTCCCTTAAAGATAATTCCGAATTCATCGCCGCCGATGCGGTACACGGTGGCATCCTTGGGAAGCCGGTTTTTAATGTACAGACCGGTTTCTATAAGAACCTTGTCTCCAACATCTCTTCCGAAATCAGTGTTGATATGTAAGAAGTTGTCCAGGTCTGTAAGGGCAATGACTACGGTTTCGCCGTTGGCTTCGCAGTCACTCTCAAGAATGGCGGTAAGGTCTTTTTCAAACTGTTCACCGGTAGGAAACTTAAGCGCATCGTTAACGGCGGTGTGCTTTTTTTGCGTGTTTTTGGCATTGAGTTCCATGTGTTCTCCCACAGTCACGGGTCTTTCGATTTTCTTGCTTGCTTTCTCAGCCATATGAACCTCCTTGAATAAATGAACGATATTATTTCGTAGATAATATTTCGAAGCAACTATTTTGTAACACATATAATAACATATGTCAAGATATTATTTCAAAAATAATATCGGAACATATAACCATTAATTGTAAAGAAATTCTTTTTTGGTATAGTAAAATGTGTATTAATAGGGCAATATACAGCGATAGGGAATAAATCACTGATTTGAGGAATTTGTATGGATGACGTTAAGACAATAGTTGTTCTCGAACAGGATCTGACGGTGGATTACGTAGGTGATGCCTTGGACGGAATCCGCGATTATTATTCGGACAAAAACGTTAAACTGATTATGACCCATACAATGCTTCCGGGCGCGGAATATCTCGATCTTGGATATCAATATTGGACCATGATGGAGGTACTCGACAATGAAAGCGTGGATGGCTATATAGTCATCACAGGTTCATATCTTTCAAAACTTGACAGGGAAGAACTGGCAGGTTATCTCAAGCCCTTAAGCAGAAAACCAATGGTATCCATGTCTGTCTCAATCGGACTTGAGGGTGTTTTTAACACTTCAATTTCATGCGGAACGGGTTACGATGATGTTGTCAGCCATCTTGTGAATATTCACGGGTGTAAAAGATTTGCGTTTATTTCAGCCAATGCCACCAAATCCATTGAATCCTTTGAACGGTCTCAGGCCTTTGAGAAAGCCTGTGACCGAAACGGAGTGCTGACGGAAAATCGTTTTTATTTTGACAGTTTTTTTACCTTTGGCGACACAAAGAGGATTATACTTGAGTACATTGACAGTAATAAGGAATTTCCGTTTGATGCGGTGGTGGCGGCCAATGACAGAATGGCTCTCGGTTGCATTTCTGCACTGGAAGAGAGGGGAATAAGGGTTCCCGAGGATGTTAAAGTGGTGGGGTATGATAATATACGTTCAGCCGAAACTTCTACGCCCACGCTTTCAACCATCAGTCAGGATCTGCACGGCCAGGGTTATACCGTTGCGAACCTGCTTTATGCCATGTTGCAGGGTAAAGGTCAGGAGGTCGACACTCAGTCCAAAGTAAGACCTATCTACAGACAGTCCTGTGGCTGTATTTCCAGGGAAGATACCAGACACTATCTTTCTTCGGATCCGGACGGGAAGTTGAGGGAATTTTCTTCGTCGTTAACCGGCATTTCGGACATAATCCATTCCAACGAGCAGTTCAGCAGTATCTATATTCTTCTCGGTGTGCTGCAGAATGCCGACAACTACGAGTCAATAGTATCGAGGCTTCCCGGAATACTGGAAGGCATCAGGGAGATAGATTTTTTCGCATTGTGTCTGTATCAGACAGCCGTAGAGTATGTGGCATCGGATGAGAAGTTTTCCCTGCCGTCCAGAGTATACCTTTCTTTGTATTGGAGCAGGAACGGCAAAAGCGAATCATTGGAGGAGTATAATTCCTTCAACCCCAAGCGCGAGATCATTCCGTATATAGAAGAGTGTAAGGCGGGCAGTTATTTTTTGCATCCGATCTGTTACGGAAATAAACAGTACGGATACATGCTTCTTTCTTTTTCCGGAAATAATTACTTGCTGTATTCGATTTACATGCGGATTATTTCAAATTTTGTTTCTCAGGGTCAGGATTTTTCCGCGCAGCTAAATAAGAATGCCGAACTGGATAACCTGAACAAGAGGCTTGAAACCCGAAATTCGGACTTAAGTCGTCTGAATATTACAGATGAACTGACAGGTATTCTTAATCGTCGAGGCATACAGGAATACGGACAGAATGCAATCGATCTTTCACTCAATGCAGGGAAAAACGGACTTGTTCTTTTTGCCGATATGAACGGGTTAAAAACCATAAACGACACCTTTGGACATGACATGGGAGATTTGGCTATTCAGACTCAGGCGGAGGTTCTTAAGCTTTGTTCCCGCGGAAGCGATGTGGTCGGAAGGATGAGCGGGGATGAATTTGCCATGGTTGCGCCGGGTATGCCTTTATCCGTTATGGACAGTTTCAGGGACAGAATAAAGAAAACCTGTGAGGAGATGTCACGGGCAAACGGACTTCCCTTTGTTATTTCAATCAGCATGGGAGCTGTTGAATTTACCCCGGAGGAAAGAAGTATCGAAAAACTGATTTCTCTTGCGGACGAAGAACAGTATGTTCAGAAACGGAGATATCACCAATCTCAAAGAGAATAAAGTATCCGAAAGGCAAGGATTATAACGCCCTTAGATTTTACCTTGAAATGTCGGTATTTTTGTAATATACTCATTCCATTAAAGAAAGGAACACTTCGGTGTATGGTGAAAGAATGATTATTAGATAATCTGTTATTTAAGTAAACACGTTGTCGGCCCCTAAGGGGTTTTTTGTGTGCGCTTAAATCGGATTATCATGGACATCATCTTTTCTCATTTTTGTGAATAGGTTTGTTCAGGGTCTGTGATTGCGCACGCATTCACAGACTATTTTTGTGGCGATTTCTGCGAGTCAAACTATGACAGGAGGTGTTATATGTCACAGATAAATGTTTCAAACCTTACATTCTGCTATGAAGGCAGTTTTGACAATATTTTCGAAAATGTTTCTTTTTCCGTGGATACTGACTGGAAACTGGGATTCATAGGACGTAACGGCAAGGGAAAGACTACATTTCTCAATTTGTTGCTTGGAAAGTACGAGTATGAAGGCAGTATCGGCAAGAGCGTGGTATTCGACTATTTTCCCTACAGGGTTGCTAAGAAAGATCTGGAAAAGTGCGCAGACGAATTGGCGGAAGAGTGGAAACCCGGGGTCGAAAGCTGGCG
>DBVS01000074.1:6996-33361 GCA_002308235.1 Lachnospiraceae bacterium UBA1258
ACCCTGAGTTACGGGGAGCGTACCAAGGTTATGCTGGCGGTGCTTTTTTCGGGAGAGAACGATTTTCTCCTGATTGATGAGCCTACGAACCATCTGGATTCAGCCGCGCGTGAGTCGGTGAAGGCTTATCTTGCGAAGAAAAGGGGTTACATTCTTGTGTCTCACGACCGGGATATGTTGGATGCCTGTGTGGACCACGTGTTGGTTTTGAACCGTTCTTCCATCGAGGTTCAGGCCGGCAATTTTTCCACCTGGTGGGAAAACAAAGAGAGGGCAGATTCCTTCGCCAAAGCCGAGAATGAAAAACATATCAAGGAAATCGGGAAACTGAAGATTGCTGCGGACCGGGTATCGCGCTGGGCCGAGAAGAGTGAAAGCAGTAAGATAGGTTTTGACCCCGTCAAAGAGCATGATCGCTACATGGACACGAGGGCTTATATAGGCGCAAAAACCAAGGCCATGCAGTCGCGGGTCAAGTCCTTTGAAAACCGTATGAGTCGCGAAATTGAGGAAAAAGAAGGGCTTCTTAAGGACATCGAAGAACCGGTGGACTTAAAGATTATGCCTCTTACTCATTATAAGGAGCGTTTGATTGAGTGCAGGGACTTTTCTTTGAAATACGAAGGAGGGGCAGACTATGTATTCAGGAATCTTTCTTTTGAACTAAAAAAGGGAGAAAGGCTGTTTATAAGCGGAACGAATGGATGCGGTAAGTCAAGTCTTATAAAAGCAATACTTTCAGCGGCAGGTTATGGCTCGACTCCCGGGCTGATCACGGAAGGTACTTTGAATGTGGCGCCGAACCTGGTAATTTCATATATCAATCAGGATACTTCCTTCCTTCACGGAAGTCTCAAGGAACATGCCGAGGTATCGGGACTTGATTACAGTCTTTTTCTTTCGTTGTTGCGTCAGCTGGATCTTGAGAGGGTGCAGTTTGAAAAGAAAATCGAGGATTACTCGGAAGGGCAGAAGAAAAAGGTTCTTATCGCTTCCAGTCTACTTACGAGTGCTCACCTATACATCTGGGATGAACCGCTGAATTACGTTGATGTTTTCTCCCGGATGCAAATCGAAAATCTTATCGAACGCTATAATCCTACGATGCTCATTGTTGAGCATGATGTGAGATTCAAAGAGAAACTTAAGACGAACGAGATTAACTGTCTCTGCCGACCGACGAAGTTTTTATAGCGAAAGAATAAACGTTGTATTTATCGATTGTGTCGACTATCGTACACTCGGCGTCTTTATTGTAATGTTCCCTGATATACGTCAAAACCACAGCGGTTTCCGTTTCATCGCCGGCAAGCCAATATGCGTTGCTGTTGGAGGCAAGAATGCCAAAAGGGTTATACTTGTCGCCATATGGTTCGGCAATATCGGTCATAATCGGACTTGATACCGTCCAGCCACCGCATATAACAACATTGGAAAGCATTCCCGGTGTAACGGAATCCACGGGGCAGTGTCCGGAAGACAACCAAGCGGCGTTTTCATTGGGTCCCATCAAATAAAGACTTTCTTTGTGCGAAGAAGTGTATGACAGAAGGGCTGAAGCCTGATTATGCTCGGAAGCAAGATTTGGCTTTACATATTTCATATCGCAAAACCTGCAACCGTAAAAAGCATAAAACATAACACCGACAAGGCATACGAGACCCCTGATATATTTTATGAGCGAATCTTTTCGTGTTTCGTTTCCGCAGAAAAGCGTAAGAACAAACAAAGCCGGAATTATTGAAGCAATTACCGCGCGATCATTAATCCTTCCGTTATAAATAATATATCCATATTCTCCCAGTCCTATCAGTGTGGTGGCTGCCTGGAAGGAGAAATTGCTTCCGTTATCCATGGCAACAAAAATCAGAAAGAGAAGAATCAGAATATAGATTTCTGCGTAACCGGTTGACAGACCTATGGCATTTTTAATCGTATTGCCAATCTTTTGAATCGAAAAACGATTAGCCTGATCAGTGTCGCGAATCGCCTTGATTTGCTCAAGTTTATCAATTCCAAACACCGACATATCGGCATGATTCCAGTAATAGAGCATCCGGTAATCGTTATAACTTATCCCGATATCATGATATTGGGATTCATATTCGTCGTACGACGGGAATCCATAGTCCAAAAGCTCTGTGCGAACTGAATTATATTTGGAATAAAACTTCCAGTCACTGTTGAGATTATAGGAGATGTCGTTACCCACCCATAATAAGGTAATCAGCAAACCTATTCCTGCTATCGGTAAGAGCTTTTTCTTATTTTCTTTGTCCTTAGTGATGACATATATACCGACAATAACAAAATACGGAATCAGCGCTATGAAAGATTTTTCACGGACGAGAGCTCCGAGCAAAATCATCAGGAATGATAATATTCGCAGGAATTTGCAACGCTTGCTTTTCCAATCGGGGGTATCCAACGTTGAAATTAGAAAGACCAAGCCAACGGAAACAGTCAGAATTCCTGTTTTTGAATAATTCAATTTGACGAGTAACGAATGAGTTGTCGAGAAGACAAGAATAACGGACATCAGAAAGCCTTTAATATAGCCGGCCCTGAGTATCAGGCAAACACCAATGACAAAGAACGACACAAAAATCAGGGAAAAATAGAATGCATTATTCCAGTTGGCACCGGGGAAAATCTTATAAAGTGCAGAAAAAAGCCAACCGAGGAAGATATGATTGTACACATTGCGCGGGTTACATTCGCCATAAGCACCGCCATTGATATACTCAATGAACATATCATCGCCGGTCTCATAATAATATTTCCCGTTATGAATAACATCAAATGCCAACACTGCGCAAACAACAGCCCATAGAAAAAGCATGAAATATTTGAATTTTTTGCTTCCCGATAGCGTTATCAGGGTTGTTTTTACTTTATCGACAGTGTTCATTTTATACGTGCCAGCTCCTGTTTATCGCCATATATGAATGACAACCGATACATCCATTATTATACGGAGCGAAAAAGGAAAAAGCAATTGTATCAAAGCGCTTTCTTTAGAAATGTAAACTGCCGGTTGACAAATTGAAAAGGCGTCTTGATTGTCTGCTATTGTTGAATTTGATACATTCTCTTTAGTTTCGGAACAAAAAGTATTAGAATGTCTACGGAGGAAGTTAAAATGATACTAGCGGACAAGATTATAGCCGAAAGAAAGAAACTGGGTCTCAGTCAGGAGGATCTTGCGGAGAAGCTTTCGGTCTCAAGACAGTCGGTTTCCAAATGGGAAGGTGCCCAGGCGGTTCCCGATCTTCAAAAGATTATAAAGCTCTCGGAGATTTTTAACGTGAGCACGGATTATCTTCTTAAAGATGAAATGTGTTCCGATTATTCGGGGTCGGAACCGGCGGGAAACAGAGGTGTTACCGAAACCGTCACACCTGTCGTTAAAAAGAAAGTCAGAAAACTTTCCATGGACGAGGCCGTCGAATACCTGGATACAGTGAAGGAAAACGCACCGAAACTGGGTTTTGGTGTTTTACTCGCCGTAAACACCCCGGTCGTAATGCTTTTTATGATCGGTCTTATGGTGGACGGATACCTGGGGACGGGGATTTCCGTGGCCACAGGTGTTACCAGTATCTTGTTGATCACCGCCTTTTCTGTCTTTTACATGATTGTATACGGAAATCGGATCGACCGCTTTGACTACCTTAAAAAAGAACCATTCGAGCCTGAAGCCGATGTTGTTTCCATGGTTGAAGCGCGGATCAAGAAACACGAAGAAACCTACTCAAAGCTTATCGTTATAGCGATCCTGCTTTGTATCCTTTGTCCGGTACCGTTGATCATCACTGCGGTAATGGAAATGGCGAACGGTGTGATTCTGTTTATGGTTAGTGTTTTGCTGATGATCGTTTCTCTTGCGGTGTACATCTTCGTTACCGTGGGATGCATGGAAGACAGTTTCAAGATTCTGATAAAGCCAAAGCAAAAAACTTTATAAAAAAAATGCAAGACCCTGCGACAATATCGCAGGGTTTTGTTATAATAGGTTCAAATTAAAAAGGGGGAACCTTCATTTGAAGATAGTTGTACTTGAAAGAAGCAGCGTCGGAATGGACGTATCCATCGATGTATTTAACGAGCTGGGAGAGGTAACGGCGTACAACAACACCCTGTATGATGATATTGCCGAAAGGGTGAAGGATGCGGATATCATTGTTGCCAACAAAAGCCCTTTGAACGAAAGAACTCTCAAGGATGCACCGAACGTAAAGCTGATCTGTGAGTTTGCCACAGGATATGACAACGTTGATGTAAATTATTGCAAGTCCCGGGGAATCGGCGTCTGCAACGTAAGAAACTACAGCACCGAAATGGTTGCACAGCATACATTCGCCATGGCACTCTTTCTTTGTGAGAAGCTGCGCCATTATGACGATTATGTCAAAAGCGGAAAGTACGCGGCACAGGAGCGTTTCTCGAATTTTGATATTCCCTTCTATGAACTCAACGGAAAGACCTGGGGCATAATCGGAATGGGAAATATCGGGAGGAAGGTTGCCGAGATTGCCAAAGCCTTCGGCTGCAGGGTCATCTTTTATTCCGTAACGGGTAATTCCACCGTAACGGATTATGAGCGGGTGGATTTTGATACGGTTTTGAGCGAATCGGATTTTCTTTCGATCCATTGTCCGCTTTCTGATCTTACGAGAAATCTTCTTGATGAAAGCGAAATCTCGAAAATGAAGAAAACCGCTTATCTCATAAACGTGGCCAGAGGTCCCATCGTAAACGAAGAAGCGCTGTATGACGCTCTTTTGAATGACAGGATCGCCGGAGCGGGACTGGATGTTCTTACAAAGGAACCCATCGCCAGGGACAGCCTGCTTCAGCGCATTCAGGATTCCGGGCGCCTGATCATCACGCCTCATCTCGCCTGGGCCTCGGTGGAAGCAAGAGAGCGTTGCGTTCAAATGAACTACGACAACATTAAGGCATTTCTTGAAGGACGCGTTTTAAACCGCATCGATCTGGAAATATAGCAGGACAACTGACAACAGGAGGTACTCATGGAAAAAACAATCGGAATCATCGGCGCCATGGATCTGGAAGTCGAAAAACTCATTGAAGCAATGACCGAGAAGGAAGTTGTGGACTATGGCAGACGGAAATTTTATGTAGGAAAACTTTCCGGAGTTAAAACAGTCCTTGCCCGTTGCGGCGTGGGTAAAGTAAATGCGGGAATCACCGTGCAGATGATGGTGGATAAATTCGGCATAAACGCCATAATCAATACCGGTGTTGCCGGTTCTCTTAACGAAAAGATCGATATCGGTGATATCGTGCTTGCCACGGGAGCCGTATACCATGATGTTGAAGCGGTTGCTTTCGGCTACAAGCCCGGTCAGGTGCCTCAGATGGATGTGTTTGAGTTCCCCACGGACGAAAAACTTGTAAGCCTTGCAGAGGCAGCGTGTCACAAGGTTAATCCCGATGTTAAGACCTTCAGGGGACGCATCGCATCCGGGGATCAGTTTATAGCGACCAAAGAGGTTAAGAATCGAATCAAGGAACAGTTCGACCCCATGTGTGTCGAGATGGAAGGCTGCGCCATGGCTCATGCGGCATATCTAAACGAAATACCCTGTCTTATCATAAGGGCGATTTCGGACAAAGCAGACGATTCCGCAGAGATGGATTATCCCACCTTTGAAGCGCAGGCAGCGGTACACTCCGCAAAAATGGTATTGGAAATGTTTAAATCCTTATAGGATAAACAGCAATAAAGAGAAAGGGAAAAGGTATGAAGGTAAAAGACAGTAATTATATAAGGGAGAACAAGCCCTTATTCAAAGAACTCGTGAGCGAGCTCCTTAAAGATTACAAGTACGCTTCCGTGCTTGTAAACGATTCGTTCGGAAAGTCATATTCCGTATCGAAGACCGGCGCCAACGTAGGCGAGAGAGGCATTTACACCGCCAAAGGCTTTGTTGTAAAGGTTTATGACGGCGGATGCTATGCGGAGTATTCGGGAAATGAGATTTCCGAGACAGAAATCGACAAAATAGTAAAGTTCATTAAAACAGAACTTGTTTCTATGGGCGGAGATATCGAAAAATCGCAGTATCCCGTACCCACGGATGAACCGGTGACTTTCCAAAAGAGCACCGATTACGAGATCGATCCCGTAGAACTTGGGGATGAAGCAATCATCGAAAAGCTCACCGCAGTTCACAAGCAGGGAATGAAAGACGAAAGAATCTTAAACTGCGGCGTTATGTGCCAGTTCCAGAAGTATTCGAAACTCTTTCTTTCTGCTAATAAGGATCTTGAGCAGAACGTTATGTGGGCAAGCGGAGCCCTGTTCGTTAATTCAAAGCGCGGAGATGAGGTTAAGGAGTACTACACATCCGATTCAAATCTCGGCGGTGTAGAAATTCTCGACACGATCCTTTCAAGAGTAGATGATGCGGCCCATGTCGCAATCGAGCTTCTTGATTCCGAGCCCATCAAGCCCGGCGTATATGAGTGCGTATGCGATCCTGCAACAACCGGAATGATCGTACATGAGGCTTTCGGTCACGGCGTAGAAATGGATATGTTCGTTAAGGACAGAGCGCTTGCGAAGAAGTTTGTCGGCGAATATGTTGCTTCGGCCCTTGTTACCATGCACGACGGAAACGCAGTAGATCAGACCGCTACATATTTCTTCGATGACGAAGGAACGGTTTCGAGCGACACCGTAATCATCGACAAGGGCGTGCTTGTATCCGGAATAAGCGACCTTCAGTCCGCTATGGCTCTCGGAACAAAGCCCACCGGTAACGGCAGACGCGAAAGCTACAAGCGTAAGGCCTACACCAGAATGACCAACACTTATTTCGAGCCCGGAAAAGACAAGGTTGAAGATATGATCGCCTCCATTAAGGATGGCCTTCTTCTCGAAAACCCCGAGTCCGGAATGGAAGACCCCAAGAACTGGGGCATTCAGTGTATGGTTAATATCGCGAGAGAAATCAAGGACGGAAAACTTACCGGAAAAATTTTCTCTCCGATAGTGCTTACAGGCTACGTTCCCGATTTGTTAAAGTCGATTTCGATGATGTCCGACACTAAAAAATTGGACGGCGCCGGAATGTGCGGTAAAGGTTACAAAGAATGGGTCAAGGTTTCCGACGGCGGCCCTTACATTAAAGCAAATATCAGACTGGGTTAATGGTTCAAAGGGAGAATGATATGAGAGATTATGCAAAAATAATGCGTTCCTGCGGAGTTGAGGATTATTTCATCACCGAAACCGTCAGCGAGAGCGCGGAATTATTCTTTATCAAGAAAAAATTGGATATGCGTCGTTACAAAAACACGGCTGAAGCCGAGATTTCGGTTTATAAGGTTTATGAGGATAACGGCGCAAAATTTAAAGGTGGCGCTAGTGTTATCGTCAATCTTACCGATACTGATGCCGAAGTAACCGAAAAGGTTAAATCTGCTCTCTACGGCGCCGGCTTTGTAAAGAACAAGTACTATGAATTCGCAAAGGGTGTAAAGAGCGACACCATCATTATGGAGAGCGACTTAAATGGTCCTTCTTTGTCCGAACTTGCGAAGAAATTTGCCGATGCAGTTTATTCGGAAGACTGCGACGAAAAAGCATTCATCAATTCACTTGAGATCTTTGCAAACGAAGAAAAAGTTCATATGGTAAGCTCCTACGGCACCGACGTTTCCTATGTGAAGCGCACCGTTGAAGGCGAATTCGTAGCTCAGTGCAAGGAGCCTAACGATGTAGAGACCTATCAGAGCTTTGAGTACGATTCACTTGCTTTGTCCGAGATTAAAAACCTCGTTAAGTCAACACTTGCGCTCACCAGAGACAGGGCTGAAGCCGTTAACATGCCAAAGGCAGGAAACTACGATATCGTGCTTTCCGACAAGTATGTGCCCGAGGTTATCAGCTTCTATCCCACCAGAGCAAACGCAGCCTTCATTTATCCCGGTTACTCCGAGTTTAAGGTCGGAGATAAGGTTCAGGGCGAAAACGTCAAGGGTGACGCGCTCAACATTCGTTTCGGCGTGACCGCACCGTTTAGCGAGGAAGGTATCCCCATGAAGGAGCGCTCCTTTATCGAGAACGGCGTTTTGAAGACGATCCACGGCTCACAGAGATTTTCTTATTATCTCGGAATTGAGCAGATCGGTAATTACGACAAGGTTATCCTTCCCGCAGGAAGCACGAAATTCGCAGAAATGCTCAATCGTCCCTGCCTGCACGTTGTTAACTTCTCCGACTTCCAGATGGATTCGTATGACGGACACTTCAAAGGTGAGATCCGTTTGGCATATCTATATGACGGCAAGGGTAACGTTGAGTTTGTTACCGGCGGTAGCATAAACGGAAGCATCTTCGATTCGCAGGAGGATATCGTTTTATCCGAAGAGACTCAGAAACTTGCGCAGTACGAAGGACCCAGAGCGATACTTTTAAAGGGTGTGGCAGTTGCAGGTGAATAGTTGGAAGGATCTTAAAAGTCAGAATAGGAGGAATCATGGAGAAAATCGCAAGCTTTACCATCGATCACATCAAACTCCAGCCCGGAGTTTATGTTTCCAGAAAAGATCACATAGGGAGTGAAACTGTCACTACTTTCGATCTTCGTATGACCAGCCCCAACGAGGAGCCCGTCATGAATACTGCGGAAGTCCATACCATGGAACATCTCGGAGCCACGTTTTTACGTAATGACCCTGTCTGGAAGGACAGAGTGGTATACTTCGGTCCCATGGGATGCCGTACGGGATTTTACATGCTTCTTGCAGGCGACCTTGAATCCCGGGACGTTGTCAGTCTTGTAACAAGAATGTATGAGTTCATGCGCGACTTCGAAGGAGAAGTGCCGGGCGCAAGTCCCAAAGACTGCGGCAACTACCTCGACATGAACCTTGGAATGGCCAAGTTCCTTGCCGCAAAGTATCTGGATGAAGTGCTTTATGACATCGAAGAAGACCGTCTGGTGTACCCGGAGTAAATAGAAAGAATAAAGAAAAAGAGGGGTGAAGTTTCACCCCTCTTTTATAGTGCGTTTTTTACTTGAAATAGCGGTTGTAAAGTCCTTCAAAGGCTTTGCCGTGGCGGGCCTCGTCACGGGCCATCTCATGAACGGTATCGTGGATGGCATCAAGGTTAAGCGCCTTTGCGCGCTTTGCAAGGTCGGTCTTTCCTGCGGTGGCGCCGTTTTCGGCTTCTATTCTCATCTCAAGATTTTTCTTGGTGGAATCCGTTACGCACTCACCAAGAAGTTCAGCAAATTTAGCGGCATGCTCCGCTTCTTCAAATGCAGCTTTTTCCCAGTACAAACCGATTTCGGGATAACCTTCTCTGAAAGCAACGCGGCTCATGGCAAGATACATACCTACTTCGGAACATTCGCCGTTAAAGTTTGCGCGAAGGTCATTTATTATATCTTCGGGAGCGCCCTTGGCAACACCGACAACGTGCTCGGAAGCCCAGGTCATCTCACCTTCCTGCTTTGTAAATTTCTCCTTGGGAGCCTGGCAAACGGGGCACTTATCGGGAGCCTCGTCACCTTCGTGAACGTAACCGCATACGGAACATACATATTTTGCCATAAGAAAACCCTCCTTGTTTGGCGTGATTTGTCAGATAATTCATTATAACATAAATGATTTTTCGTTCAAGAGCTTTACCCTTTTATTATTATTTTAGAAAATTATTTCACATCTTTAAGCAAAAGCCCGCTGAAATGTGATAGTATTGGCTTAGCAGAGTTTTGCGGAAGGGAGCGTGTCGTGAGGCTTAAAACAAGATTGCAGATCACCTTCGGGATAATTGCTGTTTTGCCCGTTTGCCTGTTTTCACTGGCTTTCCTGGTGGTGGGCAAGGTAATGATCCACTTAAGAAAGGTCGGTGAAATAGAGAGCGTGGACAGGCTCATGCCAAAGAGCATGCTGACGGTCCTCTTTATTACCATCTTTGTCATCATGTTCCTTATAGCCGCGGGGCTAACCCGATGGATCGGGAAAGGCGTTTTCAGCCCTGTTAACGAGCTTAAGGTCGGAATGCAGCAGATAGCCGACGGAAACTTCGACTACGCTCTTGAAAAAAACATGAAGGGCGAGATCGGGGAGCTTTACAGAGACTACGAGGACATGCGGCTGAAGCTTAAGCAAAGCACCGAGGAAACCGTCAGGAACGAAGCTCAGAACCGGGAGCTTATCACCAACATTTCCCACGATCTTAAGACTCCCATAACGGCCATCAAAGGCTACGTTGAGGGGATCATGGACGGCGTTGCCGACACTCCCGAGAAGATGGACAAATATATCAAGACCATCTACAACAAGACCAACGACATGGACCGCCTCATAAATGAGCTCACCATTTACTCGCGGATCGACGCGAACCGCATTCCCTATACGTTTCTTCGTCTCAACGTGTCAGACTACTTTAACGACTGTATCGAGGAAGTGGGTCTGGACCTTGAGTCAAAGAACATTAAACTCGACTATTCGAATCTGGTTCCTCCCGACACCAGGATAATCGCGGATCCCGAGCAGTTAAGGCGCGTCATCAACAACATAATCAGCAATTCGGTCAAATATATGGACAAAGAAAAACCGGAGCAGAAGATAGATTTCCGTATCCTAGACGACGGAGACTCGGTAAGGATTGAGATCGAGGACAACGGACGCGGAATAGCAGCCAAAGACCTGACCAGAATATTTGAAAGGTTCTATAGGACCGATGCTTCCAGAAACTCCGCCCGGGGCGGAAGCGGAATCGGCCTTTCGATAGTTAAGAAGATCGTGGAAGACCACGGCGGATATATATGGGCCACCGGCAAAGAAGGCGAAGGAACCTGTATGCACTTTGTACTCAGAAAATACGAGGAGAAGAAAGAATATGAGTAAAATATTGATAATCGAAGATGAAGAAGCCATTGCGGATCTTGAGAAGGATTACCTTGAACTCAGTGATTTTAAGGTAGACATCGCGGGAGACGGCATAGACGGAGAAAAGAAAGCCCTTGAGAACGATTACGACCTTATTGTGCTCGATCTTATGCTGCCCGGTAAAGACGGTTTTGAGGTCTGCAAGAGCATACGCGAAAAGAAAAACGTGCCGATTCTTATGGTTTCCGCCAAGAAAGACGACATCGACAAGATTCGTGGTTTAGGCCTCGGAGCCGATGACTACATGACCAAGCCCTTCAGTCCCAGTGAGCTTGTGGCAAGAGTCAAAGCCCACCTTGCAAGATACGAGCGCCTTACCAATTCTCAGGCAAAGCCCAGAAACACGGTAATTGAGATCAGAGGACTCAAAATCGACAAAACCGCAAGACGTGTCTGGGTGGATGGCGAAGAAAAGCAGTTTACCACCAAGGAATTCGACCTCTTGACTTTCCTTGCGGAAAACCCGAACCACGTTTACACAAAGGACGAGCTTTTCCGTGAGATTTGGGATATGGACTCCATCGGTGATATAGCGACCGTCACGGTACATATCAAGAAGATCCGCGAAAAAATCGAGTTTGATTCCGCAAATCCCCAGTACATCGAGACTATCTGGGGCGTAGGATACAGATTTAAGATGTAACGGCACATAAATACTTGCCGCGAAATGAATTCGGTGATATATTTCAGAAATTACCGGGGGTACAGGATGATAAAGAAGTATGTGTTCGGGAAGCCGATGGATACGGGGGCTGTTGTTGCAAAAGTAAAAGCAACTGTCCCGGAAGGGTCGAAAATCGGCGAACTGACCGTGGATGAAAAGAATAAGACCATTACATATATCATGCCTCCCAAGGCCCGCATTTACGGCCTCGGTGAGACTGTAAGGGGCATAAACAAAAGAGGATGGCTTTACATCAGCAACAACACCGATAATCCTCATCATGAGGAAGGCAAGCATTCTCTTTATGCTTCTCAAAACTTTATCATTGTTGATAATGGGGACGGAAAGTGCTTTGGATTTTATTTCGATCATCCCGGAGAGGTAAGATTTGACATAGGCTTTACAAAAAGCGATGTCTTTGCCGTTTCTGCGGAGGATTTTGATTTTTCTTTATACTATATCGAGGAAGATTCTCCCCTTGAGATCGTAAAGAGTTTCAGAGGTCTGGTGGGCAAGAGTTACGAAGCACCTCTTTGGGCTTACGGATACGGTCAGAGCCGCTGGGGATACAAGAATGCTTCCGACATCAGGGAAGTCAGAGACTCCTATAAGAAACTGGGCATTCCCCTCGACATGATCTACATGGATATCGATTACATGCAGGATTTCAAGGACTTTACCGTTAATCCGGAAAGGTTTCCCGATTTCGAAGCTTTCGTGCGGGATATGAAGGCTGACGGAATCCGTCTTATTCCCATAATCGATGCGGGCGTAAAGATCGAGAAAGGGTACGACGTATACGAAGAGGGTATAAAGAACGATTTCTTCTGCAAGAAAGAAGACGGAACACCTTTGGTGGCTGCGGTATGGCCCGGCAAGGTGCACTTTCCGGATTTTCTGAATCCGGCTGCAGCAAAGTGGTTCGGAGACAAATATAAGGTTCTCACGGACATGGGAATCGAGGGCTTCTGGAATGACATGAACGAGCCCGCCATTTTTTATACCGAAGACCATCTGAAGGAAGTATTCGGGGAACTCGAGAATATTAAGGACAAAGAACTTGATATCTGGGGATTCTTCGGATTCAAGGGGCTTATTGATTCCATAAATAACAATCCCGAGGATTACAGGCGTTTCTTCCACGAATTTAACGGCGTTAAGGTGCGCCATGACAAGGTTCACAATCTCTACGGTTTTTACATGACCAAAGCTGCGGGTGAAGCTTTCGAAAGAAACAACAAGGACAAGAAAATCCTTCTTTTTTCAAGGTCATCCTTTATGGGCATGCACAGATACGGAGGGGTCTGGACCGGAGACAATATGTCCTGGTGGAGCCATTTGCTCTTAAACATAAAGCAGATGCCTTCCCTCAACATGACGGGATTCATATATTCCGGAGCGGATACCGGCGGTTTCGGGAGCGATACCACTGAAGATCTGATGATGCGATGGCTTGGATTCAGTATATTTACGCCCCTTTTCAGAAACCATTCCGCTCTCGGTACCAGAGATCAGGAACTGTACAGGTTTGAACGCTCAAACGACTTTAAGAATATCATTGAGTTAAGATATGCGCTTATTCCCTATATTTACGTGGAGTGTACCAAAGCGATCAACGAAAACGGCATGTACTTTAAGCCTCTTTCTTTTGAATACCGGGATGATGAAAGAGCGGGAGAAATTGAAGACCAGCTTCTTGTGGGCGCTCATTTGATGATTGCGCCTGTTTACGAGCAAAATAAAACCGGAAGATATGTATATCTCCCGGAAGATATGAAACTGGTGCGTTTCAGAAGCTATAAGGATTTTGACACAGAAGTTCTAACAAAGGGCGACCATTATGTTAAGGCAGAACTGAACGAGATTCTCGTATTTATTCGCAAGGGACATAAACTCACCCTTACGGAGCCGGCAGCCTGTACGGACAGACTGGACATGGACAGGTGTGCCGCAACCATTGAGTTTTAGGTGTAAATTGAAAGGGGGATTCGGATATGTATTGGGTCATCGCGTGTCTTGCGGTACTGGGTATCGCCATCGATATTTGGTTCATTAAGACCGAATATGCGGGAAAGATGGTTAAAGCAACGGTTTACAAAGGACTTGCATCCCTGACTTTTGTGAGTCTCGGCATTTATGCCTACATTAGGGTTCCTTCACGATTTGGGCTCCTGATTGTCATCGGTCTGATTTTGGGGCTCATCGGGGACGTTCTTTTAAATCTCAGGAATGTTCTCCGGGGCGCTGCTTCAAGGAAGATATTCGCTCTGGGGATTTTCTCCTTCGTCTGCGGTCATTTTCTTTATATTGCCGCACTCATCGGACGAAACACGGATATAATCCTCATTTCGCTCATTGTGACTGCGGTGGCTTCCGCCGTATTGATAAGACCCCTCATGACGCGGATCACGGCGCCGAGCAAAGGCCTTGAGATCTTCGGCTACGTCTATCTTGCGATTGTCATCGGAATGTCCTCATGCGCGGAGGTTCTTTTGTACAAAGAAGTATCGCCTCTTACGCTGCTTTTCTTCTTTGGCGGTCTTTTGTTTATGGTGAGCGATTTTATCATGATTTATTATTCCTTCGGGAAAAAGATAAAGCCCCTGCGGGCCATCAACCTTCTTGCATATTTTGTGGCTCAGGTCCTGATCGCGACGAGCATTCTTTTTGCATAGGAGGTTAAGGTGAAGATAGTCATTGCACCCGATTCTTTCAAAGGCAGTCTCTCTGCGCCGGAGGTTGCACGTGCCATGGAGCGCGGGGTTAAAAGAATAATCCCGGCGGCGGAGACGGTGTTGTTACCCATGGCTGACGGCGGAGAAGGCACGGTTGATGCGTTGGTTACTGCCATGGGCGGCAGGCTTGTGACCGTTCCCGCCCACGATCCCCTGGGAAGAGAGATCAACGCCTCTTACGGGATTCTCCCCGACAATACCGCAGTCATAGAAACGGCCGCGGCATCGGGTCTTACTTTGATCGAAAAAGAAAAACGTGATGCGATACACGCTTCGACCTTCGGTACCGGCGAACTTATAAGGGATGCCCTTAAAAACGGGGCAAAGAAATTCATCATAGGCCTCGGAGGTTCCGCAACCACCGACGGAGGAATGGGAATTGCAAAGGCCCTGGGTTTTAAGTTTTTGGACGAAAAAGGAGCGGAACTTAACGAAGGCGGAGCAGAGCTTAAGAAGCTTTCAAGGATCGATAGGTCGGGCGTGATCCCAGAGACAAAAGAAGCCGTATTTCAGCTTGCAAGCGATGTAAAAAATACCCTTTACGGAAAGAACGGAGCCGCATGTGTATTTGCTCCCCAAAAGGGCGCAAATGCCGGGGATGTGGCGCTTTTGGACGCGGCACTTAAGAATTACGGCGATGTATTGCTGAAGCAAACGAGCCGTGACATAGCGAATCTTGAAGGAACCGGGGCGGCAGGCGGGATTGCAAGCGTTTTTCTTGCTTTTTTAAATGCAAGCCTTGGTTCAGGCATCGATTTCGTGCTGGACGTCACAGACTTTGATACGAAGGTTAAGAATGCGGATCTTGTCATCACGGGAGAAGGAAGGATCGACGCCCAGAGCGCCTGTGGGAAGGTGCCTTACGGTGTGACAAAGCGCACCAAAAGACACGGAAATATCCCCGTGATCGCTATCGGAGGCTCACTCGGAGATGGTTATGAAGAACTCTATTCGGTCGGCGTGGATGCGATGCTTTCTTCCGTAAACGGAATATGTACCTTGGACGAGGCCATGAAATCGGCTGCGTTCAACGTTGAACGGGCTTCCGCGGACGCCATGAAGTTCGTGTTGATTCCGCGAAAATAAAAATTTTTCAAATTACCGATTGACAAGATAGGCAAATGTCTGTATAGTGCTGTCTATACACAAAGGAGCAAGACAATGGTTTCAACTGCTGTTATCGCGAAACTGAATATGATGATGTGCATGTGCATGTGCGGTCGGATGTCAGAACCCCGGTTTTCAAATTTCAGGGATGGCGATGCGGCTTTAAATGTCGTGCGCCTTTGATTTAAAAGTACACCTGATAATCGGATGACCGGGAGTCGAAAGACACCGGTCATTTTTTTGTGCATCGGCGAAAGAGCCGGCGCCGAGATGGAAAAGCGACTGCAGCGCGGATCCAATCGGGAGTACATGGAGGAATTAACATGAAGATCAAGACAAACATTATACAAAAGCAGACAGGGACCCTTCGAATGTGTATGTGCATGTGTAAATAATACGACCGTCGAAAAACAAAAAAACAATAATTACACAAACACAATCAAACACTTTTGGAGGAAAAAATAATGAAAAACAACATTTTAAAGAAACTCGGACTCATACTTACGGTAGCACTTACAAGCACACAGATTCTCGCAGGCTGCGGAAAAACAACAATTTCACAGAGCAACAGTAATTCCGCATCGGTTTCCAAGCCAGATGTAACTGCGTCGGCACCTTCCAATGCGGCTTCTGTCGAAGCAAAGGGAACCATAACCGTTGCGGCATCCCCCACACCTCATGCGGAGATTCTTGCCAAGGCAGCAGAAATCCTTAAAGAGCAGGGCTGGACCTTAAAGGTTACGGAATTTGAAGACTATGTGCAGCCCAACCTGGTAGTTGAGAGCGGCGAGTTTGACGCAAACTACTTCCAGCACGTTCCTTATCTTGACGATTTTAACGCAAACAATAATACCAATATCGTAAACGCAGGCGGAATACATTACGAACCCTTCGGTATTTATCCCGGAAAGAAGAAAGCACTTTCGGATCTTTCCGAGAAAGACACCATTGCAGTTCCCAACGATACCACCAACGAAGCAAGAGCCCTTCTTCTTTTACAGGCAAACGGTATCATCAAGCTTAAAGAAGGTGCAGGCCTTTCCGCAACCGTTCTCGATATCGTTGAAAATCCTTTAAACATCAAGATTCAGGAGCTTGAAGCAGCTCAGGTATCAAGAGTTAAAGATGAAGTTGCTTTCGTGGTTTTAAACGGTAACTACGCACTTGAAGCAGGCTTCTCGGTAGCCAAGGACTCCGTTGCATACGAACAGTCCGATTCCGAGGCTGCAAAGACCTACGTAAACATCATCGCAGTCAAAGCAGGTAACGAAGAAAACGAAGGCATCAAGGCCCTTGTTGAAGTCCTTAAGTCCGATGCCATCGTTCAATTCATCAACGAAACCTACGACGGAGCAGTTGTTCCTTACAAAGACTGATGAGGTGAAAAATGTCCTTTATCCGGATTGAAAACTTAAGCAAAACCTTCGGCGGAAAGGACGACAGCGTCAGAGCCTTAAAGGATGTGAATTTAAGCATTGAGAAAGGCGAGATATTCGGCGTGATCGGACTTTCCGGAGCAGGTAAAAGCACTCTGGTTCGATGTATAAACTTACTTGAACGTCCATGTGACGGCAAAATCCTGATAGACGGGAAAAACATTCTGGAATTCTCCGAAAAAGAGCTCAGGGAAGAACGCAAAAAAACAGCCATGATCTTCCAGCAGTTCAACCTTCTTATGCAAAGAAACGTGCTTGACAACGTCTGTTTTCCCTTGGAGATTGCCGGGGTCGGTAAAAAAGAAGCGAGAAAGAAAGCTCTCGAATTATTAAAAAAAGTTGAGATAGCCGACAAAGCAAAGTTCTATCCGGTGCAGTTGTCCGGCGGACAGAAGCAAAGGGTCGCAATAGCAAGGGCCCTTGCTTCGAATCCGGAGATCATTCTTTGTGACGAGGCAACAAGCGCTCTGGATCCGCAGACCACCAGAAGGATATTGAAGCTCCTGAAGCAGATCAACGAAGAGTACGGCATCACAATAGTGATAATTACTCACGAAATGCGCGTGGTGGAGGAAATCTGCGACAGAGTCGCCGTTCTTGAAAAAGGAAGACTTGTGGAGGAAGGGGAGGTAAGTGAAGTGTTCACGAACCCCAAATCCCCCGCGGCAAGGCGGCTGATCCTTACAAAACAGAGCGAACAGATCGAAGAGGAGGAAGAATCCTATGGGCTTGGCTGATATTATGAAAATGCTTGCGGACGGAACGAAGGATACCCTTATAATGGTGCTTTTTTCCACCCTTTTCGGCTATCTTTTCGGCCTCCCCTTGGGAGTGCTTCTGTCGGTAACGGGCGATAACGGGTTAAAACCCATGCCCCTGCTTTACAGGGTTCTTGATGTGGTAATAAATATTGCAAGAAGCATCCCTTTCCTGATTCTGCTGATCCTTATCCAGCCCTTTACAAAAACGGTTGTCGGGAAAAGCTACGGAACGCTTGCTACGGTGGTTCCCCTTACGGTGGCCGCCATTCCCTTTATAGCAAGAATGGTTGAAAGTTCTCTTAAGGAAGTGGATGCGGGCGTCATAGAGGCGGCACTCAGCCTGGGTGCGTCTAAGATGACGATCATAACAAAGGTGCTTATCGCCGAGGCCAGAACTTCGCTTCTGATCGGTGTAACCATCGCAACGGGCACCATCCTCGGTTACTCCGCCATGGCCGGTATCGTGGGCGGCGGCGGGCTCGGAGATATAGCTATCCGATACGGCTATTATCGGTACGAGACCGAAATAATGATAGTCACCGTTGTGGTGATCGTCTTATTCATGCAGCTTTTCCAATGGTTTGGCATGCTTCTTTCCAAAAAGTGCGACAGAAGAAAGAGATAATGCTATAATGACCTAAAGGCGGAGCGAAACCATGAAGGAAGAAGACATTCTTTTTGAAGACAATTCCATACTGGTTGTAAACAAACCTGCGGGACTTGCGGTGCAGACGGCGAAAATCGGCGAGAAAGACCTTCTCGGCGAAGCAAGGAACTATCTTAAGGGAAAGGGCGAGGCCCCCGACGTCTTNNCCGATACACAGACTCGACCAGCCTGTTTCCGGGATCGTGTTACTTGCAAAAACCTCCGAAGCCGCAGCAACCCTTTCAAAGGATATGCAGGCCGATGCTTTTTCCAAGGATTACAAAGCAAGGGTCTTTAAAAAATGTAAACTCGCAAAAAGCGGTAAATTAAAGGATTTCCTGCTGAAACAAAAAGACAACACTTCCAAAGTGGTAAGCAAAGAAACCAAAGGCGCCAAAGAAGCGATTCTGACTTTTGAAGTCACGGCAGAAGACGACGACAACGCAAGCCTCACGGTTCATTTAAAAACCGGGCGGCACCACCAGATAAGAGTGCAGCTTTCAAACGCCGGGATGCCTATTCTCGGAGATTTAAAATACGGTAACGAAGAAAGCCTCGCCGTTTCAAAGAGGCTCAACATCAAAACAGTAGCCCTCACGGCTTACAAACTTAAGTTCAAACATCCGGATTCAGGGAAGCCCATGGAGTTTTCAATATAACTCCGGGCTTCTTTTTTTGCGCATTTTACGCTATTATATCTATTATGAGAACAAACATTGCGGGAAGAAAAAAGAATATAAAACGGGACCGGGTTTTCTGGTTCACGCTGGCGGGAAACATTCTGGCATTTTTGCTGGTAACCGTGATATTTACGGTGCTTCCGCTCTATCTTCGAACCGGGTACAACAATATCGCCGAGGGCAAGTACATTTTCTTTATGAACGTGGCAAAATACACGGCGATAATCATGGGCTTTTTCACGGCGCTCTATCTCGTCATAAGGGGGATGTCGGAAGCGGAGTTAAAGGCTTTTCGCCCCATAAAGAAGCTCGATTACGCCCTTTTGTTTTTCGCGCTGGTCCTGATCATTTCCCACCTTTGCTCGCCCTATAAATCGGTGGGAGCAGGGTCCTCTTACTGGTTTCATGAGGGTTCCGTGTGGGGATGCTTAGGGTGGTACATGGGTCTTATTACCTATCTTGTTTTCATCATGTTTTACTTCATCGTTTCCAGATATTTAAATTATCGGGATTTCGTGCTTCTTCCGGTGATCGTGCCTGCCATGATTGTTTTCGTCTGGGGAATATTTAACCGCTTCGGCGTTTCCTTCATCGAATACGACGGCCTTGACCCCGAATACATTTCATCCATCGGCAACATTAACTGGTTTTGTGGGTATCTTACGGTAATCCTTCCCATCATCATAGGTTTATATTATTACAAAGAAGGGCTGATCCGGTTTCTCTTTGCGATTCCGATGTTTACGGGGTTTTTCGTAACCATCATAAACGGTTCTGATTCGGGACTTTTTGCTTTGTTCATGACGCTTCTGGTGCTCTTTGTCATATCTTCGAAGGACGAAAGAAAAATGGCCCGCTTTTCGGAGATCGGGTCATGGCTGTGTGCGACCATGGTCCTGGTGGCACTCATAAACAGATTTAACCCGGATCTTCTGACGTTTCGAGGCATGTTCGGAGACCTGTTTACAGACGTAAGGATAACCCTCGGAATCTTTCTTGTTTCGCTGGCGGTGCTTGTTTATTTTCACGCCTGCAGTAACGAGATGGCCGTATATCCCGGGTTTTTGAAAAAGCATCTCGGTCTCATTGCGATCATTTTAACAATCCTTATTGCGGCGGCGATAATCACGCTGATTGCGGTAAATACCGCACTGGGGGGCACACTTCCCGTGATCGGCCGGCACGAGTTCTTCATCTACGACAGGGAATGGGGAACCAAGAGAAGTGTGGACTGGGAGGTAGGTTTCAAGAGCTTCCTTTCCCTGGATTTCTGGCATAAACTTATAGGAATCGGGCCCGACTGCTTCTGGTTTAATATTGTGGATCACCCGGATTTAAGAGAAAACGTAAGGCTTGCTTTTAAAGATATAAGACTGGTAAACGCACACAATATTTTCCTTACCATGCTGGTAAATACGGGCGTCATCGGACTTTCGGCATTTATGGGTGTTATCGTTTGTGCTTTTAAGACCTTTGGAAGCAAACTGAAGGAAAAGCCCGGACTCATCATGTTTATCCTGGTTTTGGTGATGTACCTATCCAACAACCTTTTCAGCTTCGAGCAGATCACCAGCACCCCGTTTTTGTGGCTGGCTATGGGAATCGGGGCAAGTATGGCCGTGAAAAAGGCGAATTGACAAACCTTTTGACAGGGCATACAATTTGAGAAGAATTTTTTTAGATTTACGGAGGAAATATGGCAGACAAGAAAATGGTAGAGGCGATAACCTCTATGGACGAGGACTTCGCACAATGGTACACGGATATCGTGAAAAAGGCCGATCTGTGCGACTACACAAGTGTTAAGGGATGCATGGTATTCAAGCCCGCCGGATACGCGATCTGGGAGCTTATCCAGAGACAGCTGGACGACAGGTTCAAAGCCACCGGCGTTGAGAACGTTTATCTTCCCATGTTCATTCCCGAAAGCCTTCTTGAAAAAGAGAAGGACCATGTCGAAGGCTTTGCTCCCGAAGTGGCATGGGTAACACAGGGAGGATTGCAGCCTTTACAGGAAAAGCTCTGCGTGCGCCCCACATCCGAGACGCTTTTCTGTGATTTTTACAAAAACCTCATCCACTCCTACAGAGATCTGCCCAAGGTATACAACCAGTGGTGCTCGGTAGTGCGCTGGGAGAAGGAGACCAGACCTTTCCTTCGTTCCCGTGAGTTTTTGTGGCAGGAAGGCCATACCATCCATGCATCTCACGACGAGGCACAGGAGCGCACCATCCAGATGCTCAACATCTACGCCGATTTCTGCGAGGACTTCCTTGCGATGCCCGTGGTAAGAGGCAGAAAGACCGATAAGGAGAAATTTGCGGGCGCGGAAGCCACCTACACCATCGAGGCTCTCATGCACGACGGAAAGGCATTGCAGTCCGGCACGAGCCACAACTTCGGCGACGGCTTTGCAAGAGCTTTCGGCATACAGTACACCGACAATCAGAACACGTTGCAGTATCCGTACCAGACTTCATGGGGCGTTACCACGCGTCTCATCGGCGCGATCATCATGGTCCATGGTGACAACGAGGGCCTTGTGCTTCCTCCCAAGGTTGCGCCCACACAGGTCATGGTCATCCCCATTCAGCAGAAAAAGGAGGGCGTCCTCGAAAAGGCACAGGACATCTGCGACAGAGTCGGCCGCATAGCACGCACAAAGCTTGATTCTTCTGACAAGAGCCCCGGCTGGAAGTTTGCCGACTGCGAGATGAGAGGCATCCCGCTCCGTATAGAGATCGGACCTCGCGATCTTGAAGAAGGAAAGTGCATCGTCGTAAGACGCGATACAAGAGAAAAGACACCCGTAATGCTTTCCGAGCTTGAGGAGAGGATCCCTCAGATGCTCGACAGAATGCAGAAGGATATGTACAACCGTGCAAGAGAGCACAGGGACGCACATATCTGGGATGCGCACAACTATCAGGAATTCAAGGATATAGCAGAAAACAAGCCCGGCTTCATCCGCGCAATGTGGTGTGAGAACAGAGAGTGCGAGGACAAGATCAAGGCCGATCTCGGCGTTACATCACGCTGCATGCCGTTCAACGACGACGATCAGATAAGCGATGTCTGCGCATGCTGCGGAAAGCCCGCAAAGAAGCTTGTTTACTGGGGCAAGGCATATTGATCTTGGAAATGAAGCTACCCGAAAATGTAAAAAAAATAGTGGATGCCCTCATCGAAAACGGCTATGAAGCATATGCCGTGGGAGGGTGTGTAAGGGATTCGCTGTTAAACAGGACTCCGAAGGATTGGGACATCACAACGTCCGCATTGCCCGGGCAGGTGAAGGAGATATTTCCGCACACTGTGGATACAGGCATCAAGCACGGCACCGTGACGGTCATGCTGAACCACGTAGGTTATGAAGTCACCACCTATCGCATCGACGGAAAATATGAGGATATGCGCCACCCTTCAGAGGTGTCCTTTACAAAAAGTCTTTCGGAAGACCTTTTACGCCGCGATTTCACCATAAACGCGATGGCGTATAACGAAAAGGACGGTCTTGTGGACCTTTTCGGAGGGCAGGAAGACCTTAAAAACGGGATCATCCGTTGCGTGGGAGATCCGGGAGCGCGTTTTGACGAGGATGCGTTAAGGATCCTCAGAGCCTTCAGGTTTTCCGCACAGCTCGGCTTTACCGTCGAAAAAGACACAAAGAACGCAGCTGCGGCGCGCGTGCAGAACCTTCGGAAAGTGAGCGCGGAGCGTATCCGCGACGAACTTTGCAAGCTTATCCTTTCAAAAAATCCGGACAGACTGTTCGATGCGATGGATGCAGGCGTCACCGCGGTCGTTTTACCTGAGTTTGACACGCTGGTCCGCGGAGGGCGGGACGCAAAAGGACTTAAAGGTGTCCTGAGCGGCAATGCTTCTTCCGGCATGAGAGCGGTGAAAGCGGTGTCCCTTGCGGGAAACAAGGATCTCACAGACCTCAAGGACCTCACGGCAAAAGAGGAGCTGATCTTAAAGTGGGCGGCGCTTCTTTCCGAATATGCGGATACAGATATTTTTACTGAAGATATAGAAAAATTCACCGAAGAACGCGGCGGCGAAAAGCCCGAAGACCAATACAGGGCTGTGAGCCTCACAGGACAGAGCGAAGCCGCGGAAGAGAAAAAAAGGACCGAAGTCAGGAACGTGATGAACAGGTTCAAGTTTGACAATGAGACCCGCGATATGGTCGTAAGACTTGTCGGGCTTCACAACAAAAAGCCTGTGTTTGTGAATGACGTTTCGATGAGACAGCTCCTTCGCCGTAACGGTGAAGAGACCGTGAAGCTCCTGTTTGAGCTGCAGAGCGCTCAGTGCCTTGCGGAAAGCTTTGTTTCCGTGGGCGGTATTAATGTCGGGAGCGTGAAGACTCTCGAAAAGATTAAAAAAGCAAAGGAAACCGTAAAGACCGTGACAGAGCGTGGTGACTGCTACAGCATCAGACAGCTCGCGGTAAACGGGAGGGATCTCATTGAAGCCGGTATAGACGAGGGCTCCAAGGTGGGAGAGACCCTGGAATTCCTTTTGGACAAGGTGATAGCAGACCAGTCGCTTAACGACAAGGAAAAGCTTATCAACATGGCATGTCTTAACTATTGATCCTGATACGGAGAGAGAAAATTGATAAATCTCGGACCGGAAGAAGAGAATAAAAACAGCAGGCTGTACGAACAGCGTGTCTACGGGACCGACAAGCAGAAACGAAAACGCTATGACGAGCTGCTTGGAAAGGGCACTGCGGATTCTGCGAGAAAACGGAGCGGGTACGATCCGCGTCCGTCCTCGACCGAGAGCCACGGCGGGATCATCGCGCTCATGGCGGTTTTCATGGTCGCGATCTTCGGACTCCTGCTCTACCTTGTTTTCGGAGGAAAGAGCAACACGGGGAAAAGGCCCGGACAGCAGACGGATCCCACGGGGACGGCATCCCTGACACAGGGAGTTTCCGAAACTCCTGCACCCGCGGGCTTTGAATACCTGGCGGTCGTTCTTTCGGTCGACACGGAGATAAAGACCATAAAGATCTACAATGTCCGTGAAGATGTGGAGCAGCTTCTTGTATATACGGGAGCAAGCCTCTTTTATGCAAGACAGGGCAGTCAGATCACCGCTGCACAGCTTTCGACGGGCGATATCGTGAGATTTTCCTGTGATTCCCGGGACATGGTGGTAAAGGCTGTATGGGCTGACGACACCTGGGAAAAGCTTAAGGTCGACGACCTGGAGATCGACACCGAGACGCACAGGATGACCGTAAAGGGCAGAAACTACAGATATCCCGAAGGTGTCTGTGTTCTCAGTAACAACGAGCAGGTGAAGCTGTCTTCACTCATCCCGTCCGAAGACAAATATACGGTCCGCGGCGTGGATGACACGGTCTGCGAGATAATTGTCACAACAGGCCACGGAACCATCGCTTTACGGAATTTTGAAGATTTTGTGGGCGGTACGCTCCAGATAGGCACAAGATATTTCAAAGAAGTCACGAACGACGGCGTTTTCGTGGTGCGGGAGGGTGACTACACCGCAACGATCAGCCATGATGAATATCAGGGCACGGAAGAGATAAAAGTCGAGCGCGACAAGGAAACGATATTTGACGTATATGAATACGGACGCGGCTCGATACATATCGGAAATGTTTATTTCACCGTATCTGACGGAAACAACAATCCCATTGCCGCAACGCTTTACATAAACGGGAAAAAGACGGAATATGCCGGCATCGCAGTAGCGCTTGACTATGGCACATACGATCTTGAGATCGAAGCCGGCGGGTTTGAAACACAGACCACAAAGATAAACGTGGACCGTGACGAGATGAGGATATCGCTTTATCTCACGGCGACCGCGCCGTTTACTCCGACGCCCACACCTGAGCCCACAGTGACTCCGGATGCCGGGCTCACACCGGGAGTAACGCCTACAGCGGTTCCGACACAGGGGGGAACCACATCCGCCAGCGTTGATATCTCTACAATGGGATTCACGTTAGATCCCAATCATCTGATCTTTGTAATGGGACCTGAGGGAGCGGAACTACAGCTCACTAACACGGATCTGAGCGAAACGTATAATATCGGGACGGTACCGTGTGATTTTCAAAAGATATTAAGCAATAACTGGCAGATGATAATCCTGTATAACGGACAAGCGGTCATTTTCGAAGAGGTGGATGGTCCACTGCCCAATGACGGCGCAGATGTCTTTTACAATTTTGCGGACAGATTCAGTACCGGTAACTGATATATGCAGTATCATGCCTTAGGGCATTTACAATATGCACTATGAAAAGGAGAGCAAATATGGCTGATCACACAAAGAACTATGAGGAATGGCTCAACAATCCCTACTTTGACGAAAAGACAAAGGAAGAACTTAAGGGTATCGCCGACAATCCGAACGAGATAAAAGAGCGCTTTTACAAGGATCTTGAGTTTGGTACCGGCGGACTTCGTGGCATCATCGGCGCGGGCACAAATCGCATGAACGTTTACACCGTAAGACGTGCGACTCAGGGCCTCGCAAATTACATCAAGCGCATGAACGCTCAGAAAAAGGGCGTTGCGATAGCTTTCGATTCACGCCATATGTCTCCCGAGTTTGCCGACGAAGCAGCTCTGTGCCTTGCGGCAAACGGCATCAAGGCCTATGTTTTTGAGTCTCTCCGCCCTACTCCCGAGCTTTCGTTCGCAGTGAGATTTCTCGGAGCCACAGCGGGCATCAACGTGACCGCAAGCCACAACCCGCCTGAATACAACGGCTACAAAGTTTACTGGGAGGACGGCGCGCAGATCATCGCGCCTCACGATGTTGAGATCCTCAAAGAAGTAAACGGCATTTCCGATTTCAGCATCTGCCTCACGATGGACAAGGACAAGGCCATCGCGGAAGGACTGTACGAGCAGATCGGCAAAAACGTTGACGATGCATACATCGCAACACTTAAAAAGCTTGTATTAAGGCCCGATGCCATCAAAGCAAACAAGGACTTAAAGATCGTCTACACGCCTCTTCACGGCACAGGAAACATCCCCGTAAGACGCATCTTAAAAGAGATCGGATTTGAGAATGTAACCGTAGTTCCCGAGCAGGAACTTCCGAACGGCGACTTCCCGACCGTTTCCTACCCGAATCCCGAGGCAAAGGAAGCTTTTGAGCTTGGTCTCGGCATTGCAAAAAAGATCGACGCGGACCTTGTTCTCGCAACCGATCCCGATGCCGACAGACTTGGCGTTTATGTAAAAGACACAAAGTCCGGTGAATACATTTCACTCACCGGAAATATGAGCGGATGCCTTCTTGCAGACTATGAGATTTCCTCAAAGAAGGAACTCAATGGTTCACTTCCCGCAGACGGCGCGCTCATCACCACCATCGTTTCCACCGACATGG
>DBVS01000069.1:0-10756 GCA_002308235.1 Lachnospiraceae bacterium UBA1258
ACAACGGGCATAAAAATCACATATAAGGCACGCACCAAAATGCCTGCCGCAAGTATCAAAAATGTGATCTTTTTGTAATCCAAACTCTTTTTCGCCATATTTTGTCCCATAACATTTGCGGCACTGCCTTGGCAGCACCGCGCGGTTTCTTTTTACTTTACTATCTTTTCAAAATCTGCTTTCGGATGCTTGCAGATGGGGCAGATGAAGTCATCGGGCATCTCTTCGCCCACATATTCGTAACCGCAGATCCGACAGCGCCAGATCGTCTCGCCCTTCGGAGTGGTGCCGACCGCTTCGGGCTTGGGTTTGATGTTGTTTTGATAATATTCGTAGGTGCACGACGAAGTATCCGAAAGGACCGTCATGAATTCGGGCTTGCAGATAAAGAGCGTGTGAGAGCCAAGGTCAACGGTGCTCTCAACTTTGAGCGAAAAGTACGCGTTCGTGCCCTTTGTAATGTAGGGGATGCCGTTGTCGGCGATGGTGTATGCGCTTTTCTCAAAGTCCGCGAATTTATCCACGTCGCGAGGCGACTGAAATCCGAACTGCTTAAAGAGCGCAAACTCAGCATCCTGCGAAATGACCGAAACGTTGCAAACGCCGGTTTCTTTGATCATGTCATGCGTATAGTTTGCCTTGTTTACCGCAACACTTATCGTGTTGGGCTCCGAAGCGATCTGCATTGCGGTATTTATGATACAGCCGTTTAACTTGTCGCCTCTCTTCGCCGTACATACGAACAATCCGTATGACAATTTATACATTGCTTTTGTATTCATTTCAGCCATAGTAACCCTCCTTAATATGCACTGATTTAGTGATCAGCATAAATTGTAACACTTATCGAAAATTCTTACAATAAAGCAGGACGGGAGGAAGAAAACATTGCGAAAAACATTATATTGGGTTGACTACGCAAAGTTTGAAATAATATGATTACATCATGAGAGGGCGTATTAATCATACGTATGGTGGTCTTATGGAAAAAGCATTACAAAAAACAGATTTATCATCTAATCTACACAAACTAGATTCATTCACAAATCTAAAACCGGGATGGGATGGACATAATGCCCCTTCAATCCCGTTTGGAGTAATACAAAAGACTCGCGAATTGATCAGTGAGCTTTCACTTCAGCCCGAACTGTTCCCCACCACATTAAAAACCATTCAATTGGAATACGATAATTCTCAGAATGACCATATGGAAATCGAAATAAGTGATGCTGACACAGCACAACTCTTTATCGCTACAAGTTTAGGTGACGAAGTTGTTGAAACCATACCATCGGATATCCACTCCATTTCAGAGAGAATAACCAAATTCTGCGAACGATAATATAGGGTGTACAAATTTACTATAGTCCGAAGGTGCATGTTTACTGAGTTTTTTCGCTTTAGTGGCATTTGGTGCCATAATTATTTGGAGTTTTTGTCAATTGATTACAGATCATCTGTGAATTAGAATTTAAACGTAGTTAATCGGCAGAGTAATAAAGAGGGCAACAATGGGTAAATTGACGTTTGTTTTTAACTCAGAAAAAGTACAAAGAGAAAACAAAACGATAAATGAATTGCTTTCCCCCATGCGCAAGTTTGCAGAAGAACATGGAATAGTGGAAACACAGACCGGAGTTTTCGAAGCAAACGGAAGCAATGCATTTGCTCTTTTGGGTGGTTTTGTCGTTGAAATAACCGATGAAGATCATTCGTTTGTTACCTTTTTGGAAAAATGGGAACTTGATGTGGGTGGAATCGTCGATGATTGCATAGAAGAAACTTTGGAGTGGTATAAAGAAGAGGGTATAGCAGTTTGAGTCAAAGCGGGGTATACAGAAAAGAGTTTATCTTTGACATTGATACCAAACAGGGAAATTACTATTACGGGGTTTATAGAAAAATATATCCAATAATCGGCAAATATCTTTACGACAATGGATTTGTTCGCATAGAAGGAAGCGCTTACAGAAGTGTGGATCCTATGAATCGAGAAAGATTTTTAAGACTTTTTCGAAAGCTTTTGAAGCAACAACCTAATCTGGCTAGGTGCATTAAGGATGTGCATTTGTCGGAAGTGATAGATGATTATTCTCTGAATGACTATGTTAAAGACTATATTAAGAAGCAACAATAAAAACACCCGGCTGTGATCGGGTGTTTNNAAACGGTCGATACAAAGATGATAAAAACACCCGACAGTGTATATGCTGTCGGGTGTTGTGGTTTATTTCGTTCCTTCGCTTGCTGATACTTCGATGTATCCTGAGCCGTTACAGCTCATGCAAGTCGTATGGGAGGAAGCACATATACAAGGTGCGATGCCTGTGTTGCCGCAAAACTCGCAATCAATGATGCCTGTTCCGTGGCAGTCATCACACTCTTTTCCGCCTCTTTCTCCCGATCCGCCGCAGCTGTCACAGGTTCGGACTCCGTTGTTGCACCAGCTGTCGGGGCATGGGGAGTAGCCCGTTCCGCCGCAACCGGCGTATCCGGCGCCGTTACCTCGGTCATATCCGAAAGTCGGATCTCCTGGGCAGAAGATGCCTGTTCCGTTACATTCAGGGCAAGTTACTTTTATTAGCGCACCTGTAGGCTTTATAAATGTTGATGTAGTGTCTTTAGTGTTTGAAACTTCTTTATTCTCTTTTGAAATTGTCTCGATTATCTTTTTCTTTCCTGTTCCGTTACAATCGGGACAAGGTGTGGGGTTACCGCCGCATGTACGGCATGTGTTCGTAACCGATTCGGGATTGCCGTGGCAGTGCATACATAAATAGCTTCCGGCGCCACCGCATTCTTCACAAACCGCTCTTCCTGTTCCGCCGCAATGATTGCAAGGGCCTTCATATCCGGTTCCGTTACAATTGGGACATGTCCCGCCGTCTATGGGTGAAACACCTGTCTTATTACAAAATCTGCACCAGGTGAGTCCGACTCCGTCACATCCGTAGCAGACATGAGAACCTGTGCCATGGCATACAACGCAAGTCTCGATACCGTTGTTACATGCCTTGCAGTGAACCCATCCAAGGCCGCCGCACTCATCACACAAACCGCCTGTTCCGTGACATGTGGGACAATCTTCTATCGATATCACTCTTGTTTCTTTATTTGAAACAGGAGTAACTTGATTTGCAGTTTTGATGTCAGCGGAAGGTTTGGGCGTAGCCGTAGTTTTATTATCGGTTGAAGGCTTTACAAGATCATCTATTGCTTCGATGATATCAACGCTTGTATCGTCTGCAGGCTCAGTTATATCGGTGTTGTCCGTAACTTCAACTTGACCGTCAGAATTATCAACATACACCGTATCTTCGCCCTTATCGCTTACTACGATAAGCGGTTCGGTTTCGACCGGCGCATCCGAGACAATGATAAATCTTGAAGGATCCAAAGCATCTTTTGCAAAAGATTCGCTGGATACCACGCTGAGCACTACCGCAGCGGCGCCTACCTGAAAAGCAAGTGCGCCCTTTGCAAATCTGAAGAGACCTTTTTTCTTTTTACTTACATAATCCGGATCTCTCGGAGGTTCGTATTCGTGGCCCGTGTAAGATTCTTCGGGACAGTTCGGAGTATTAAATTCTTCATCAAAATACATCCCACGTACCTCCTTTCCTTAGATTTGGTGATGCTTACTTATTGTGAATAACAACCTGCTTGAACGGAATCTCGATTCCTTCTTTGTCAAAGGCAAGCTTGATCTCGCGGTTTAGTATTCTCGGAGCCGAGAAGATGTTTTCTTCGTTAACCTTTCCGATGACCTTAAGTTCCATACCGGATTCGCCAAGTTCCTGAACGCCGCAGTACTTGGGATCTTCAACGAAGATGTCGGGATAGTTTGCTCTTATCTCGGGCATGAGGGTCTCAAAAAGCTTTTCAACTTTGGTAATGTCTGTATCGTATGCAACGCTAACCATTGTGGATGCGATACTTGTTGTTGCCGAACGGTTTAAGATGTTACGAAGGTCGGAGTTGTTGATGAGCTTGATGTTTCCGCCCAGATCTCTGATCGCGGTAACACGGATGCCGATCTGCTCAACGACGCCTCTGAAGCCGCCGACTTCGATGATATCGCCTACGTTAAACTGTTCCTCAAATACCAGGAAAATACCGGTGATAAGGTCTTCAACCAGACTCTGTGCTCCGAAGCCTACAACCAGTGTTATGATTCCGACGCTTGCAAAGATTGTGGAAACGTTTACACCGATGGCTGCCAGACACCAGAAGAAACCTACTATTGTGGTTATGTAGCTGGTTCCGCTCTTAAACAGCGTAACAACACTCCTTCCTCTGGGGCTCTTCGGCTTTAAGTGTTCAAGGATGAACATAACGATAGCCGTGATGGTAACCATAAGAAGGATGATGGCAATAACCTGGAAGATGGTGGAAAAATTGAATTTAAAGGTTTGGCTGATTCTTCCCACATCGCCGAATACCTTGTCCCAGGTACCTTTGACGGATTCCTTTGTGTCTTCGTCAAGGAAAGGGATAATCGAAGGATTGGTAACAACAAGGAAGAGGACAAAGGCGATGATAAGTCCGATTACCTTTCCAATCTTAACGGGTTTTCTCTTCTTGAAAACAGGCGAATCCTCAGGAACGGTCGCTGTCTTTACCGGTGCGGACGCATTTACGGCTGCCTGTACGGAGGCGCCTTTTTCTTTGCCGCAGGACTTACAGAATTTCCCGGTATTGGTTGTTCCGCAGGAACAAGTCCAGGACTCTGCAGATGCTGTTGCTTCGCTGTTCGCAACATCGTTTTGATTGAATTCATCGCTCATAATTAATCCTCCTTTGTACCGAACCACACGTGTACCACGGGGCTGTAGTAACCATCATTTGCATCGTTTGATATGTCAACTATCGAATAGGTGTGCTCATCACCGTTTACCTGGGCCGCAAAGGGTCCGAACCGCCTCATGGGAACATAGGCGGGATCCGTCTCCATTACAAGGGGTTCAAGATAGTAGAGGCCCTTTGCCGCGGTGGTGCGGGATACCCAGACAGCGCCGTATCCGCCGTATATATCAAGATTAACTCCCTTGTCTATCATAATACAGCTCTCGCTGTCTTCAGCCTCCAAAACCAATGCTTTGCCCCCCGAGTTGTAAAGAGTAAGGGATCCGTCACCGGTAAAGGTAACGCTTCCGCCGTAGCCAAAGCCCCAGACAAGGATCTGTTCAAGGTAATTGTCACCGACGAGTTTTATCTTAAAACCGTTACCCATCATATTTACGTTTATCTGCCGGCCCGTGAAATTTTCAAGAGTCAGGGTATTGGTGGCAAGATCGTAAGAGGCTCCCGGTATCGGACCGATAGGGTTCCTGTATTCCACAGTCTCATATGGTACGTCGGTGTAATAGATCAAAATACCCTGATCGTCTACAACGTAGCCTCCGGCTTTGCCGTTTAGCTTTGCATTAAGCTCGTCATGTGAATAAGCATATCTGTCCGGGTAATACTCATAATCCTTCGTATATGTGCCGTCTTCCAGAAGAAGCCCGTTTGAATCGATCAGATATCCGTAATTTACATTCCGCACACCGTCAATACAGTAAAGCCACGTCGGGTACCCCATGTCATCGTAATAGGCTACGTACTGCTCATCGATCTGACCGTATCCTTCCGCGTATCCGCTGGGGTTTAGATTCGAAAGCTTCGGGAAGGCCTTGTCCGCCACGTCCCGCGGGTATTTATCGCCCGGTTCGTCGGTCTTTTTATCGTCCCGCTTTCGATCGTCCCTGTCGCGATCTTTCTTTTTATCGTCTTTGACGCTTGAAGGAGGTTCATCGCTTACCGAAGCAGGGGTCTCTGCGTAGGAAGAAGCCGCACTGTTAAAAATATCGTGCTTTAAAAGGTCGTAGCCGAAGGCATCCTTCACCACGACAACTGCCATGGCGGCCGCCGCCATCTGCATGATGAACCGGCCCTTGGCATTTATGAATGATCTTTTTGCTTTTGTGGATTTCTTTCGAGGCGCACCAAGATAATCCGCCGGAGGATCGAAANNAACTCGTGTCCGGTGGGCGCTTCTTCCCGGGCAGAACTGCCCGTTTCTTTGGAATCTGTAAATTCCCCGGAGCCGTACGAATAATCGTCCGGCTCCCTCGGAATATTGAATTCGTTATCAAAGGGTTGTTTTTTTGCCACCCTGGTTACCCCGTGTCCTCTCGGACGAAGATTTTTTCAAAGTTACCGCGTCGATTAATATTATCACAACGCAAATAACGAATCCTAAACAGGTAACGCGAAGTCCGTCATAAAGAAGGGACGGAACATACTTAAATTCTATCTCATGAGTTCCCGCGGGAACAAAAACTGCCATGAAGCCGAAATCCGCCTTTACGATACGGGTTTCTTCGTCATCCACAAAGGCTCTGAAGCCCTTCTCATAGGGAACGGAGAAGAACACGAGATTGTCCTTTTCAAGATTTGAGGTAGCCGTAAATCCATTGGTGGATACCTTAAAGTCCGTGCAGGCCGTTTCTCTTAACTTGGCCACGTCTGCGGCTATGGTTCCGGTCTCGCTTTTGGCCAGGTCGAAATGCTCGATATAATCGGAATAAATGTCCGCATCCTTCTCGCTTAAGATTATGGCCCGGGTAAGCCACCTGTCTTTCCTTTGGTCGGTGGCGGAGCTTTCCTCAAATTCCTTCTCGGTTAAATATTTATCAAACGAAATGCCCATGGGCACGTAATTTTCATTTTCGTAAAGCTTATAACCGTTTCTGGTAATGGAATGCTCAACATAGCCCTTAAGCTCCGTAGGGTCCTCCAGCCGTCCGATGGTCTCAATAGCGATCTTTTCGTCCTTTACATAATACTTGCAGGAAAGAATGGCTCTTAACCCTGACCGCGTGGTGTAAGGGTTGCTGGTAACCTTTCTGGGAATCCCGAACTTTGAATAAGCAAGAAGCGTCGAATCGGGAATCGTGCTTATGAAGGAAGTAACCGAGTGGGCCCCCCAGATCATGGGATAGTTGTACATATCCTCATCGGTTTCGATGCGGTAAAACTCCTCTTCCTCGGGAAGTGGTGACTCGCCGCCCTTCAAAACCTGGTTTACAAAGGACGCTTTCCTTTCCTGTTCAACAAGAAAGGCGCCTGTCGTCAGCATCGCAAAAGTGGTAAGGAAGCAGGCAACGCCCACCACGATCCTGGTTACATAGTTTCTTTTTGCGCTTAACTTATAAAGATAAAGCAGCAACAGAAGGAACATTATCGTGCAGAAAACGATCTCGGAAGCAAGCTGCTCGGGGTTCTTGAGTTTACCGAGAACCGTCATGTTTCCGTTGCCGTCCTTTGCGGGAAGAACGCTCATGGCAATGATCAGAATAGTGGTAACTCCCACGAAAAGCGCACCGTAACGCATGTACTTTCCGGTTTCTTCACGCTGCTCAAGCACATGTCCCGTAACAAGAGCCATTATAAGCACGGGCATGAAATACCAGCGTGCGTAGTATTCGCTGTTAAAGGCCGAAAATGCCGCATTGAACATGGGAACGCCCGCAAATACCGCTAAGATTATCAGAAGGGACTTTGCCCAGTGACGTCCCTTTTTGTAGAAAAAGAAAGCGATAACACCGGCAAGGGAAAACAGCGGAATATAGGCGCCGATTCCCGAAACTCTGGCCATATCGGGATTAAGCATGGAATTAAGCCCCGAAACATCCGGGAGCATTACGATATTTTTGACGATCCCCAGCCACATGACGGAATCTCTGTAAGCTAAGAGTTCGTAGCCGTTAAGGGTATTGGAAAGTCTGGAATTTCCGATGGTGTAATAAATTGCGGGAAGGATATAAACCCCCGAAAGGATGAGTCCGGTGGCTCCGCAGACTGCGGCCCTTATGAAGCTTAAGCTCGTCTTGATCCTGTCTCTTTCAAAGAGGGCATAGCGGGCGATGAAATAAATGACAAGGAAAAGCGCTCCGCCCACAAAGAAATAGTAATTTATTATCGCCATGAGCGCAGTCATGAAGATGAATCCGAGTTTCTTTTTCTCTTCCACGAGGCGCTCGAACATAATAAGCCAAAGCGGGAAAAATGCCACAAAGTCATGGAAATGATTGTAAACAAGCACCGCACCCTGATATCCCGAAAATGCAAAAAGCAAAGCTGCCGCAAATGCGCCCGTTTCGGTCCTTAAATACTTTCTGGCATAAATGTACGCAAATAAAGCCATGAGGGCGTACTTAAGAGCCGCAACCCAGGGCAGCAAATAAGGAATGAAGGATGTGGGGAAAGGAACCGTGATCCAGAAAAAGGGGCTTCCCAGAAGGTAAAACGAATAACAGCCTACCAGACTTCCGCCAAGATCCGTGGACCAGTCGTAGAAAATGTTCCACTTACGGACAGCCTCATGGACGTGCATATAGAAGGGAATCTGCTGAACGTTGAAGTCCCCGTAATATACCCACATACCGCCCGTAAAAAGAAGCTGAGGTATGATCGCTGCCGCAAAAATACCGAAAGCTATGAAAAATATTTTAACCAGCTCATTGCGCTTAATCTTTTTTTCCATAAAAAGAAGATACCACAATTCACTGCTTTTTTAAACACAAAAAAATCACCGGCACAAAATGTGTCGGTGAAATTAGGATATCTCTAAATTCAGTCCGCTCAAACGGCGCTCTGCCTGTTGACACCTTGTTCTACGATTACCGCTTGGAGCGTTAATGCCGGCGGTGTCAACAATAACTATTAAACATCATTCCCGTGTATGCACTGGTGACATAGGGTGTTGCGAAGTTGTGGCCGGGGTTCTTGTAGGCTACCACGGTGCGGTCCGCATAGTGCATGGGGTTCAAAGCAACCTGATTGGATTTCTTAAGGATGGCCCCTGCGAAATTCTTGATCCCGCTGACGCTCTGCTCCATGCCGCCCTCTGCGACAGCGCTCAAAAGCTTATCCTTATCGAGTTCAATATGACCGTCATCATGAAGGTGAAGTCCCACATTCTCAAGGTCTTCTTCATGTAAGGCGGCAAGATTGTACATCTCACGAACCAGTCTTCCGGACTTGGGATGGTTGACCATATAGGAATCTGCCGTATCGATAAATCCGTTATAGCCGTCCACAAGTCTTGAAACATTGGCTGCCATGGATTCAAGGTCTGCCTGAAGATCGATTTTGGCGGTATCCTCCTCGGATCTGCTCACACCGTTCAAGGTGATCTCGTACATCTTTTCAACGGTGAAAGTATTTCCGGAAGCTTCTCTTTCGATGCCGTTAATGGTAAACTGCGCATTTCCGGATTCTCTTGCAATATTATCAAGTCCGAAGTATCCGACGGAACCTGAGGTCTTGCTGGTCCTGTCATCGGAAACGCTGAACATGTGAGCTGCATTTCTGGGGGTTCCGGTATTCTGGGACTCAATAATGAGCGCGGAATTACCGTTTCCGTCGGAGTCAACTCTCGCTTCCAGTCCGATGCCGGCGTTGCTTATAAGTCTTGCCAGTTTATTCTGGATATCAAGGTTCGTGTCGCCTTCGGAAATATTATACTGGAATTCGTAATTGAGTCCGTTGGTGGCAATATCAAATGAATATGTATCGGGCGGAAGTTTCATATCGTCCGAAGCAAGGGAACGGCCCCGGTTAACCTGAGTCTGTGCCAGTCTTTCAACGCTCAGCTCAAAGGAAGGTGCGGAAGCCTCCTGTCCGTCCTCTCCGATAAAAGTAACGGATGCCAGGGATTCGTTGGAGGAATAAGCAACCTTCTTGTTGAGAAGTTCCTCGTCTGTGAGTCCGCCGAGAGACGCAATGGTATTTCTGAGATTGCGCGCATTCTCCTTCAGTCCGACGGCATACTCTTTAGTATCCTGGGACTTGTCCACGATAAACAGGGGAGCTTCTTTATTCATGTTAACGATGGAATTATAGACGCCGCGAAGTTCACTCTTCTTATGAGTGTCAAACTTGGTGTCGGTCTTCGGCGCATACGAAGTCAGATAATAATTATAGACATTATTAATCGCTGCGAAGTTCGTTGCCATAAGCTCCTCCTTTCTTCCGTGATAGGGTTTGCAAAATCCGTTTGCGCGCCGGGCATTAAACTGTGAAATGGGTACACTGGTAGACAGTAACCCTATTTTTTGTTTATATCTTACCACAGGAGTTTTGAGGATGCAAGTATTGTTTTAAAAGTTCTATAATTACGGCAATTTACACACTAATGCTGTTTTGAAAACTCCAGCGCCTCTTTTATGATCTTGTCCATATCGAGGTACTTATAGAGTCCCAAACGCCCTCCGAAGAAGACGTCGGTTTCTTTGTCCGCAAGTTCTTTGTACTTTGCGAAAAGCGCAAGGTTCTTTTCATCACCCATGGGATAGTAGGGTTCGGTCCCGGGCTTCCACTCGGCGGGATACTCGCGGGTGATCACGGTACCCTTGGCGGTCTTGTTAAAGGCAAAGTGCCTGTGCTCGATGATGCGGGTATAAGGGATCTCGCCCTCGGTATAGTTTACCACCGCATTGCCCTGATAATTGTCGGTGTCTTCAATGTATTCCGTTTCAAAACGAAGGCTCCTGTACTCGAGATGCCCCAGTTTATAATCAAAATACTCATCCATGGCACCGGTATAAAGCACCTTGTCCCACGAAACGCCCTCTTTCGCAGCAGCCTCCTTAAAGTCCGCATAGGAAGTCTCAAGGCGCACGTCGATGCCCTCTAACAGTTTCTCAACGATCTTCGTATAACCGCCCTCGGGAATACCCTGGTAACGGTCGTTAAAATAGTTGTTGTC
>DBVS01000069.1:10795-17175 GCA_002308235.1 Lachnospiraceae bacterium UBA1258
GTGTAGCCCTTGATGAGCTTTTCATAAATGTCCGTTCCCACCAAAGAAAGAGCCTGCTCTTCCAGATTTTTGGGCTCCGTGATGTTTAAGTCGCGGATCTGCTCTTCTATCTTGGCACGCGCCTCTTCGGGTTTCACGATTCCCCACATCTTACTGAAGGTGTTCATGTTGAAGGGAAGGTTATAAAGCTCCCCCTTATAATATGCAACGGGAGAATTCACGAAATTATTGAACTCCGTAAATTGGTTTACATAATTCCAAACTTCTTTGTCCGAGGTATGAAAAATGTGGGCGCCGTAAACATGCACATCTATGCCGTGTCTGTTTTCGGAATAAATGTTTCCCGCGATGTGGTCACGCTTGTCGATGACCAGACATTTCTTGCCCTTTTTATGCATTTCGTGTGCAAAAACGGAGCCGTACAGGCCGGCTCCCACTATAAGCCAATCATATTTTTCCATTTCCGTCTCCATGCAAAACATTCTGTGTATCCGCATCCGGGCGCAGGCTTTTACCTGCCCGCTTCTTTAAGATCGCGCGGAAAACAAGTATTCCGGTAACAGCCCCTGCAGAATCTATAAGCACATCCGTGAAGGTGCCGTAGCGACCCGACACAAAATACTGGTGCACTTCATCCGACGCCGCATAAAGAATGCATATAAGCCAGGCCCCGAAGAAAGCGAAGCGGCTCTTTACCGCTGCGGCAGCCCTGCCGCCTTCAAAGAATCCGGCTGTGCAAAAGAGGCTACAGGCACCCAAAACACCGTATTCCGTGAAGTGAGCTATCTTTCGTATCAGTAAATTCAAGAGTCTGAAGAGCCTGTCGGAAATATCGCCGGAATCATGTCCGAAAAGCCTCATAAATGCTTTTATCAACCCGCCGCTGGTCTCCGAGGATTCATCCCCGGGCATGGCGGAAAAAAGAAAAATACCCGCCATGACAATAAGCATGGGAATGAATCCAAGGAGCACCGCAGCTGCTTTGTTCTTTCTGTTCATAAAATAAAAATAACGCCTTTACATTGCCGTGTAGCCGCCGTCAACGGGAAGGATGCATCCGTTAACATAGGAGCTTGCAGGGCTTGATAAGAAAATTGCGGCGGTGTCAAGCTCACCGTCTTTACCGTAGCGGGCCATGGGGATCATGGTCTTTGCATAGTTCTGGAAAAATTCGGAATCAAGAGTATCCTTGGTAAGAGGAGTCTCGAAATATCCGGGGCAGATGGCGTTGACCGTAATGCCTTTGTCACCCCACTCCGCAGCCAGAGCTCTTGTGAGGTTAACCACTCCACCTTTTGCGGCATGATAGGGAGATGCGGGAGCGATCTTGTTGCCCACCAGTCCGTACATGGAAGAAATGTTGATTATACGTCCGTATCCTGCGGGAAGCATTGCTTTTTTCGCAACGGCCCTGGACATTTTGAAGGTTCCGAAAAGATCGATGTTCATTTCGTTTACGAACTGATCGTCGGTTATATCTTCTGCGGGAGCCACCGCGCCGGTGCCCGCGTTGTTGATAAGGATATCGATCCTGCCGAATTCTTTAAGTACTGTATCCACAGCGCTTTCAACCCGTTCCGTATCCGTTATGTCACAGGCAACGCCTATGGCCTTAACGCCGTAGGTTTTTGAGAGTTCCGCAGCAACCTCATCGATAAGGTTCTGTCTCCTGGCAAGGGCAACCACCGATGCACCCTGATTTGCAAGCGCATGTGCCATCTGAACTCCGAGACCCGTTGAACACCCCGTAACAACCGCAACCTGACCTGATAAATCAAAATAGTTTTTCATTCTTAAATAACCCTCCGATAAAATTTTATACCCAATAAGCCCCGGGGCTTAATACCCATGATAAAAGTTTAGTAAATCTCGGCGGATAATACAAGTGTAAAATTTCTTACGAATCCTTTAAAAAGCGCGTAAAAGCAAAAAGAAACCCTTCCCCGATTAAGAGGAAGGGTTTTGATTCGTTTATGTATCCGGATATGCTCTGATTACTGAAGGAGAGACATAACACCCTGGTTACTCTGGTTAGCCTGTGCCAGCATTGCCTGACCTGCCTGAGCAAGAATGTTGTTATTCGAGTAGGTAACCATCTGCTTAGCCATGTCGGTATCACGGATTGCGGATTCAGCGCTGGTGGTGTTCTCAACGATGTTGTCAAGGTTTGCGATGGTGTGCTCAAGTCTGTTCTGTACAGCACCGAGTGTGGATCTCTGCTCGGATACCTTCTGGATTGCTGCCTTGATGGTATCGATGGACTTGGTAGCTTCTGTTCCGTCTTCACCGTCAACTCTGAGACCGTTGATCTTAAGTCCGCGGGCACTCATCATGTCGATGGTAAGGCCAATCTTGTTGTCCTTGGATGAATCAGCACCTACATGGAGGCTTAAGTCGATGGAATCGTTAAGGTCTGCAAATGCGGTTGCCTTGGATTCAAGTTTACTGTCGGAATTAAGGGTTATATCAACATCCTTAAGGTTTGCGCCGTTGTCTCTGTGTACAGCTGCGGAAAGCTTTGCAAGATCGTCGAAATAGTATACGCCGGTGGTAGAAGAGTTCGTATTGAGGGTCTCAAGGGCATCTGCCATGGTATTGGTGGTGTTTGCGCCTGCGGTGAAGTTCGTTACATAATTGTAAGTCTTTCCGCCAAGTGCGATGCTGGCTGCGGTAGCGCTTCCGAAGGTGTTTGCAAGAACACCGTCAGCGAGGCTTGCTGTAGCTGCTGCTCCAACCGTGGTAGCGATTCCGTCTGCATCAAAGGTACCGATTCCGGTAACGCCGGCTGCGTCGGTATATGTAAGCTTTCCGTTTACTCCGCCGCTTACGCCCTTTAAAAGATAGGTCTCGTTGAACTTGGTTGTGGTTGCTACACGGTCGATTTCGGTAACAAGCTGATCAACTTCTGCCTGGATGTAATCTCTGTCGTCCTTGGAGTTGGTGCCGTTGGCTGCCTTAACTGCAAGTTCGTTCATTCTCTGTAACATATCATGTACTTCGGTAAGTGCACCTTCAGCGGTCTGTACTGCCGAAATACCGTCCTGTGCGTTTGAGGAAGCCTGTGTAAGACCTCTGATCTGTTTACGCATCTTTTCACTTATGGACAAGCCTGCTGCATCATCTGCTGCGCGGTTGATCTTATAACCGGATGAAAGTTTCTCGGTTGACTTTGCCTGGCTCTTGGTGGTGATGCCGAGCATTCTGTTTGAATTCATTGCTGTAAGATTGTGCTGAACTACCATGTTATTATCCTCCTTAATTTGAAAGCGGCTTCCTGCCTAAGCATCCTGCCATAATTTACAATTTTTATCAGGTGTTTCTGTGTTTCTATTAACTATATCGGATGCTTTTTCTAAAACTTAACACTATTATAGCAAATTTTTTTATTTTTTGAAAAATAAATATAAAAGTACCGGATCGAAGAAGTTTTCGACCCGGTACCTTTCCTGATTATTTTATGATTGTAAGTCTCTGTGGTATTACTGGAGGAGAGACATAACACCCTGGTTACTCTGGTTAGCCTGTGCCAGCATTGCCTGACCTGCCTGAGCAAGAATGTTGTTGTTACTGTAGGTAACCATCTGCTTAGCCATATCCGTATCACGGATTGCGGATTCAGCGCTTGTGGTATTTTCAACGATGTTGTCAAGGTTTGCGATGGTGTGCTCAAGTCTGTTCTGTACAGCACCGAGTGTAGATCTCTGCTCGGATACCTTCTGAATAGCTGCCTTGATTACATCGATTGCATCTGTAGCGTTCTGTCCGTCTTCGCCGTTAACCTTAAGGCCATTAAGCTTAAGTCCTCTTGCGGACATCATGTCGATTGTAAGACCGATCTTGTTATCTTTGGTAGAATCGGCACCAACGTGAAGGCTGATGTCAAGTCCTTCGTTTACATCTGCGAATGCGGAGATAACGAGTTTGTCTGCTCCTTCGGAAAAGCTCTTGATGTTGCCGCTGCCTGCGCTATTTGCTGCATCCTTAATTGCTTCGAACATTGCCTCACGAGAAGCATATGCATGTGTGTGACCGGTGGTGAGACTGGTTGCTAACGCATCTGCATCAATCTTATAGGTAATATCGGGATCGCCTGACTTCTTAGCTGTAGCATCCGTAAAGTCATGTATATATTCGTATGTTTCGGTTCCGATTGTGATAGATGTGGTCTTGTAGGTTGCCTGATCTGCGTTTGCAACTGCATAACCGGTAGCAAGAGTGTCAGTATAAAGCGCATCATCTGTATTCTTGATTGCATTCGAAGTGGTCATTGCAAGTTCTACTTCGCCGTTCTGGGTATCAAATTCGGGAGCGCCTGCTCCGAATGCGGTAACAAGTGCTGCGTTTGCTTCGGTATATGCGAGCTTTCCGTTTATTCCGCCGCTGACACCTTTAAGAAGGTAAGTCTCGTTGAACTTGGTTGTGGTTGCTACACGGTCGATTTCGATTACGAGCTGGTCAACTTCGGCCTGAATGTAATCACGGTCGTCTTTTGAGTTCGTTCCGTTTGCTGACTTAACTGCAAGTTCGTTCATTCTCTGTAACATATCATGTACTTCGGTAAGTGCACCTTCAGCGGTCTGTACTGCCGAAATACCGTCCTGTGCGTTCGAGGATGCCTGTGTAAGACCTCTGATCTGCTTACGCATCTTTTCACTTATGGACAAGCCTGCTGCATCATCTGCTGCACGGTTGATCTTGTAACCGGATGAAAGTTTCTCGGTTGACTTTGCCTGGCTCTTGGTTGTAATGCCGAGCATTCTGTTTGAATTCATTGCTGTAAGATTGTGCTGAACTACCATGTTATTATCCTCCCAATTGTTGACTGGCTTCCTGCCGAAGCATCCGTGCCGTTGTTGTGTTCTTTTAGCTGAATTTCTGTTTCGTTCAAGTTGTTTTGTTGCTTCTGTAATCTATATCGGCCCCGTTTTCAAAATCCTTAACCCTATTTTTCACATTTTTTTACTTTTTTGCCGATTTTATGCGCCCCGCGACCCCAAACCCATCAAAATGATGGCTAAAATGCGCGATTTTTCCATCAAAATGATGGGAGAGCAAAGAAAAACGGGGCGGTTTAAACCGCCCCGAGAATTTCTTCCACACGTTGTTCCGTGGTGTGTCTTTCTTTGATCATATCAAGTATCGCATTTACGCGTTCGACGCGTTCAGCCGGATTCTTAAGATAGTGCTCGACCCTGTCCGCCGTATCAATCCTGTCAAAATACATTTCCGGCATGCATTCCTCAAACAAAGCAACCGCATCTGCCATAAATGGTGTCAGCACAAAACCTCCCGCTGCCATAATATCAAATTCGCGTTGCGGTATGCCGCTTACCCAGTTTTCATGCGGTATATAAAGGTTAAGTTTGCTCTGCCTTGCTTTTTTATTAAATTCCGCGCCACGCGGCATCGCAGGAAAACAAGTCAAGGCGTCGTATGGATTGTTGAATGAATAACCACTGTAAAGTTCTACTTTTTCAGCAAGCTTAGACAAGCCGATAAGTCTTATCAAGAACTCTCTCGCCGCCGCCGTTACAAGCGGATTAAAGAATCGGTTATCGTAATAACTTTCGGGCGTTTCCACGCTGTCTGCAGCAATCACCGGTGGCATAAGTTTTAAGAGTTCTTCCTTCACGTAAGAAGGAAGATGCTTTGTCATCGAAGGAAGGCCGCGAAGCTGATGTCTGCATGCAATACAGCCTTCAAGATAGCCTTTCGAAGCATCCATTAACGGGCTTGTGTTTGAAAGCGGATTATCAGCAAAAGCGTCTCGCGTTTTTATGTCCTGCATCATACAAGCGTCAGGGCCGTCCTTTGAATCATCTTCCGTAACATGAGCTGCAACGAAACTTTTAGGAACCGAAAGAGGGAGCCAGAAGACACAGGAAAATCCTGCAGAAGCAAACTGTCTGTATACCGAGCGATCCGGAATGAACACACGGTTACAATCGTTTAGAAGTGTGCATGAATAAAGTTCAGGGCAATATGCATGTACAAGTCTTGCCGCGTATATTCTTCCCATTGCTTTGCAGGCAACAGAAACAAGCGGATAATATCCGAGAGAAAAGACAAGCTCCGCATTCGCGCTTTCGATTGCGGAAAGAAGCTCTTTTACGTAAGCTTCACCCCCTGAAGACTCCAAAGCCGGTGAGTTGAATTCCGCCACGACAGCACCCGTTTGCTTAAGCGCCTCCAGATACTCTGCGTCCGTAACTTCAGTTGTATGTAAAAACAGTATGTTCATAATTCCCCCCTTATACGGACGATTTCGGAATCAAATACTGTAGATCCGCCATCTCGAACATTTCCCGGATCTTTACGGGATAGTCATAGTATTTCCTGATGGTCTCATATCCGTTATCGGCGATCCTTTGACGAAGATC
>DBVS01000069.1:17222-20389 GCA_002308235.1 Lachnospiraceae bacterium UBA1258
TCTCCGTCCTTAAAATGGTCGTCAAAATCCTTCTGATAGTTTGTAAGCAACGCTCCGTGACAACCCATAATATCGAGACATCTAAGGGGAATTCCGTTTACTATAGAACGTAGAGTCGCATTCAGATTAAGCTTACTTAATCTGAATACCTTGGGAGCCTCGGTGTAATAGTCCGCAGTACCGCAGAATTTGATCCCCTTAAGCGCAGGATTGTCATTGTAGGAATAAAGCTTAACTTCATAGTGTGAGGCAAGAAGGTTTAAAAGAAGAAGTCTTTCTTTGTTGGTGACTTGCTTGTTCATAAGGAGCTTAAGCATGGCGGGATTTGCGGCCTTTGAATCGTCGGGAGATTCGGGGCGTTTCTTTTTGTCCCAGTTGATAAGGCGGTTAAACTCCTTTGTATCGAGCCATTCCGTGAATTTGGATGTGACCACCGTATCGAAGAAGCTGTGGCCGTATACATCCAGCTGATTATCAAAAAGCGCGTTAAAATAGCCCTTCTGATAATCCGTAAGATACCCCATGGCCTCCGGAATGGTAGTTTCGTACAAAGAACCGATAAAGGAAATGTCCGCGGAGAATTTCGTGAAATCATCCCCCGTGGGCACAACCTTATCAAAGAAATCAAGGTTGGTGGCAAGGGGCAGGTAGTACGCATGCTTCACCCCTGCCTTTATGTAATTGTCCGCATCGGAACTGTCGAAAGCAAATACATAGGTGGTGGGATATTTTAAATACCAATGAGCACCCGTAAAGGAAGGTGAATCGTAACACCATGCAATGTAGGGCGTATCGTGTATATAGCAGGCTTCGGCAACGGCGGCATTGCAGTTGAGACTGTAGACAAAATCGTAGTTATTGTCATCGAGGGTCTTATTAACCGTTGCGACTATATCCTCAGAGTAAGTCAGAAAATCATATTGAGAAGAAACGGTTTCTATCTCGAATCCAAAGGACTCGAAGGCCTTGATGTTTACATCGTTTCCGATGGAGTTCCAGACATAGACAAGCATCTTCGGGCGCCCGGATTTAATGCTTAAAGATACGGGTTTCTCCACGGGTTTAAGCCAGTCTTTGCGTTCGTCTTCTTTGTCCATGAAGGTAAGATTGTAGTAGCGTCTGTCCTTTTCGTAGCGGGCAAGAGCGTCCCTGATATCTTTGATGTCTTCTCTGTCTTCAAGGGCACGAACCACGATGTCTGCGGCAGTTTCGGGATCATGATCGTCTACGAGAGCCTTAACCTTCTTAAGCAAAGTGTCCCTGTCGACGTCCGCATATTCTTTTTTATACTCTTCTATCTTGTTCGGAACGGGATTCTTTGCTTTTAAAGTCTTAAAACCGCATACTTCGACGGGATGTTTTCTTTCGCGATATGCAAGATAGATATGGAAAAGGAAAGGTGCCATATACTCACAGAAAATGTTCTGCTTTTGAGACCATCTTTCCGGAATCACTTCCAGGCAAACGCCCAGAATTTCCGTTATCCATTGGAAAGCGTCAAAAAGAAAGGATCGTTTAAACAGGCCGACCCATGAAAATCTCCAGAAAGAGTCTTCCAGATAATCCTCATAGAATTTAAAAATATCGGGGAAATCACGCCTGATAACCGTAAGCATTATACGATAATCATAGCCGTAATAATTCGTACGGTATGTTTCCTGCGCTCTTGTGGTATAAAAGAGCCTTACCGCAAGGTTCTCGGTCTTGCCTTCGGTTATCTTGGCAAAATCCTCGTCCTTAAGATCGGGAAAAATATTTCCGCAGTTCATCAGAACATAATCCGTTGTCACGGATTTAGCTGCATTGAACATCGCGATAAGATTTCCGTATCTGTAGAGTTCCTTTTTATCCGAAGGTTTCAAAGTCGCCTCAATCACTTTGGCAGACTTTCTGTCTTCATAGGGAAGCTCATAACTGTTTTCATCATTTAACAAAAGAATCGTATATTTTCTGGGGTCGCTCACTTTAAAGACCTCCGGCGGTAGTATGCTTACTTGGATTTTTTACGCAAAATAACATTCATATGGTCGCCATATCCCTTTTCGTTGCATTCTGTGGATTTAGCGGTAAACTCTTCAATGTTTTTCTGATCAAAGAATCGGCTGACCAGTTCGGATGTAATATCATTGAAAGGCACTCCGTGTTCATAGAAAAAGCTTCTGAGCATTTGAGCGCAATTTGAATTGTACTGATATGCCGCCACTTCAAGACCTGCTTTGTCCGCAAGATATTCAATGCTCTTTCTTGAATGAAGAGTAATATGGCGGGGAGCATCAATCTGATACCAATGAGGTCCGAAAAGTTCAAAAGCCACATTGGGGTAGGTAGGTATACCCATTTCAATAACGCCGTCATCTTTAATAAGTTTCGCAGCGCTTTTAAGTGCTTCTTCCGGATCTGTCATATGCTCGAAAGAATCGCTCATTCTTACACGATCGAAGGTTCCCTCTCCTTCCATTTCGTGAATGGTACACTTTCTGATATGAACTCTGTCACCGTAATGAATATCATGGTCAATAAAAGGATCGCACCCAAAAAGGTTACCGTATCCATTATCTGCCATGTTTACAAGCCATACACCCGTTCCGCAGCCCACATCCAGTATCTTATCTGTATTGTTCACAGGAGTATTGTACTTTCTGTCGGGGTCTTCTTTCATGGCATAACTGTAATAGTTCTCGCCATAATAATCTCCCAGATTTTCGGGAACATCGCTGATTTGAAGGCTATGACATTCTTCGCATTCAAAGTATTCAAATTCCTCACGCGTATTCTGCATCATTTCACGTACAAGAAAGGTCTCAAAATCACCTTTTGCCCCACAAATACGACATACATGAGGTTTCTTCCCCAGGCGCCTGTCAGTTTCATCTTTTTGAAGTGTAACCTTTGAGGCATTTTCAACTCGTGCAAAATGCATGAGAGCTTCATTCTGCTGTATCACCTGTTTTTGCAGTTCTTCGACTGTCTTTGACAGTTGATCCAGCTTTTCATTTATCTCACGATATTCACTGTCATTCATAATCTGTCCCTCCAAATATATTATATTTTATCATCACGACGCACAAAAAAAAATACCCTCCTCAAAATGAGGAGGGTAAGATTTTGATAATCCGAAATTATCCGAGAAGGCTGAGAACGCCCTGGTTAGACTGGTTAGCCTGTGC
>DBVS01000032.1:0-1982 GCA_002308235.1 Lachnospiraceae bacterium UBA1258
TTAAAATCCCTCGGTGGCAACACCGTGCCGGTTCAAGTCCGGCCACGTGCATTTTTTAAAATCATTCAAATATCCGCCAATAAAAGAATATTTTAAAAATTGACTGACTTATTGATGTAAGTCAGTCTTTTTTGTGTTATTATAAATTTGCTTATTGTTGTCGTTGTGATGCATATGATGAGGTAGATATGTATGAATAATACAGGGTCATCAAAGCCGGTTGACTTCAGAAGCCATCGGTATCTGTTTTTCCAGATAGCATTTTTCGGTGGAGCAATAATCATAAACTTTGTTCTTCCGCGAGCAGCAACACACTTTAACATCCCACTTTATCTTGACAACGTGGGTACGCTTTTTGCGGCTGTTTTGGGAGGTTATCTTCCCGGAATATTCGTGGGTTATTTGAACAATATCATAAATATGCGCGGAAATCCGGGCAATGCTTATTATGTTGTTCTTTCCACCATGATTGCCGCCTGTGGCACTTTCTTTGGGCGGAAGGGCTACTTTGACAAGTTTAGAAAGGCCATAATAACGATACCTGTCTTTGCCTTTATCGGCGGAGTACTTGGTTCCATACTTACCTATCTTCTTTACGGATACGGAATGGGTGAGGGCATCAGCGCGCCTTTTGCAAAGGCTCTTTTGGAGAGCGGAAAACTGAATGTTTTCTGGGCCCAGATGTTTTCCGATGTCGCCATTGATATCGTTGACAAAGCAATAACCGTGGTCCTTGCATTCCTTATCATCAAGGCAATTCCTGCGAAGCTTAAGCCCGGTCTTTGGCTCACGGGATGGCGTCAGGCTCCGCTTTCCGACGATGTTTTGAAGGAAGCAAAGAAGAACGGTACCAGATCCGCTTCTTTAAGAAGCAAGATTATAGCCATCATTACGATAATCATGGTGTGTGTCGCCGTGGTTACCACCATAATCAGTTTTATCCTCTATCGCACTTTTGCGATGAAGCAATATACCTATAGCTGTACCAGCGCCGCAAAACTTACGGCCAACCTGATAGATCCCGATAAGGTTGCGGAGTACGGGCTGCTTGGTCGTTCATCGCCCGAGTACATAGAAATTGAGAGTAAACTCGAGGGTATCAGAGAGGGTAATCCCGATATTGAATATATCTATGTCTACAGATTCCTTGATGACGGGGTGGAGGTCATTTTTGACCTGGATACTCCCGATGTCAAAGGGCAGGAGCCGGGAACCATCATCGAACTTGAAGAATATCTTCGGGGAAATAAGGATGATTTCTTAAACGGAAGAATGGTGGAAGCGTTCATGGACGACACTCTTTACGGCAGGCTTCTTACGGTATTTGAACCTGTTTACGACAGAAACGGCAAGTGCGTTTGCTACGCTGCCGCGGACATAAAGGTCGAAGATATAACGAAGTCCACGCTTAACTACATGACCAAGGTATTTTCTTTGTTCATGGGCTTTTATATCTTTATTCTGGCGCTTTGCATCTGGCTGGTGGATTATCACCTTATCTACCCCATCGCAGCTATGACTCTTTCGGCGCGAAAGTTTGCATACGACAGTGAAGAAGCAAGGGAAATCAGCGTCGACAGGCTTCAGCACCTTGATATTTCAACGGGTGATGAGATAGAAAACCTCTATGAATCGCTTTCGAAGACCATAGCGGAAACGGTTGGTTACTTCGAAGATTTGGAGGCAAAGGGCGAAGAAATTGCCCACATGCAAAACGGCCTTATCTATGTTCTTGCGGACCTGGTGGAAAGCAGAGACAAGAATACGGGCGACCATGTGCGAAAGACCGCGGCTTATGTTCGCCTGATCATGCAAAAGATGAAAGAAAAGGGCCTCTATGCCGACGTTCTTACGGACGAGTATATGGCCGACGTGTCGAATTCCGCACCTCTCCATGACGTAGGAAAGATCATGGTTTCGGATGTGATCCTTAACAAGCCGGACCGCCTTACGGACGAAGAATTTGCCAAGATGAAGACTCA
>DBVS01000032.1:2057-2834 GCA_002308235.1 Lachnospiraceae bacterium UBA1258
TGGGACGGCACCGGGTATCCCAGCGGTAAAAAGGGCGAAGAAATTCCTCTTTCAGCCCGTATAATGGCCGTGGCCGACGTGTTCGACGCTCTTGTGTCGAAGCGAAGCTACAAGGAGCCTTTTACATTCGAAAGATCAATGGAAATAATAAAAGAAGGAGCCGGAACGCAGTTCGACCCGCAGATTGCCATGCTTTTTGTGGAATCGGCGGATGAGGTCAGGGCACTTACCAAGGCCAATGAATCCATGAACGGACAGTTCCAATATTCTGAAGAAAAGTAACATGAAGAAAGTTTTATCGGTTTTAAAAAAGGAGCTGATGCTTACTCTGTCGGTTTTGGCGGCGGTCATATCGCTGTTTCTTACGCCCCCGACACCTGAACTTCTTGAAAAAATAGACTGGAGGACACTGGGCACGCTTCTTATGATGCTTTGCGTGCTGGAGGGCTTCAAAAAAGAAAAAGTCCTTAACCCCGTGGCGGGATTTGCCTCGCGTCTTAAGAGAATGCGTTCCCTGTCGCTGTTTCTTATTTTCGGAGTGTTCTTTACCTCTATGTTCGTGACCAACGACGTATCTCTTATCATATTTGTTCCTTTGACGATCATGCTTTTTCGGAACGGCGATATGGAAAAGTACATATTGCCCGTGATTTCCATGGAAAACATCGCTGCCATCAGAGGGTCGTTGCTTACTCCCTTCGGAAGCCCACAGAATCTGTTTCTTTACGGACAGGCAGACGTGACGGTGTGGCATTTTATGCTTCACATGCTGCCGCT
>DBVS01000032.1:2999-5537 GCA_002308235.1 Lachnospiraceae bacterium UBA1258
CCCTTTGGCCCTATGCACTGGCAATTGTGCTTGCAACCATTCTGATCGCGGACAGAAAAGTTTTCCTCCGGGTGGATTATGTACTGATTCTTACGTTTTTCTGTTTCTTTGTATTTTCGTCATCCATTGCCGCAAATACAAAGATTGCGGAGGTTTTGAGCCGTGCTGTTGCGGGCAGGGAATACTGGTGGGTAATCGGTTTAAGCCAGATCATTTCAAACGTACCTGCTTCAATTGTTCTTTATCCCTTCAGCCAAAACTTTGCGGGACTTATTTACGGTGCTGACACCGCGGGACTTGTTTCGCTCATCGGGTCTTTGGCGTCAGTCATTAACTACAGGATTTACGTAAGAGAATATCCGGGCCGCGGTAAGGCATTTATAAAGACCTTCACACTGGTAAGTTGGGCATTCTTTGTAATTGTGGTAATCCCCGGATATTTCTTAAGCAAATGGGCTTTCTTCTGAGTAAACGAAAGAATGCCCGGATACATGCAAACGATAACAATCACCGGTTGGTGATTAACATATAAAGGAGGAGTAAAAATGAACGAAGTATTAAACTATTTAAAGGCTTGCGGTACCTATTATCTTGCAACGGTTGAAGGCGATCAGCCCAGAGTACGTCCTTTCGGAACCGTAAATGTTTTTGACGGAAAACTCTATATACAGACCGGAAAATCAAAGGAAGTTTCAAAGCAGCTTCACATTAATCCCAAGGCTGAAATCTGTGCTTTTTCCACCGACGGAACCTGGATAAGGGTAACGGGAAAGCTTATCCCCGACGAAAGAAGAGAAGCAAAGAAAGCAATGCTTGATGCTTATCCCAACCTTCGCGGCATGTACAGTGAAGACGACGGAAACACGGAAGTTCTCTATTTTGAAGACGCAACCGCAGTGTTCTATTCCTTCGGCGGCGCTCCCAAGACCGTAAAATTCTAAGATATCCGGGGTAAATATGGGAAGTTTTGATGCAAAAGAAACCGCGAAAAGATGCGCGGAATGGATAAAAGATTTTTTTGAGAAAAACGGCAAAGGCTGCAACGCCGTGGTGGGCATTTCCGGAGGCAAGGATTCTTCGGTTACGGCTGCCCTTTGTGTGGAAGCCCTTGGAAAAGACCGCGTTATCGGTGTACTTATGCCCTGCGGAGAGCAACCCGACATCGATGCGGCATATCTTCTGGTAAAGCACTTAGGGATAAAGTATTACGTGATGAACATCGGCAAGACCGTGGAAGCCCTTAAAGAAGAACTTTCAAAGAATCTTACGATTTCGGATCAGACCCGGATAAACATATCTCCCAGAGTCCGTATGACCACTCTTTATGCGGTATCCCAGAGTAACAACGGACGTGTCGCCAATACCTGCAACCTTTCGGAAGACTGGGTAGGGTATTCCACGAGATACGGTGACGCCGCGGGGGATTTTTCACCCCTGTGTAACCTTACGGTAACCGAAGTAAAGGCCATAGGCCGTGCCTTGGGACTCCCCGAAGAACTCATTGAAAAGGCACCCAGTGACGGTCTCACGGGTAAGACCGACGAGGACAACTTAGGCTTCACCTATGCGGTGCTTGACAGATACATCCGGACCGGCGAGATCGATGATCCCGAAACAAAGAAAAACATTGACGGCCGGCATGAGAGAAATTTGTTCAAACTTCAATTGATGCCGGGATTCAAACCATGAAAGTACAATTCGAGACCGTAGAGAATAAAGACGAAGAAATGGCTCTCATCAGGGCGACGGAAAAGACCGAGGACATAAAAACAGCCATTAACCTTCTTGAGTCGGAGCAGGACTGCATATCGGTGATAAAAGACGGAGAGACCCTCCTTCTTCACAAAAGCAGGATCTACTACATAGAGTCTATAGACAAAAAGTCCTTTGTATACACGAAGGACGACTGTTTCGAAACAAAACTCCGGCTGTACGAGCTTGAGGAAAGCCTGGGAGGTTTCTTTTTAAGATGCGCCAAGGCTTTGATTGTGAATCTTAAAAAGGTTAAAAGCGTGCGCACGGAGCTGGGAGGGCGCATGGGCGTCCTTCTTATAAACGATGAGCGACTGGTGGTGGCCAGAAGCTACGTAAAGGAAATTAAGGGGAGGCTGGGACTGTGATGAAAGTCATGAAAATGATTTTTTTACATACCGTTATGATAACGGCGGGCATAGTTTTTCTGATCGGCCTTGAGTCTGTCTGGATCCATTTTTTCACTGAGGAAGAGCTGGTGCTTTCCTGGTATCATCCCATATCCATAGTGTTAAGCGGATTATTGGGGGCATGTGCTTCGGGGGTGTTTAACAATCTGGAGCTTCTTTCGAAAAAGCAGGTGAGATTAAGATGTATTTTGCATTTCTTCCTGCTTTATGCCACTATCGTGGCTTTCGGACGGCTGTTTAACTGGTACGACCGATTCCGGGGATTCTTGGTGGTGAGCATTTTCTTTTTTATCATCTATGCCTTTATCTGGGTTGCTTCTTTCTGGATATTTAAGAAGGATGACCAAAAGATAAATGAAGCCATAGATCAAATCCG
>DBVS01000032.1:5596-10206 GCA_002308235.1 Lachnospiraceae bacterium UBA1258
GTTGCTCTTTTTTTGTTGCCTGTTATACGGTAACATGGTCTTCGAACGGAGGAATTACAAATGGACGAAATAATAAAGACAGAAGGACTGGTAAAAAAATACGGCGATTTTACCGCGGTAAAAGGCATTGATTTTTCGGTCAAAACAGGCGACCTCTTTGCTTTTCTCGGAGAGAACGGAGCAGGAAAGTCCACCACCATCAACATGCTTTGTACCGTTTTAAAGAAAACATCCGGTGAAGCATGGGTCTGCGGACACAGGCTCGGGCACGAGGATGACAAAATAAGACAGGACATTGGCGTGGTTTTCCAGCGGTCGGTTCTCGACAGACACCTTACCGTAAAGGAAAACCTGATGATCAGAGGCAGTCTTTACGGACTTAAGTGGAAGGATCTTTATAAGAAACTCAGCGCTCTTGAGGAGTACCTTGAACTTGAAGATATTTACTCAAAGCCCATGGAAAAGCTTTCGGGCGGTCAGGTAAGGCGTGTGGACATAGCAAGGGCGCTGGTACATTCGCCGAAGCTTCTTTTCCTTGACGAGCCCACCACGGGTCTTGATCCGAAGACCAGGAAAGACGTGTGGGAGTGCATGAACAGCTTAAGAAAAGAATACGGCATGACGGTTTTTCTTACCACTCACTACATGGAAGAAACGGCGGATGCGGACCGGGTGATAATCCTTGACAGGGGCGAGATCAAATGTGCGGATACCCCCGCGGAGCTTAAGACCCGGTTTTCCTCCAGCCGCCTTATCTGGTACACCCCCAGAAACAGCGAAAGTGCGACGCTCCTTTCGAAACTCAACGAAAACGCCGCCTCGGTTAAATACGAAGGCGACCACTATATCGTTCCCTTTAAAGACGGCGGAATCGAGTTCGTTTACAAAAACCGCGACGTCATCAAGGATTACGAGATTATCAAGGGTTCCATGGATGATGTATTTTTGAATCTTACGGGAAGGAGCATGGACAGATGAGAGGCTTTTTCGGACTTGTCAGGAGAAATCTACTGATGTACTTCAAAGACATAAGCGCAGTGGTCTTTTCGCTGCTGACTTCGATCATAGTTTTTGTGCTTTACCTGCTTTTCTTAAAGGGAAACTACGTGGATGCCATAGAAGCTTCGGCAAAGGGCCTTGAATCCTTTATTCAAAGCGGCGATATCGACATGCTGGTTACGGGAATACTGTTGGTGGGAATCCTGGGTTCCGCCCTCATTACCGTACCCTACAGCACCATCATAGGGATTGTCAGGGACAAAGAAACCGGAGTGTCAGACGACATTCTTGTTACTCCCCTTAAAAGAAGGCTTATTGCCACGGCGTACTTTATTTCTGCGGCAATCTGCTCCTTTATCATGGTATCCTTCATTGCAACGATTTCCTTTGTGCTCATAGGTTTGACGGGAGATCTTCACATGGCTCCCGGAGCAATCCTTGCAACCTATGGAATCATACTTTTGGGCTCGGTTTCATCCACATCGCTCTTCATGCTGGTGGTTACGAGCTTTAAGTCAACGGCTGCCTGCAATGCTTTCTTCGGCATCCTTTCCGCGGCAGCAGGCTTTGTTATCGGTGCTTTTATCCCGATCTCGGGATTCTCAACCACGGTTCAGACCATATGCTGTCTCTTCCCCGCAAGCCACGTAACCGTTCTTTTAAGACACAGTCTTTTAAACGGAATCGTTGATAAGATCAACATGGATATAGGCGGCGTGGACAATGGAGCATTCGCAAATGCAATCAGGGAAACCTTTACTTTTGAACTTCCCTTTATGGGTAAGAACCTGACTCCCTGGAATTCGGCGGCAATTGCCTGTGCCTGTGTAGTGGTGTTCTCGGTGCTTTGCATGTTCGTTTATTCAAAGACCTACAAGAGAAAATAAGAAATTATTGACCTTGCGGGGGCTTCGTGTAAAATAAAAGAGTACTCGGTACATAATTTAATTTTGCGCGTGGAGATTTTAAATGAAAAATATTTCGGCAAGACACATTGTTTCTGCAGTTTTCACCGCGCTCTCTTTGGGCGCGGTGTTTTTTGCTCGAGATTATTCTTTTAAGCGGGTCTGGTTGGCTTTGGTCATCGCCGCAATCTGGTTTGCGATTACGCTTTTATCGGGAAACGGATTCTTTTTGAAATTGAGAGATTTTGACCGTGCGGCCTGGAAACGCATTGATTCCGTGCTGAGCGAAAAGATGCTTTTCGTAAATGCATTCCTTATCGGACTGTTTGTATTCTTACTGGGATTCTTTGCTTTTTACCCGGGAATCTTCGGGTATGATGCCCCGCTTCAGTACGAAATGTTCACAGGCGTTTACAAGCTTGACAATTCCCAGCAGCCTTTGCTTCATACCCTGTTTTTGGGATCCGTGATATCCCTTGGAAAGATTGTTTTTAAGAACGCTGCGGCCGGCTTTGCGCTGCTTGTGTTCATTCAGGGCGTTTTGATCGTTATTACCGGCGCCAAGGCCGTGCTTTTCTTAAAAAGAAGGCTTGTGTCTCCGATCGTGACCCTGCTTTCCTATGTCTGGGTATTGATCAATCCCTGCATCGGGATCCTTAACTGCAACGTAACAAAGGACGTGCTTTTCGGCGTATTTTTCATGAATTTTATCATGGCTTTCGCGGACATGATGAAAGAAGAAAAGACCAAAACTTCCGACACGGTCAGAATGGTCGTTTACGGAATCCTTCTTTGTCTTTTCAGAAACGGTCTTGTGCATGCACTGTTTATTGCGGGCCTTGTGTGCCTGATCATCCGCATAAAGAAAAAGACTCTCTACATCGCTCTTGCGTCGGTTATCCTGTTCGTTCACCTGTTTTCCTTTGTGGCGGATGTGGGCTTAGGCGTTAAGAAAAGCCCCCTTAAGGAGTTTTTTGCGGTTCCGATTCAGCAGTTGACCTACACCGTGTACATGAGCCCCAATGCCAAGGTTACGGACGCAGAGATTAAAAAGTACGAATCTTTCTTTATAAACACGGCGGTTATCAAGGAATCATTTCTCAGCAATTCCGCGGACGGACCCAAGCTTGTTTTTGATGACGCGGCATTAAAGAAGGATCTTTTCGGATTCCTTTCTTTGTACCTGTCGGTGGGTGTTAAGAATATTCCGGGGTATTTCAATTCCTGGCTTCTTCTCGAAAGACCCTACTTTAACATGAACGAAAACGAATATCGTTCGTTAACGATCCAAAGCTTTGCATCGACCTATTTTGACACCGACAGGCTTGTTCTCCGAAAACTGGCAAAGCCGTTGAAAAATTACAGAAATCATCTGGTAAACGGAGTGGATACGAATATCGCTTTTATATTTGAGCCTTTCCTTTGCTTTATGCTGGTGATCTTCCTGTTTGCAAGGGCCATAGCGTACAAAGAAAAAGAACACCTTCCCGTACTGATTCTGGTACTTACTTATATCGTCGGAATCCTTCTGGGGCCCGTGGCACTGCTTCGGTATACGTACCCCTTGATGCTCATGCTTCCGCTTTTGGCAGGGCTGCTTTTTCAAAGCAAAAATTTAAAATAATGAGGTATTTACCCGACCGGGATTAGATGATATTATAAATGAGTGAGTCCGCGGCCCGAGGGTCGAAACAGCGGATTCCTAAGGAGATAAAGATGGTTAAAGCAATAGTGGGCGCCAACTGGGGCGACGAAGGTAAAGGAAAAATAACGGATATGCTTGCGGCAACCGCAGACATTATCGTTCGTTATCAGGGAGGCGCAAACGCCGGACATACGATTGTCAATGAATACGGCAAATTTGCTCTTCATACACTGCCTTCAGGTGTATTTTACAATCATACCACCAGCGTTATCGGAAGCGGTGTGGCACTCAACATACCGATACTTATAAACGAGATCAAGTCGATTACGGACAGAAACGTTCCCATGCCTAAGATCATGGTATCCGACAGGGCACAGATCGTTATGCCCTATCACATTTTGATGGATGCATACGAGGAGGAGCGTCTTGCGGGCAAGTCCTTCGGCTCCACCAAATCGGGTATTGCACCCCTTTATTCCGACAAATATGCGAAGATCGGTTTCCAGGTAAACGAGCTCTTCGATGATGATACCTTAAAAGAGAAAATTGCGCGTGTGTGCGACCTTAAGAATCCGATCTTAGAGCATGTATATCATAAGCCTTTGATAGATCCCGATGAGCTTTTCAAGACTCTGCACGAGTACAGAGACATGATCGCTCCTTACGTAGGAAATGTTTCCGAGTTCTTAAACCGCGCTCTGAAGGAAGGCAAGACAATTCTTCTTGAAGGCCAGCTCGGAACTCTGAAGGACACTGACCACGGTATTTATCCCATGGTTACTTCTTCCCACACCCTTGCAGGCTTCGGTGCCGTAGGTGCGGGCGTTCCTCCCTATGAGATCAAGCAGATCGTTACNNGTATGTAAGGCATATTCCTCCGCAGTAGGCGCAGGCGCATTTGTTTCCGAAATCTTCGGGGACGAAGCAGACGAACTCCGTCGCCGCGGTGGTGACGGCGGCGAATACGGTGCAACCACCGGAAGACCCCGTCGTATGGGATGGTTTGACTGCGTAGCTTCCAAATACGGATGCCGTTTGCAGGGTACCACCGATGTTGCTTT
>DBVS01000032.1:10268-15967 GCA_002308235.1 Lachnospiraceae bacterium UBA1258
GAGTTCCCCGTAACCACCAAACTTGAAAAAGCAAAGCCCGTTTTGAAGGTTCTTCCCGGATGGAAATGCGATATCCGCGGTATCAGAAATTATGATGACCTTCCCAAGGCCTGCCGCGATTATGTTGAATTCGTGGAAAAAGAAATCGGATATCCCATTACCATGGTCAGCAACGGACCCGGAAGAGACGATATCATTTATCGTAAGAAATAAAAGATCCTTCGACTCCGCTCAGGATAACAGATAAAGCCGCTCGGAAAGCTGGGAGCGTCATAAGACAGTAATGTTTAAGAATTTAAGAATGGGAAGGCGTGGCTTTGGTCACGCCTTTTATATACTGTCAGTATGGGCACTGCCTGCGCGGATATTTCGGCGGTAATCCTTGGGGGTGCAGCCGTATTTCTTTTTAAAAACATTCTGAAAGTAGCTTTGAGTGGAAAAGCAAAGGTACTCGCTTATCTCACTGACGGTCTTATCCGTGTGATGAAGTAAACTCTTTGCTTCCTCCAGTTTACGGCGCATTATGAATTCGCTTATGTTAAAACCCAGTTCCCGCTTGAACCTTTTGGAAAGGGTGCTCCTGTCCATGTTCAGGGACAGTGCCAGGTTTGTCACAGAGAGCTTTTGATTTACATGATTTGAAATGTACTGGATACAGTCGAAAATCTCACGGGACATTCCTCCCGGGATCTTGGCCTCCGATACACGCTTTGCATAATCCAGGGCAGCAGTCCTGTTTAGAAAAAGAACCGCTGTGGGATCCGACATACGTTCCGCTTCCTTGATGTAGAAATCCGACAGCTGGTAGGCTGTTTCGATATCAAGGCCTCCGGCTATGGAACTCCTGGTAATGAGGGTTACGGAAGCGATGAGTATGTTCTTTGCTTGCCTCAGGGAGTCGGCTGCCACGTTGCCTTCAATAAGTTTTGGGATGTTTTCAAAGAGATCCGAAAGTCCTTTTACATTCCCTTTCTCAATGAGACTGAGATATTCCTGCTCAAAATGGTAGGTATTGTGATAGTGTTCATTTTCTTTTGATTCTATGAGGGCTTTTTCAAGCTCCGTATGCAAGGTTTCTTTTTTCATGGAATGCTCCCGTAAAACCGCCACATAATTACAATAAACTTCACACCATTACAATAATTGTACTTTTTCCGATGTTACAATGTCAATATAAACACGAGATTCTGCCATGTTGAAAGGAACCAGAAATGAAGACTTCAATCGTAGAAAACAGGATATTTGCATCCAGGATCAAATCCGCGGAAGTTACGGCCAAAGAAAAATGGCTGGGATATCTTATGGGGCCGGCGGGAGCCCTTCTTTTGAACGCCGTGCTGGCTACCTACCTCAATGTTTACTATACCGATGTCCTGAACCTGACGCCTCTTTGGAATGGGTTGTTTTTGACTATATTTCCCATTGTTTCAAAGATACTTGATGCTGTTACAAACATATTGATGGGTCAGCTGATCGACCGCACCAAAACAAAGGAAGGCAAGGCACGTCCCTGGCTGTTGCTGTCGGCGGTGCTTGTCCCGGTTGCCGGGATCCTTCTTTTTACCGTGCCCGAATCAAGCGACCTTGTTAAAGCAATCTGGGTCATTTTCTCATACAACCTGTTTTATTCACTTGCTTACACCGTATTCAACATGAGCCACGGCCTGATGGTGCCTCTTTCAACAAGAGATTCAAAAGCAAGGGGCGGGCTTTCGGTCTTTAACCAGATAACCACCATCATGATGTCGGGAATCCTGGTGGCACTTGTGTTCCCCATGGTAATCATGCCCGCTCTGGGAGTGGACAAGGCCAAGTGGATCACTCTCATGAGTATCCTTTCGATCATTGCATTGCCCTTAACCTTACTTGAGTACTATTTCACCAAGGAAAGAGTCACGGAAGAACTTGAAGGCAAGGAAGAGTCGGACAAATTGGGCCTTTCGGAGCGGTTAAAGATTCTTTTTACGGATAAGTACATGCTGCTTATCTACCTGTATTTCTTTATCTATACCACCGGAACAACTTTAAAGAATCTGGGGCTTGTGTATTATTGCAACTATGTGCTTGGCACCTACAACGACGGTGTGACCCAGATGCTTGTTTCTGTTATCGGCGGTATTCCCATGGGCATGGGAATATTTGCGGTATGGCCCCTTGCCCGTAAATTCGGCAAAAGAAACGTTACCATGTTCGGTTTTGTGTTATATGCCCTCGGAAGTCTTATATGCTGGATCTTCCCCACAAACATGACGGTGGTGCTTACGGGGCAGTTTATAAAGAACATCGGCGGTCTTCCCTGTGCCTATGTTTTCATGGCATTGTTTGCGGACTGTCTGGATCACCTTGAGTGGAAATCGGATCTTCGCATGGACGGTGCGGCCATGAGTATCTATAACATCATAGCCGTGGCAATGGTGGGACTTATGACCGGTGTGTTTAACTGGATGCTTGCCAAAGCGGGCTATATTGCACCCTTTAATACCACAAGTATTTCCGAGGCGGCTTCCAGACTGTCTGCCAACGGGTGGATCTCGCAGGTTGCGGTGGAAAACCTGAAACCTGCGGCAGACGGAGTGATCACCGTTGCGATCGCTCAGCCCTCAACCGTATCATGGGTTATCACTTTTGCATTCCTGGGGCTTGAAGTATTCACGGGAATCGCCTTGGCGATAATACTGTTTTTCTTAAACGTGGAGAAGGATCTTCCAAGGAAACAGGCAGAGATCAAGGCACGTCACAAAGGATCGGATGAAGAATGAAAGCAGTAAGACTTCGGACTGAGTATTTAAATAATCCCATCGGCATAGATATGGCGCACCCCCGAATGTTCTGGAACTGTGAGGGCGGTGTAAAGCAGACCGCTTACCGGATAGTCACGGACAAGTGGGACAGCGGAAAAGTGGAAAGCTCCTCAATGCATGCAGACTATCCTTTGGAACTATCCTCAAGAGAGCGGGTTTGCTGGAATATCTGTCTGTGGGATGAAAACGGCCTGCAGGGCGAATGGAGCGAAGCCTTCTTTGAAACAGGGCTTTTAACGCACGATGACTGGAACAGTCAATGGATAACCGGCGACTATGTTCCGTCGAAAAAGAAACGCTATCCCGCGGATCATTTCAGGAAAAGATTTACGGTTTCCGACGTTTCCAAGGCAAGGCTATATATTTCCGCCTGCGGGCTTTACGAGGCTTTCATAAACGGAAAGCGGGCCGGAGACTTTGTACTTGCTCCCGGGTCTACGGATTACAGAAAGCGGATACAGTATCAGACCTATGACGTTACCGATCTTCTTAAAGCAGGAGAGAATAAACTGGTCCTGGTGCTGGCAGACGGCTGGTACCGGGGTTCCATCGGCGCCAAGGGCTTTACCTGCGTGTTTGGTAAAGAAACTGCTGTGATCGCGCAATTGGAGATGACAGACCACAAAGGGAACGTGACCACCGTCAGCACCGACGGATCCTTCGAATGGAGTAATGACGGCGAGATCAGATTTGCGGATCTTAAGGACGGAGAGATAATTGACTTAAACAGTCAACCAACCTTTTCAGGCCATGCAAAGGTCTGCGCCAAAGCAGTTATTCTTACTTCGGGCAACAATACCTTTATAAGGGAGCAGGAGTGTTTTGAACCCATCAGGTCCTTTAAGGCCCCGTCGGGTAAGTTAATATATGAGTTCCGGCAAAATCTGGCAGGAATACTTGCTTTCAAGGTCAATGCCCGAAAGGGAGACAGGATCGATATCCGCCTGGGAGAGATGCTGGATGCAAACGGCGAACTTACCCTTAAGAACATACAGTGTATCCGTAAAGGAAAAAGGACCCCGCTTCAACAGATCAGCCTTATCTGCAAAGAAGGGCTTAACGAATATCACGGAAGATTTACCATATCCGGTTTTAAATATGCGGAGGTTTCTTTGACCCGACCCGACAGCACGGTATTGTTCGACCTGCGGCAGATTGCCCTTTATTCCGATATTCCCACAGCCGGTAAATTCGAGTGTGATAACGATCTTATCAATACCTTCGTACAAAACACCCTGTGGTCTTTAAAGAGCAACTCCGCCGATGTTCCCACGGACTGCCCCACCAGGGAGAGAATGGGATGGACCGGCGACAGTCAGGTGTTCTTCAATACCGCTTCTTTTCTCACGGAATATGCTGCTTTTGCAAGAAAGCATCTGCGGGACATATACGATCGACAGGATAAAAACGGGAGATTACCCCAGATTGCACCCTACAACGCTGAAGACTGGTTCATGGACGTAATGAACGGATCCGTGGGCTGGGCCGATGCGGGTGTTCTCATTCCTTACAGGTTTTACCAAAAATACGGTGACGACAGACTTCTGCGACAGTATTACCCGGACATGGTCAGATACGCAAAGTTCATGATCCGTCGCTGCGGCAGGCCCAAGGGGATCTACGCCGTATATGCAAAGCCTCTTCACCTTTCGAAAAAGAACAGAAAGTACGGGGTAAACACCGGACAGTCTTACGGTGAATGGGCAGAGCCTTCGGATGTTAAGGCCGTTGTCTGGACGGATTTTTGCGTGCCTCATCCCGAGGAGAGCATGGCCTATACTTCATACATTCTTTCTCTCATGACGGTAATTTCCGATATCGTGGGAAATACGGAGGACAAGGCACTGTTTACGGAGTATGCGGAGGGTGTGAAGGAAGCTTATCGGGAACTTGTGACCAAGCCTGCCCACACTCTTGATACCGACAGGCAGGCTAAGCTTGTGAGACCGCTTTACATGGAGCTTCTCACAGAAGAACAGACGGAATTTGCAAGAATTCGCCTGATAAAGGCGCTGGACAATTACGGGTGGCGCCTGGGGACCGGTTTTCTTTCTACTCCATTTATTTTGGATGTTTTGGCGACCTTTGATATCGAAGCCTGCTACAGACTCCTTGAAAATGAAGAAAAGCCCGGGTGGCTTTATATGGCCAAGCACTCCACGGGTACCGTATGGGAAGACTGGGACGGTCCGGAAGGTTCACAGGCCGGGATCGCAAGTCTTAACCATTACTCCAAGGGGGCTGTTACAGAATGGCTCTTTAAGGGGATGTGCGGCATCAATGTTGTTGGGGAAAACCGATTTAAGATCGCTCCCGTGATCGGAGGCAAAGAAACCTTCGCAAAGGGCAGCTATGATTCGATCTACGGCAGAATATCGGCAGAGTGGCGAAGGAACGGAGAAAAGGTTTCTTTTTCCCTGTCGATCCCCGTTAACACCACTGCTGAATTCGTGTACAATGGAATCGTCAAGGAATTTCAGCCCGGAAACTATGAATTCGAGGTATAGATCATGAAACTTGAAGATTATGAAAAGAAACACATCGATTATTTAAGAGACCATGCGGCGGAGTGCACCCTTTTCCTTAAAAGGGACGAAGCCTTCCCCATAAAGGAACCGGGAACCCTGGCTCTTTACGGTAACGGTGCACGGAACACCATAAAGGGCGGCACAGGCTCAGGCGATGTGGACTCAAGATTCTTTGTAAATTTTGAAAACGGTCTGTCCGATGCGGGCTTTAAGGTCCTGACCAAGGAGTGGCTCGATCGCTACGATGAGATCATAAAAGCCGGGCACAAAGACTATATCAGGGAAGAAAAAGCAGCATCCCGCAAAGCAGGTTACCTGCCTGTGGTATTTTCCATGGGATATTTTCCCGCGGAACCGGACTACGATCTGA
>DBVS01000022.1:0-12838 GCA_002308235.1 Lachnospiraceae bacterium UBA1258
TGCAAGATCATCAAAGGGGAGATCCCTTCGACAAAAGTGTATGAGGATGATTACGTATTCTCATTCAGGGACATCAATCCCCAGGCACCCACCCACATTCTCGTGGTGCCCAAGACTCACATCAGATCCTGCGCGGAGATCGACGAAGCAAATGCGGAGTATGTATCGCATATTTTTACCGCCATCGCGAAGATCGCAAAGAGCGAAGGACTTGATAAGGGATTTCGTGTAATTTCCAATGCGGGAAAGGATGCGGGGCAGACTGTGGACCATCTTCACTTCCATATTCTGGCAGGTGTGAAAATGGGCGAAGGGCTTTTGTGAGAAAAGTCTGAAAAAACCTAAAAAAATTCAAAAAAATGCTTTACATAATATTGGCTATTTAGAAAATATTTGGTATAATGTGTTAAATTGACGACACTTATTCAGTGTGAAAGGAGCATTTTCAATGGGTACATCCAATGGGAAGAAACGCAGTATTAAGGTTGTATTGATCTCTGTAATGGCCTTGCTTGTTGCCATTCCGCTTGCTTTGTCGGTAGTGGTGAGTGCGGTTAACACAGTTAATTCCGCCGTTAAAAGCGCCAATGAGCTGAATGCCACTCAGGCCAAGGAAATTGAGCAGCAGGTCATCACCGCCATGGAACAGAACTTCCAGACCATTAAAGCAATCGCCGCAACTCAGGACGTAGTTTCCTACCTTGAGGGTGACAGGTCCGAGGAAGCTCACAGTCGAGTATTGAGCCTTCTTCAGAGAGTGGAAGCCAACTACAACGACGGAAACTCCATTGCCGTTACGGGCCCCGACGGGGTTCAGCTTGTCAGGACCAAGGGAAATCTTGTTGACGTATCGGAAAGAGAGTATTTCAAGCAGGCCATGGCCGGCAAGGATTACGCCAACGATATGACCGTTTCCAAGACAAACGGTTCCAGAATATCCACTTTCTCCACACCGATTTATGACTCCACCGGGAAAAAGGTCATCGGTATCGTACAGCGTAACTACGATCTTTCCTGCTTCCACGAGATCCTTGCGGAAGCTGTTACCGAAAAAGAACAGCTCATCGTTCTCGTAGACAGGACCGGCGCGGATATAGCCAATTCCGATCATGAGATCACGGCTGACGCACCCGAAGACAGTGCTTCCAGCAAATACTATACCGACGGAAAGTCGGGGGCAAAGAACGGAAGCTACACCGCAGTCGAAAACGGAAAGAAACGCATGATCTCCTGGGTAAAAGAAGACGTTACCGGATGGGTCGTTGCCTCTCTTCGTTCCGAAGCTGTTGCCATGAAACCCGCCATGTCCACCATGATCACCATGATAGTGATAGGTGTTATCGCACTCGTGGCAGGTGTCACCGTAGCGGTATTCATGTCCCGTTCCTTCACCAGTCCCCTTACCGAGATCAACAAATCCATCACGGCTCTTGCAGGGGGTGAATTTGTAAAGGTTTCTTCACACACCGACAGAAATGATGAATTCGGCGAGATCATCGGAGAGACCAATTCTCTTATCGATACCCTCAGCGCAATAGTGAAAGAGATAAAGAAATGGTCCGTAAATGTCAACGAGGAATCGGTTCAGCTGGCAGATACCGCGGATCAGATATCTCAGACCACGGATGACGTTTCCAATGCGGTTCAGGAGATCGCCAACGGTGCCACCCAGCAGGCTGATGAAGTTCAGTCCGCCAATAACAACACTCTTACCATCAGTGACAATATTCAGACCGTTAACGACAATGCGGAGGCAGTTGCAAGGATAGCTTCCGAAATGAGCGAAAACAGCCGTGAAAGCGCTGAAAAGCTTGATAAACTCAAACAGTCCTCTGACCACATGAGTCGTGCCATTGAAGAGATCTCCGAGAAGATCTCCGCTACCGGTACCGCGGTTGAGAGGATCAACGGCAAGGTTGAGGCCATCAACTCCATAGCTGCCCAGACTAACCTTCTTGCACTTAATGCCTCCATCGAGGCTGCAAGAGCAGGTGAAGCAGGCCGTGGCTTTGCGGTAGTTGCGGAAGAGATTGGAAAGCTTGCCGAAGAATCCGCACATTCTGCAGACGAGATCCGCGCAGAGATGAATATCCTGCTCAACGAATCCCAGAGTGCGGTCAAGAAGGCCGATGAAGTCAATAAGACTACAGCGGAACAGAAAGATATCCTTGAGACCACCGTTGAGAGTATCGGAAAGCTCATCGAAGAGATCGAAAGCGCAGTTAAGGGAATCGATTCCATTTCCACCAGCGCCGAAGCCTGCGAGAAATCCAAGAGCGTTATCATCGATGCAATGAGTTCACTTTCCTCCATCTCCGAAGAGAATGCGGCTTCCTGTCAGGAAACCTCGGCTTCCATGGAAGAACTCAATGCTACGGTCAATACCCTTGCATCCGCAGCAGATTCTTTGAGACATATTTCCGACGGTCTCATCAAGGAAATGAAATTCTTTAAGTAAATACGGAGGTGCATATGATTGAAGGCGTAAAGGAATTATCCGATATCCTGAGGAGCAGCAACAACATTGTGTTCTTTGGAGGCGCCGGCGTCAGCACAGAATCAAATATTCCGGATTTCAGAAGTTCAAAGGGTCTTTGGAACGAGAAGCTCAGGCAGAATTTTACGCCTGAGCAACTCGTTTCACATACCTTTTATTTGAGATACCCCGATGCTTTCTTTGAATTCTATAAAAGCAAACTGATCTACCCCGACGCAAAGCCCAACAAGGCACATCTGGCCATAGCCAGACTTGAAGAAATGGGCAAGGTAAAGGCAGTCGTTACCCAGAACATCGACGGCCTCCACCAGGCGGCGGGGTCTAAAAATGTCTATGAACTCCACGGCAGCGTGCTTCGTAACTATTGTGAAGAATGCGGCGAATTCTACGATGCCGAATATATATTGAATTCTCCGGGCGTTCCCGTCTGCAGGAAATGCGGCGGAAGAGTAAAGCCCGACGTTGTTCTCTACGAGGAAAGCCTCGATTCCAAAGTTCTTATGGGCGCTACTTCCGCAATTGCCCATGCCGACACTCTGATAATCGGCGGCACTTCTTTGGTAGTCTATCCCGCAGCGGGACTCATCCAGTATTTCAAAGGCAGATATCTTGTATTGATAAATAAAACAGCCACGGCGGCCGATCTTGAGGCCAATCTTGTCATTCGCGAGCCCATAGGCGAGGTAATGGCTGAGACAATGAAATTATTGGGCGAGGAGATCTGACATGAAGAAAATTGACCTGAAGAAATTAATCAAACCGCTGGCAGGCTTGGCAACCGTTCTGTGCGTTGCTTTCTGCGCCGCGTGGAACGTTTTTTACGGCCTTGATGCCCTTGTTACGGACGCAATTTACAAAAACCTTACGGGTGTGGATGAGAGAATCGTTATCTTATCCATTGACGAAGAAACCGTTTCCGCCTACGCGGACGAAGGAAAATTTACCGAGTGGGCTCGTTCCAAATGTGCGGATCTTTTAGAGCAGCTCTATTCCGATACCGAAAATAAGCCCGCCGTTGTGGGCCTCGATATAATGTTTGTGGAAGACGGCATTGACAAAGAAACCGATGAGCGCCTTGCCCGTGCGGCGGCTCTCGGAAATACCGTTGTTGCATCGAATATCGTGTACAGAGGCCGCACCGAAAAGGATGCGGACGGTACTGTTTATTATAATTCCTTAAATATCGATCACGTGGCGGAACCTTACAAGGCTCTTAACGATGTGGTCACCGCAGGCTTTTCCAATGCCTTCATGGCAAAGGACGGGATTGTAAGATACGCCATGTGCGAGACAGAAGATCCGAAAAAAGAAAGCTTTGCCTTTGCTTTGTACTCACAATACTGTAAGTCCCACGGAATGACGGTCGAAAAGCCCAAGACCAATTCCATAGGCAGATTTATGGTGTACTATTCCGGAGAACCCGGAGAATTCCAGCATTTTTCTCTTTGCGATGTGCTGGGAAGCAACGATTACGGCAGGTTCTTTAAAGACGCAATTGTCCTGGTGGGAGCTTATGCTCCGGGATTTCAGGACGATTACTACACCGCGGTCAGCCGCGGCGAGCGCATGTACGGAGTGGAAAACCACGCCAACATAATTCAGGCGCTTTTTGAAGGTAAAACGGCACTTCCCGCAAACAGGATCCTTTTCTTTGCGGTAACGGCCGTACTGGTTGCGGCATTCCTGCTGGCAGCCTCAAAACAAAAGCTTGTGCCCGTTATCATCGAATCGGTGATACTCGGGGCAGCCTATTGCTTTGTCGGAAGGATTCTGGCAGGCAGGGGAATATTTATAACAGCCGTATATTTCCTGATATTCCTGGTGCTTGCGGATGTTTATTACGTTATCGAAAAATACTTCCTTGAGAAGTGGCGCAGAAGACGTACTCTCGAGGTATTCAAGAAATATGTGGCACCTCAGGTCATCGACGATATTTCCAAGTCCGGTGATTTTGTGCTTAAGCTCGGTGGAGAAAAGCGTGACGTAGCGGTACTCTTTGTGGATATCCGCGGATTTACGCCGCTTTCCGAAAGCCTGCAGCCCGAGCAGGTTGTGGCGATCCTTAACGAGTATCTGGCTCTTACCACCAAGAGTATTCTTAACAACCACGGAACCCTTGATAAATTCATCGGTGACGCAACCATGGCGGTATTCAATGCACCCTTCGACCAGGATGATTACATCTACAGCGCCGTTTGCGCGGCCTGGGACATCAAGCAGGGTTCACAGGAACTGGGCGAGAGACTTTACAAGCAGTTTAACAAGACTGTCGGCTTCGGTGTCGGCGTAAACTGCGGTCCCGCAGTCGTAGGTAACATCGGTTGCGAATTCCGTATGGACTACACAGCTATCGGCGATACGGTTAACACCGCGGCCCGTCTTGAAGCAAACGCGAAGGCTGAGGAAATCCTGATCAGCGAATACGTATACGAAAAGTTAAAAGACAGGATCACCACCGAAGAAGTGGGTGAGATACCTCTTAAGGGTAAGAGCACCAAACTGATGGTTTACAGGGTGCTGGATATCGTGAAGCGTGACGCTTCCGAAGAAAAGCCCGCGGAAGCACCCTCGGAAAAAACAGAAGATAAGCCTGCGGAGGGCGAAAAGACAGCACAGTAGGAACAGGAGTTTTTTATGAAAGCAAAATGGTCGGTAAATCCGAACATACAGGAGCTTGACAAATTTGTTGCCCTGACGGACCGGTACGGAGCGGCATTTGAGTACATTGAGTTCACGCTCCCCTCTCTCTATCAAAATCCGGAGACATTTCGAAAGTATGTGGAAACCTACAAGGCTCTTGACAGAGACAAGAGTCGGGACACTCTTCACGGTGTGTTCTATGATGTTGCTTTTTTAAGCATGGACGATGTAATCCGGGAACGAAGCAGAGCACTTGCAAGAATGTCCCTCGATACCGCAAGAGAACTGGGTTGCAAGGGCGTGGTCTTCCATACGGGTATTCTGGGAGGCTTAAACCTTCCCATATATCTTGACGGCTGGGTAAGCGGCATGTGCAAATACATGCCGGAACTTTTGGAAAGCTACCCCGATCTTGAAATCTATCTTGAAAATACCGTCGAGACCGCTCCAAAAGAGATATGCGAAGTGGCAAAGGAAATGCGAGGGTTTAAGAATTTCGGCCTATGTCTCGATTATGCCCATGCGGTAATAGCAAGAACACCTGCCAAGGTATGGGCCGACGCCATGGCGCCCTACGTTCGTCACATGCACGTAAACGACAACGACTTAAAGGACGACCTTCATTTGGCGGCCGGAGACGGAAAGATAGACTTTAAGAAATTTAAAAAGCAGGTGGAAGCCTACGGTTTTGATACACAGATTCTTCTTGAAGTAAGCGGATATGAAAAGGCCGAAAGATCCTTAAGATTCATGTCCGAACTGTAATAAACGGAAAGCAGGGGCCAAAGCCCCTCGGGAAACAGAATGAACGCAGAGAAATACTTACAGACCGTCCTTGACGTGGGTCTTGCTTTGTCCGCGGAAAAGGACTACAACAAGCTATTTAACCTTATAATCGACAAGGGCATGGAGATCACCGCCTGTGACGCGGGAACCCTCTATGTGGTAAACGGAGACTTCCTGGAGTTTAAGATCATGAAGACCCTCTCCCAGGGAGTGGACAAGGGTTCAAACGGCGAGAAGATTGAACTTCCTCCCGTGCCTATCCAGGAAGGCAATCTTTGTGCATATTCCGCCATTCACAGGACTCCTTTGAACATACCGGATGTGTACGAAAGCGACCTCTTCGACTTTTCGGGCCCCAAGAAATACGACGCCATAACAGGGTACCACACGGGTTCCATGATGGCGATTCCTCTTGTAGACAACGACGATAAAACCGTTGGCGTCCTGCAGCTGATAAACGCTCTGGATGAAAACGGAAAGATAATTCCTTTTGACAAGTCCCTGGAAAACATAGTTCTTTCTTTAGGCTCACAGACCGCTGTGGCGGTAACGAACATGCGGCTTCTTGAAGAACTGAAAGACCAGATGTGGTCCTTCACGGAAGCAATGGCCGCCGCCATCGACGAAAGAACCCCGTACAATGCCAGCCACACCCGAAAGGTGGCAGAATACTGCGGACGACTGGCGGACTATATAAACAAGCTTCACGAAGAGGGAAAGACAGAGGATTTCTTTACGCAAAACCGCAAAGAACAGCTTGTGATGGGCGCCTATCTTCACGATATCGGTAAACTGGTCATCCCCCTTTCCGTCATGAACAAGGCTACCCGTCTTGCGGGTCACGAAAAAGAACTGGAAAGCCGTTTGAACGCACTTAAGCTCAAACTGAAGATAAGATTTCTTGAAGGAAATATGGACGAAGCAACATACGAGTCCGAAGTCAAGAAAGTGGATGACGCCGTTGCGGTTGCGTTTGAAGCAAACGGCGTAGGTTTCATCAACGACGAACTCAATGCCCGCCTTACCAAATCCCTTAACGATACCGTGGAAACCGACGACGGAATCGAAGCGCTTTTCACGGACGAAGAAAAGAAGTGCATGAGCATCATCAAGGGTACGCTTACCGCAGAAGAGCGCGGCATCATGGAAAGCCACGTGGTCATCACAAAGAAGATCCTCGATAAGGTTCATTTCAATTCTTACTTCAAGGATTCTCCCAAGTGGGCAGCCATGCACCATGAACTTTTGAACGGCCGTGGGTATCCCAATCACCTTACGGCGGAGGATCTGCCCCTTGATGCACGTGTTATGACGGTTGCGGATATCTGTGACGCGCTTCTTGCCACCGACAGACCTTATAAAAAGCCCATTCCGAAGGAAAAAGCTTTTGCAATCATGTACGACATGGCGGATAAGGGCGATATAGAAAAACGATTGGTAGATTACCTTAAGGAGTGTTTGGAAGATGGCGAAAGAACCGTCGACGTTCAAAAGTAAGATTATTCCGGTCCTCATCGGGATCGTGCTTGTTGTGGGAATCGTGGGAGGTGTCCTTTTTTACCAGAGCAAGGGCTACAGAAGTATCGCGGTAGATGAATTAAAAGGTGATGTAAGAGCCGTCGGGGACAAAAAAGACGGATCCCTTTTCGTGGGTGAGCATCTTTACGACGGGGATTTCGTAAGCGTTGCCAACGATTCGTCCCTTACCCTGGTGGCGGATACCAACAAGTACCTTTATGCTGACGAAAATACAAGTTTCAAAATAGAGTACTCATCGGAAATGTCCAAAAGCAAGGTGAAGATCCATATGGAATCGGGCTCCACCTTAAGCGTATTGAACGAAAAACTTAAAGACGGCGAAATATACGAGGTGGATACTCCCAATTCCACCATGTCGGTCCGCGGAACTTCTTTCCGCGTTACCGTGTACAAAGCTTCCGACGGTTTTGATTACATGCTTACGGAAGTTAAAACGGGAACCGTCGTTGTAAAACTTAAGGACTCGGAAGGAAAGTTTACCGGAGAAGAACATGCCTTTGATGCCGGCGAGAGCGGAATCACCAGAGGTAATGAAGAAACCACCGAATTCTTAAAGACAATGGACGATTACGTCTGGACTCTTGATTACGACACACTCCCCGAAGATAACGTGGAAAGACTTATTGAGATCATCACGGAAGCAATGGATCCCGAGGTGGTGGGCGATACCGATGAACACACCCATACGCCGGGAGAATGGTATGTGGAACGCTCCGCTTCCTGCGACATAGAGGGTTTGAGACTCAGGAAATGTACCGAGTGCGGCGCGATCGTGGCAAAGGAAAGTATCCCTGCTACGGGACATACTTACGGGGAATGGCATGAAACCATCACCCCCGGCTGTACGGAATCCGGAAGAGAAACCAGAGTCTGCACAGTCTGCGGTCACGAAGAAACCAACACTCTTGCGGCGCTCGGACATGACTGGGTTGAAACGTCGAGCGACGTGAACACCTGCAGCGATAACAATCCGATTGCATACAGCCACCAGACCTGCAGAAACTGTCAGCAGACAAGAGATGTCGAACTGCCGAAACCCGAGCATGAGTGGAGGTATGAATCGACTACCAGAACCTGTACCACAGACGGTGAAGCTACCTACAGATGCCCGATATGTCAGGCTGTCGATACAAGACCCGATCCCTGCACGGGACATATGGGACTTCATGAGATAGTTCTGGAAGAACCTGCGTGCATAGATTTTGGCCATGTAGTGACGGATTGTGATGCCTGCAACTACTATGATACGCACGGAGAATATATTTCCGAAAGAGAAACCGATCCCCTCGGACACCTGTGGGGCCCGGTCGAATCAAGAACCGAAGGCAATCATATAAGTTATTTCCATTCATGTCAGAGACCGGGATGTCCTTATCAGGAGTACCCGACCAACGCAGCAGGGGATGATTAAAAAGAGGGAGGATTATGGCGAAAGCGGGTCCATCTGCAAAAAGTAAAATAATAACCTTTCTTGTGGGCGTTATACTGATAGCCGGGATAGCCGGAGGTGTGCTTTTTTATCAGAGCAAAGGCTACCACAGTATAGCGGTCAATGAAATAAAGGGTGAGGTCACTGCCGTCGGACAAAAGAAAGACGGGAAACTCTTTGTTGGCGAACACCTTTACAGCGGAGATCATGTGTCGGTTGCCGAAGCTTCCGGCCTTACTCTTTGCGCGGATACCAATAAGTACCTTTACGCGGACGAAAATACATCCTTCAGGATCGAATTTGCCTCGGATCTTTCAAAGAGTACCGTAAAGATCAGCATGGAGTCCGGTTCGACCTTGAGCGTTCTTAACGAAAAACTCGGTGAAAACGACGTGTATGAGGTAAGTACGCCAAATTCTGTCATGTCGGTCAGAGGAACCTCCTTCAGAGTCACGGTGTATGAGAGCAAAGCAAAAAAATCCTACACCCTTCTGGAGGTTGAAAAAGGCTCCGTACAGGTTAACCTTGCTCAGATCGACGGAAAATATGCAGGAGAAGAGGAACTATTTGAGGTAGGCGAATGCGCCGTCATCAAAAAGGCAGATGAGGAAGAGGCTTCCTTCATGACCAATGAAGACGGCAATGTGAAGTGGAAACTTGATTACGAGGTCCTTCCCGAAGAAAATGTGGAACGTCTCGTTACCATACTTGAGGATGCGGGTGAGAATCTGGAACCGGAACCCGAGCCTGAGCCGGCTCCTAAGCCGGCACCCGCGCCCCAACCCGAACCTACGCCCGTGCCCACGCCTGAGCAGGATAATACTCAGACGGGAGATGATTCGCAGGGCCATGTCCATACTCCCGGAGAATGGGAAGTGACCAAGGAGGCCAATTGCACCGAGGACGGCACCAGAGTAAAGAGATGTACTGTATGCGGCGAAATAGTTCAGGCTATTGCTGATCCCGCGCATCACAACTATGAAGAGGCCGGCTATTCCGTAACTAACTGCGAAGACGGCGGAACAGTGCTGTATCGGTGTAGTGTCTGCGGAGACGAACGGGAAGAAGTATATCCGCCTCAGTCTCACAAGTGGGTTGAGGTCGATCCGCAAAGCTTTGGAGGCGGTACCAATGCAGGAGGAGTTGCCAACGGAGGCGGTGTACGGTATAGATGCGAGATATGCGGACAGCTCGCAAATGCAGGAACTCTGGGTGGTCCTTAATCATAAACAAATAACGTATCGTATTTTTAGAATTGGGGATTTATAAACGGAGGGGACAAATGCTGAAAGCTTTTTTGGGTACGTTAAAAGGAAAAATCATAGCGGCAGCAGCCGGATTTGTGGTTACGGGAGGAATTGTGGCCGGAGTGGCTATCGCGGCCCACAATGCCGGATATCGTAATATCTCCGTGGAGGAGGTTGCGGGTACGGTTACTGCCACGGGTGAGAAAAAGAACGGGCAGCTCCTGGTGGGAGAACACCTGGTTTCAGGAGACTTTGTTTCCGTTGAGGCGCAATCGAGTCTTACCGTATGTGCTGACAAGACAAAGCATCTCTATGCCGACCCCGAGACCAGATTTAAACTGATAGATACTTCCGGGAAGAAGGGAAGTACCATAAAGATACAGATGGAAGCCGGATCCACGCTTCATGAACTTACGGAAAAGCTGGGTGCCGGTGATGTATACGAGGTTGAAACGCCCAACTCCACCATGTCCGTCCGCGGCACCATCTTCAGGGTTACGGTGTACAGAACGGCCGCAAACGTATACTACACTTTAACCGAGGTCACAAACGGTTCGGTGGTAGTGAAATTAAAGGACGATTCGGGACAATATACCGGCGAGGAAGCCACCATTCAGCCCGGTGAGAGTGCGCTCATGAGAGAGGAGGGAAACCGGTCGGAATTCGTACGTAGCAGGACCGGAGACGACAGCCTGATCCTTGACTACAATAATCTTCCCGAGGACAGTGTAGACAGGCTTATAGAGCTTATAACGGAACCGAAAGAACTTGTAAGACCTCATGAGCACGTCGAGGGTGAATGGGTCGTGGATACGGAACCTACCTGTACCGCTACGGGGATCCGGGTTAAGCGCTGTACCATATGCGATGAGGTCCTTCTGATCGAAACTCTTGATAAGATCGATCACGAAGCAGGGGATTGGGAATTCAATCCCGAACCCACCTGTACGGAACCGGGAATCAGAGAAAAGAAGTGTAAATACTGCGGTCTCGTGATGGAAACCGAAGAGCTGGAAGCCCTCGGCCACACGGAGAGCGATTGGATAGTAACGACAGAGCCCACCTGTACGACAAGAGGCGCTCGTGAGAAGAGATGCACGGTCTGCGATGAAGTGCTTGAGACAGAGACTCTGAGGGCCCTCGGACACAGATACGGGAACTGGACAGTAACCAAAGAGGCCAACTGTACCGAGGCGGGCTCCCGTAGGCACGTATGCGAAAGATGCGGAGCGGCTGCGACAGAAACTGTAGCGGCACTGGGTCATGACTGGTATGAGACAGGAAGAGAGAACTACACATGTGACACAGAAAACTATCCCGGTGATCCAGTTTCACATCAACGGTGTAATAATTGCGGAGCAACCCGGGATGAGGGGCTTTCGAGGCCGGCACACGTCTGGACGGCAAAGTACGGAGCGGATTTTTGGAGAGAGCCCTGTGTGGAGATGGGATGGCATACCTTCCAATGTTCGGTTTGCGGAAGGCTGGATGAGCAGGAACTTCCTGCAATCGGACACCATGTATGTCTTGACGGAAGCGTACATTTTGACGACGCAACAGGAGAATATCGCGCTATATGTTCGGCATGCAATGAGGAATATGTGTGCGATGAAGATGGTAACGATATTTAAAATCGTTTTTTGAGAGTACATATTTTGGGGAGGGGTAGTTCATGAAGCTGTCAGTTTTACTTGGAACCCTCAAGGGAAAAATAGCTGCGGCAGTCATCGGCACCATTGTGGTGGGCGGCGGCGTGACAACGGCCGTGGTGATGATCAATGACCCGGGATACCGTTCCATTTCTGTGGAGGAAGTGTCGGGAACGGTTATCGCAAAGAGCGAAGCCCGCGACGGTCAGGTCATCGTCGGTGATCATCTTTACAGCGGAGATTACGTGTCTGTAGCCACGCAATCGGCTTTGACCATGTGTACCGACAACAGCAAATACCTTTATGCGGATGAAAATACCGCCTTCAGNNTAGTAACGACCGAACCCACCTGTACGACAAGGGGTGAACAGGAAAAGAGATGTACGGTCTGCGATGAGGTCCTTGAGACTGAAACGCTGAGGGCACTCGGGCACAGCTACGGAAACTGGGTCGTAACAAAAGAGGCCAACTGTACCGAGGCAGGTTCAAGAAGCCATAAATGCGAAAGATGTGGGGCCACCGAAACAGAAACCGTAAAGGCGCTGGGTCACAGTTTCGGCGGATGGACAACAACCCAAGAAGCAAGCTGTACTGCAAGCGGAGAGAAAGAGCACACATGTTCAAGATGCGGCCTGACTGAATCTGCAGGAATCCCCGCCACTGGGCATAACATGGTAAAATCTCAGGACAGTTTTCCCGCGACCTGTATGGAACCGGGAGAAAACATTTATAAATGCACGAATTGCGATTATCAAACCACGGAAACGCTTCAAAGACTCGGACATAGCTGGCAAAGAGTACAAAGTCAAGGAGGCGGTGCGGACGGAAGCTCAGCGAGAACTTACCACTGTTCAAAGTGTAACGGAAATATAACAAAGCCCACCGTTCAACAGCCCGGAGTATTTGAAAGTCCCGATTCTTACGGTGATCCGTAATACGATATTGATCTGATAAAAAGCAGAAACTGTTTATATTTGAAAGGGTAGTTTATGAAGCTATCGGTTTTACTGGGAACCCTTAAAGGGAAAATAGCAGCGGCAGCCATCGGCAC
>DBVS01000022.1:12863-27850 GCA_002308235.1 Lachnospiraceae bacterium UBA1258
ATCAATGACCCGGGATACCGTTCCATCTCCGTGGAGGAAGTGTCGGGAACGGTTATCGCCAAGAGCGAGGCCCGCGACGGTCAGATCATAGTCGGTGAACATCTTTACAGCGGCGATTATGTGTCTGTAGCCACGCAGTCTGCGCTGACCATGTGTACCGACAACACCAAATACCTGTATGCGGATGAAAATACCGCCTTCAGTCTGGAAGCGGATAAGAAGGCCAGGCGCGGAAACGTGAAGATAAAGATGGATTCAGGATCCACTCTTCACGAAATTAAGGTCAAACTCGGTAAGAACGAAACTTACGAAGTTGATACTCCCAACTCCACCATGTCAGTTCGCGGAACTACCTTCCGTGTGACGGTTCACAAGGCGGTAGACGGATATTATTATACGCTTGTGGAAGTAGAAGAAGGCGAAGTTACCGCAAGCCTTAAGACCGAAGATGGGGAATACACCGGTGAAGAAGAATCCTTCGGCCCCGGAGAAAGTGCCCTTATAAGGGGAAATTTCGATATATCCGAGTTTGTCCCCGGCACTTCGGGAGACACCTGGATACTTGATTATTCAAAACTCCCGAAAGAGAACGTTGACAGACTCATTGCACTTTTAAAAACTTCCGAGCACGATCATGTGGCCGGAGACTGGACGGTTACCGTTGAACCCGGATGTGAGTCGACGGGCACAAGGGTTAAACAGTGCCTTATCTGCGACAAGATAATGGAAACGGAAGTCCTTGAGGCTCTGGGACATAAGCCCAGCGATTGGGAAGTGGGAAAGGAACCCGGATGTGAAACCAAGGGCGAAAGAGTTATTAAATGTACCGTATGCGATTCGGTACTTGAAACCGAAGAAATAGCTGCAACCGGCCATGCAGAAGCGGAATGGGTGGTGGTAGAAGAACCCGGATGTGAGACGCAGGGGAAGCGTGCCAAGGTTTGTCCCATTTGCGGCAAGGAATTTAAGTCAGAAAAGATCAAAGCAACGGGACATAAGTACGGTGATTGGGTTGTGACAAAAGATCCCGATTGTACGCACACAGGCGAGAGAAAACAGGTCTGTTCGGTATGCGGCAAAGAAAATGTTCAGTCTGTAGCGGCAAACGGACACGACTGGGAAGAGACATCCAGAGAAACTCCTTCATGTAGGGCCAGCGACCCTGAAGCATATTCCCATCAGAGATGTAAGACGTGCGGCGCAACCCAGGATGTACACTTAGCCAGACCTGCACATACGTTGGAATTAACAGCCTATATGCAACAGTATTATTATGGGGAGCCTGACTGTGAACATCAGGGCTTCAAAAGATTGGAGTGTACTGTGTGCGGATATATGACGGAGTATGAATATACGCCGCCATTGGGACATCAATGGGGTACACCGTATGAGCTGGATTCAGGCTCAAATGTTTGGTATCATGACTGCCAGCGAGCTGGCTGTTCCAGTATACGAGTTCCTTGTGATGCGAACGGAAATTAATACGGTATAAATATAAAATCAAAAGGACCTGAGAAAACGCGCTCGGGTCCTTTTTGTATTATACAAAAGATATGAGAATAGGAATTATTTATAGTATAGAACACATTCGGGAAACTCGACCGCTGTAAAACCGAGAAGAATTAGTTTGCCCTGAAAACTTTGGTAAATGCCCTTTCCAACTATGTAATTGCAGTCATCCTCGGGTTTCTCAACGGGTTTGATACTATTGTGGAGAATACCGTTAACTGTTGCTATTTCCGGACTCTTAAAATCGCATGCAAATGGCGAAACATTGCCGTCAAGAAGATAATACATGACGGATTGGGATGTTCGGGTGGTTCGACTTGAAAGGTATTCATCATTCAGGACGTAATTGCATGCTTTGCCTACGGCATTGCCAAACATATTCGGACATGGATAATCTTTGGAGTATTCGGTGAAATAGTATTTTGAAAACATTGCTGCCTGTACGCAGAAAGAAAGAATAAGTAACACAGCAGATGTATTGGCGGGGATTTTTTGCCGCAAGGTTTTGAATGAAGAGAACAGGGCAAAAACTGCGACTACTTCCAGCAAAACAAGAGATGAAAAGACAAAGTTCGCTCTGTACGTTTCCGAATGAACGCACATAAAAATGCCGAATGTGATTACCGGCCAGACAATGATGGGAAAATAAGGAGAAAACTGCTTCTTTCCGATCTGCTTTACGAAGCGGACAAGCGAATATACAAAACCTATAGTACAAAGAGGAATTGCCGCATATGTCAGCGGCGGATAGCCTTTGACGCAGTCGAAGGCCCATTTGCCGCCGATGAAGACATTTTTGAATATTTCAAGAAAGTAATGCAGCGAGGGACGGCTGAAGTATGTTATCCGATAAAGTTTCAGACGTGTTATGGTGAAACCGAACAATTTTGTCTGAGGAAGGTTGAAATAATTTACGATGTGAAAGTAGATTAGAGGTGTTGCAAAAGGAAGAATGCTGGCGCCGGCTATAAGCCACTTCCGTATCCTGAATTGACGTATCACCATCATATAGATTGCGGCAATTAAAAGGAATATGGGTAGTATAAGGTGTGAAATTGCATAGGTATAGAGCATCAATCCACCTGAAATGCCTGCGAGGACGTAGTACTTCGTGGAAAGCGTTTTTGCTCCCATGGTGAAGAAGTAAAGAAAGACCGTTGCGGCACCCAGCATAAGATTGCAGTCATAGCCGAAACGACACATCATAATTAGATAAGGTGAAAAGACAAGCATAATCCCGGTTAGCTCGGGATATAAGGTTTCTTTACCGAACATTTCGCGAGCCAGTTTTATGCCAAAAATCAGCGTCAGTGCAGAGAACAGCGTTTCAGGAAGACGGATGCACCATACATTGTAGGCTCCGCCATTTAGTTTCATGAGAAGTGCACCAAGGTATGCCAGCATTATACTTTGACCGTCGCCATAGTTTGTAAGGTACACAGGCCATGCGTTGCGGTACCTGTCCACCCCGAAATTTGCAAGACTCCAGGCGTCGTAGGCTGCGCCGGCTTCATCAATGTGCAAGCCCCCGGGAAGCACATCGAGCCTGAAAAGCCGCGTAAAAAGAAAGCCAGCAGCGATAAAAACCCAAAGCAGGATGCGGATTATTTTCTTTTTGTCAATTGCCGTTTTCAAAGGCTTGCCATCTCCTAAACTGTCGGTTATAATGTGTTTCCGAAGGATATTTCATATCTAGTATACTCTTAGCAGAATCTTTTTAAAATATCACGTTTTCATTAAAGATTCTTTTTCATGCGGTCTTCACCGCGTTGTTTCACAAACCTGCAAATATGTTTTATATCGACAAGGCGAAAGATCGAGGATTGTTATATTTCTTATTGCAATTATTACCTATAAGTAATATTATTAAGGAGGATAAAAAGAATTGGAACTTGAGAAAATATACTCGGACGAAACGTCTGACATATACGCTGTCTCAGCGGTCAGAAAGGAATTCAGAAAGGCTGTCATCCTTCTTGTTGCATTTCTTGAAAAGAATGACGGCGATTATCAACGCGCCATAAAGACTGCCAAGATCAGGCTCACGTGGCTTAAATGTTAAAGAAACGGAGGAAATAATCATGGGAATTGATGAAAAACTCGCGAATGCAAAGGAAGCCGATTGGCTCAAAGAAGGGTTCAGTGCCGCAGAGGTTAAGGCCATGACCACACTTGCAAAGCTGTCTGCATGTATCGAACTTCGCAGACGTGATATGGGAATGACGCAGAAAGAGTTTGCCGATTATCTCGGTGTGACTCAGGGCATGGTTTCCAGATGGGAAGGCAGAGAATACAATTTTACTATAAAAACACTGGTTGAGATTTGCGAGAAGTGCGGTATGGAATTGTCAATCGACATTAAAAGTCCGGGTGACAGCCGACAGGATCTGACTGTAACTGGATTTTCTGTCGCTTTAGGCGTATAATACATTCCATGGACAATATTCTTACCTACGTAAAGTACAAAGCAGACGTTTCCTTGAAAGCATCTCCCTTTAATGCGGCGGATGCCATGGTTTTTGCCATTCTCATCGGCATGGATTTTGACGATCGGTTTAGGGACGGCATGACCATGCGGGAACTCGCGGAACTGTATTCAAACGTTCCCAATCCCGATTCCAAGGATGACCGCTACGATGAGAAGGAACACTTGCTTTTCATGGTCGGCAACAGTGTGCGTTACGGAGACGTAATTATGTCCGACTTCGTTAAGGATATTAACTATGACGAAGAAAAAACCTTTTATGCCGCCACCTTTTCTTTCGGCAAATCCTTTAAGCTCATTACCTTCCGCGGGACCGACGGATCCCTGATTTCCTGGAAGGAAAATTTCGATACACTGTTTAAGTATCCCACTCCCGGCCAGCTTGAGGCAAAGGAATATCTTGAAAAGATTGTTAAATCCGTGAAGAACCCCTTTGTGAAGTTCGCGGTGACGGGCCATTCCAAGGGCGGAAATCTTGCCTGCTACTCATCTGTATTTGCGGATGTGAAGGTTCAGAAACGCCTTAAAGAGATCATTCTTTTGGATGCTCCGGGATTTATCGAGGATTTGAACGAAGAACCGGGATTTCTTCGCATAAAGGATCGAATGCACCCGTATGTTCCCGAAAGCTGTGTAATCGGAAAACTTATGACAGAAGTCGGTGACCTTCTTCCCGTAAAGTGCGAGGGAAAGGGCATTTTCCAGCACGACATGTTCTGGTGGAGAACTGTGGGAACGGGCGTTGAAAGGGTGGAAGATACCAATGCTTTCAGCCGGAGACTCTCCGAGAAGATAAACAGATGGATCGATTCACAGCCTCTTGAAGAGCGCAAAGAAACGGTGGACGAGCTCTTCGATGTATTCAAAAAGAACGGGATCCTGCATTTTGCGGACCTTGAACATATGGAAATCAAAAAGCTTCTCGGCATTATTATGAGCGCCACGAGGCTTTCTTCGGAAAACAGACGACTTTTGGGGATAATATTTAAGGAGTTATGGAGTTAATCTGTCCTTCGGAGGAATGAATGAAAACAGCTTTTTTATCAACACTTAAGGGAAAAATCATTGTTGCGGTGGCAGGCGTTGTGCTTATCGGAGCAGTCATCGGAGGCATATTTCTTCTGAGAAACGCTTCTTATCGCAGCATAATTGTAGACGCGGTCGAAGGAACCGTTACAGCCAAAGGCGAAAAGAAAGACGGCGCCCTCATAAAGGGTGAGCACCTGTATTCGGGCGATGCCGTCAGGGTTGAGTCGCTTTCCGGACTTACCATGTGTGCCGACAAATCCAAATACTTGTACGCCGATGCCGAAACGGCCTTTAAAATCGAGGCTTCCGGCAAATCCAAGGGCAAGGAAATGAAGATCGTCATGTCCGAGGGTTCAACTCTCCATGAACTCAAAGAAAAACTCGGCAAAAATGATACTTATGAGGTCGATACCCCCAACTCCACCATGGCTGTAAGGGGCACCACCTTCAGAGTTACCTGCTATCGCGGTAATGACGGATATTTCTACACCCTTCTGGAAGTTACGGAAGGTAACGTCCTTGTCAGGTTAAAGACCGAAGACGGAACATACACGGGAGTTGAGAAAATGTTCGGCGCGGGCGAGAGCGCTCTTATCCGCGGAAACTCCAAACTCTCTGAATTCGTCCCGGGAAATTATAAAGAAGAAACCTGGATACTTGACTATCCTCATCTTCCGGAAGACAGTGTTGAAAGACTTGTAGTACTCATTACTGAGGGCTCGTTGGTTCCCGAAAGCTTCGAACATGAGCATGTAATCGGGAACTGGGAGATTGTGACCGAAGCAGGCTGCGAAACTGCAGGCACTCAGGTAAAGAAGTGCAAGCTTTGTGGCAAGGTGATGGAATCCGAAGAGATAGCGGCAACCGGACACAAAATAGGCGATTGGGTTGTTGAAACCGAGCCCACCTGCGAAACAGACGGAACGCAGGTAAAGAAGTGTGAATACTGCAATAAAGTGATGGAAACCGAGGCAATCAAGGCAACGGGCCATGTTAAATCGTCAGAGTGGACAGTGGTGCTTGAGGCCGGTTGCGAAACCGAGGGCCGAAGTGCAAGACTCTGCGAAATCTGTAAGAAAGAACTTGAAACCAGGACAATTAAGGCTACCGGCCACAAATACGGTAAGTGGGAAGTCTTAAAGGCGTCCACATGTACCGCCAAAGGCGAAAGAAAACACGTTTGTGAGACCTGCGGCAAGGAAGTGACCGAGGAAACAAGGGCTCTCGGGCATGCTTTTAGCGGATGGACGGACACAGTTGTTGCAACCTGTACAACCGCGGGAGAGCATACACGTAAGTGTACAAGATGCGGGTTAACCGAAAAGGAAACCGTAGCAGCGCTCGGTCACGACTATTCCGAGGAAGTAACTGACGTCCAGCCCGGTTGTCTCACCGGCGGTTCGGGACATACTGTCTGTTCCAGATGCGGTGCTGACCAGCCTAACGGTGGATACGAGATAGCCAGACTCGGACATGACTGGGGGCCTGAGCAGGGCGGAACACAGATGGATCCAAACACCTGGTATGAATGCCTGCGCTGTCACAAATGTGCTTATGAGCCCACACCGTATCAGACGAATTTATGGTAGAATTGCCGGCTTTACGGAGTGTTTAAAGGGTAATTCGATTACGCGTGGCGAATAAAGGAACAACATGAAAACAAAAGCGCAGAAATTCAAAAACCGCATATTCGACATAATCCAGATCGGTAACGTCCACGACATTCCCAGCCGTGCGTTTGACATTTTTATTACCGTTGTGATTCTGGCAAGCCTTACAGGCACCATTATGTCCACGTATGGGGAATTTAAGGCCTATGAACCCTTGCTGGATGCGGTGGAGCTTATTACCGTTATCATCTTCACCCTCGAGTATATCTTAAGGCTCTACACCGCAGACTTTCTTTATCCTGCCAAGGGACCGGTGATGTCAAGGCTTCGTTTTGTATTCTCGGTTTCGGGCATCGTGGACCTTCTCACCTTTTTCCCTTTTTACCTTCCCATCGTTTTCCCGGCAGGGGCGGTTGCTTTCCGCGTATTCCGCGTTATCAGGATATTCAGGCTCTTTAAGATCAATTCCAGGTACGACGCTTTTAACGTCATCCTGGACGTAATAAACGAAAAGAAAAAGCAGATCTTTTCCTCGGTAATAATGGTTTCCATACTCATGGTTGCTTCGTCCCTCTGTATGTATTCCCTTGAGCACGAAGCACAGCCCGAGGTCTTTAAAAACGCTTTTTCAGGCATATGGTGGTCGGCTTCGACCTTGTTGACCATAGGGTACGGCGACATCTATCCCGTCACCGTGGGAGGCCGGATAATGGCAATCGTGATATCATTCCTGGGTGTGGGAATGGTAGCGATCCCTACAGGTATTATTTCCGCGGGCTTCGTTGAAAGCTACACCAAGATAAACAAGATCGTTTTCAAGGAAGAGGAGAAGCCTCTTAATTTCGTGACCAGCATCATGACCGAGAACCATCCCTGGTGCGGGCGCCTTGTCAAGGACCTTGTGTTCCCGCCGGAAACCGTTCTGGTGGTGGTCATCAGGGATGATGAGGAGATCGTTCCCCGGGGTGATACAAAACTGATGCCCGATGATGTGCTCATTTTCGGAGCCAAGCGCTTCGAAATAAGCGACGGGATCCGCCTTACGGAACTTACCATAAAAGATGAACATGACTGGGTGGGAGCCCCCATAAAGAAACTGGACATCTCCAGACAGGAGCTGATTGTTATGATCAAACGCCGTGGCAGGATAATCATTCCCGACGGCGACACCGTGATAAAAGCCGGCGACAGCCTGGTAATATATTCAAAGCATTACAAAAAGCAAAAATAAGTATTTAAACGCAACAAAAAACGCCCGGCACCGACCGGGCGTTTTCTGTGTAGTAACTCAGTTTCTGAGTTGGGAGGTATTGAAAGAATTTATGAGAGTTCCGTCTTCAAGCCGAACCCACGTGTCGAAGTTCACGGAATCCTTTTCGTTTAAAAGAATGACCCTTCCGCCTTTAAGATAACCGTCCTTGCCGTAGGTGTGGTATCCTGCGGCTCTTCCGTATCCGAGAAGGATACTCTTGTATGGGCCAACATAGTCGTTGATGTGATCGTGACCCACAAAGACCGCACGGGTGATACCGTCACTTACCATGCGATCCGCAAAGCCTGAATTTATACGGCTGGGGCAGATATCCTCATTCTTCTCGCCGATATGCTTTCCTGCCCAGACATCGTCGTATTCCGGAAGGGGAATGTGGAAGAAGGCCATGGCGCCCTTCACGTTTTCCTTAACTTTTTCTTCGTACCATTTGATCTGGGATTCTTTGATGTAATCGTAGTCTCCCGAAACACCGTTTATGTAGTTGCCGGAATCGATGAGCATGAGCCTCCAGACAATTTCATTCCGATCGTTCGTAACATCGACGAAATGATTGCCTACGCCTGCGCCTGCGGCTTTGTCGTCAAAGGCAAGGCAGCCGTTGTACTTTTCCACTACATTGAAAAGGTCAGCTTTGTTTCCGATGTCCTCGTCGTCGTGGTTTCCGAAAACAAAGGTCCAGGGAATGTTGTAATCCGAAATGACTCCGAAGATTTCGGGGGCTCTTCCGATGTTTCCTTCACCGTAAACCGTGTCGCCCGTGAGGACGATAAGCTCCGGTTTTTCGGTCTCGATGAGCTTCTTTACCAGCGCTACGGTCATTTTATCGTCATCGTCGTTTTCGATGTAATGAAGATCCGTAAGCTGTAAGATCTTAAATGTGCCGTCTTTTGTGAATTTCATGAAATGTAACTCCTTTATGCCGTGTATTTTATTCTGCCAATACTTTCCAGTCTTTAAGGCTTCCTTCGATGCATTTGACGGTTGCTTTGCCTTTCTTGACAGTCACTGTGGCAAGCACACCCGGAACGCACAAAGGAAGGGTAACATCCTCTGTGAAGGGCTTTAAACGAATCGTCTTTTTCGAAGCATCCACAGATAACCCCAGTGCCGCATTGAGGGTGGTCCAGCTTGAAAGGGGGCGGGTGTAGTGGTGTCCGCACTCCCAGTGGTCCCAAAGGGCTCCGAATCTTGACTGATTCTTATGTATGGCGGTAACGATCTTGAGGGATTCGTCAAAGAGCCCCACATCCAAAGCCAGGGCGGATACGAAATAACCGATGCCGGTCCATGTGGCTTCCGTCTGGCAGTTTTTATGAGTATAAAGGGTGGTATGCCTCCCCTTGGGGCAGGAAGCATTGATAAGCCCGCCGTCGGGGTCAAAGTTCTCGGATAAAATGATCTTCAGAACATCCTTAACCCGCTTGTCGCTTAAGATTCCGCCCATGCCGGAGGCTCTTAAGAACCATTCACCGTCAAGCTGTCCCGTCATCAGGCTCTCATCCGTTTCTTTGTCCGTGCACCAAAGATTATAGTATTTGCCGTTCCAAAGGCGCTCTTCCAGGGATTTAAGGCCCTTTTTGAGGGTGCTTTCCCATTCTTTTTCGCAAGGCTTGTTTCCAATTTCGCGGGCCATTTGCACGCAGGCCTTTAAGGCTGCAAGCCACAGGATCGAGATATATGCGGAGGCACCCGAAAAACTCCATGCATCGTAGGTATTTCGCTTTGTATTATGATCGGGGAGACCGTCACCGTCTGTGTCGAGATTACCGATGAATCTCATGGCTTTTACCACATGGGGCCACATGGTTTCAAGATAATCCCTGTCGCCGGTATAGAGATAATCCCGCATAACCATCAGTGAAAACTGTATGTTAAGGTCCACGCGGTCGAAACCGCCGTCCACCTGCTCAAGGTCCGGCTTAAAGCAATGGGGGACGCGACCGTCTCTTCGCTGTAGTCCTGCGCTCATCAGCATCTGCTTAAGCTGCAATTCGGGGAAGAGCGAAAGCAGTCCGAAGGAAGCGTGATACGTGATATCCATGGTGTGGAAGCCGCAATATCCCTGGCCTTCCCAAAGACCGAACTTCCCGTTTTTGATATAAAACGAGCTTTTGACGATAGTGTTTAAGTGAGCACTCCAACTGTCGGGGAAGACTTCCGGAAGGCTCGTCGAATAGAGAAGTTTCGAAAAAGCAATTGCTTTGTCAAATACTTCCGAGCGATGCTCACAAAGAAAGTCATTGGCTTCCTTTGAGTTTTTGTAAAGGTTTTCGTAGAAGTGACCGAGGCGGATTCCGTCTTCCGAAAAATGATTGGGGAAATACCAGGAAAGAACGAAATGAACGGTTTTCTTTTCGCCGGGCGCCAGTTCCACACGACTGCAAAGAGCCGTTGCTCCGAAATCTTTGGGGTTAAAGTGCTGCGGTTGCCATGCAAAGCTTTCGAGGAAAGCTTGCGCATCCGCGCGCGATTCGGGGAACTTTGGATTAACTTCCCGAAGGCGCTTTAAAATCGAAGCCGCAAACGCATAGCGGCTGTAAGTTTCGAAAAGGGTGTCAATCTCGGCATCCGAAAGCGAATCAAGGTTCTTTTTGAGCTTCGGGGACGGGGTTAGCGGTTCACTGTTGCAAAGGGCCCCGTTTTCCCTAAATTGAAAAAGCACCGATTCCTGACTTACGCCGAAGTCCGAGTCGTTGATGTATTCTCTGATAAACTTCCGATAATCCGCGGCAATATAGCTTTTATCGCCGTCACCGCCGATACTTAAGGTTACGTTGCCACAATCGGGAGCCTTTGTTTTCTTTAAGGGTCCGATTGTTACGCTTACGGACTTACCGTCACCGGAAAGAGAGTTTACGGAGCCCTCGCCGTTACAGAATTCGGGTACCAGAGTTCCGAGGAGACTTACCGTTAACGGTTCTTTGGAAGTGTTTTCAACTTCAAAATCGATATAAAAACCGGGTGTGGCGGAAACTTGCGTCTGATGAGGCACAAAGGGAGCCACTGCCCGTTCCTTTATGGCACAGGGAAGAAGCTCGTCCTTAAAATCAAGCTCGCACACGGGAAAACGACCGTTAAAATCGATGGATTCAGCGGGCTTGTTCCAAGGAAACAGACGGTAGGTAAAATCATCGGGCTCTGTTTTCAAACCAAGTTTACGGACAACGGGGCGTTTACCCTTGCTTTCTGTACGGACATAGAAGGACAAAGCACCGGTATGGGACTCGCCGTCATAGACCTTTTCTTCCCAAGAGACCCGGGTCATTCTGGGGGGATTGGCAATCTGCCAGGCGTGGAATTCCCCGTCAGGTCTTAATTCCACACTTCCCGTTCCGATTCCGCCCAGGGCAATTCCGCTTTGAGAGGGCTTGGTCATCTTGATTTCAGCCATAAATATCCATCCTTTCGCAGTAAGCTGCTTTGTAAAAAACGGTTCTGTCCGACGCCGCAAGGATTTATCTCTTCAGCATAAATTATCCGATTTTTCAGGCTGAACTGTAAATGGAAAAAACACTGAATTGCTGTGTACATTTCACTTATTTACACCACAATTCGTAGAATAGTATATTTATTATTGAACGGCGATTTGAGATAATATGTTGGGAAAAAATTCATTCTTAAAGGAGAGTGTTATGGATAAGATTTATACTGTAAGGGGCGAGCTTGACAAGGGCTTTTGCGGCCAGATTTCATACAATGTCAGCTTAAACCGCGAATACAAAAACATGAAGATAACCCTTGAATTCGACGAGTCCAAGAGGCGCTACACAGATTCGGAGATCGATGCCTCCGTCATCAAAGCCTTCAGAGACGAATGCAACGGCGAATACAATATCGACGCCGCAAGCGATGCCGAAGTTGCCGAAATGGTCAAGGGAAACTGCAAGACCGAAATTCACCTTTCGGCCTTTTTAAACGGCGAATTTATCGGCTGTATCCACAAGCAGCTCAGTAAACGCACTATGTCCTTCGGCGATGTGGTTTCGGAAGGCTGTCTCCCGACAGGTAAGATCACAGGAGCCTTAAAGGTTACCGTTCTGGTATTTAACGTCATCAAGGACGCAACGGCATATTCAGTGACCGTTGAGTGCGAGTAGGGAGGGGCAGACATGTTTAAACGACTTGAATTACACAACCATACAACCGAATCCGACGCATCCATAACCGCATGGGAACTCACGGAGCACATGCTGAAAGACAAGGTGGATGCTTTTGCAATCACCGATCACAACACGATTTCGGGACAGAAGAAAATAGCGGACATCATCAAAGAAAAGGGGCTTTCCATAGGACTTATCAGGGGAATGGAACTTACGAGTTACTACGGACACATTCTTTGTCTTAACCTGACAAAGTACGTGGACTGGGAAGATATCGACCTTCACAATCCGGAGAAGCTCTTTAAACGTGCGAAAGCTTTGGGAGCCCTTGCGGGCGTTGCCCATCCTTATTCCTACGGCGCGCCCTTTGCACGGGGATGTCGGTTCGATATGACCTTAACCGATTATTCGGATGTGGATTTTATCGAGGTTTCAAACGACCTTGAACCCTTGCACGAGGTTAACGAGAGAGGGCTTCTTTACTGGCAGGACTTGGTACTTAAGGGAGAAAAGCTTGCGGCTACCGCAGGAATGGACCTTCACGGACTTTGGGATTTTTCCGATAATTTCGCCACCTACATCGAGTCCGAGACTGCCGACAATTCAAACATTGAAGAAGAACTTGCGAAAGCAATAAAGACTCAGAAAACATGGATTTCAAAGAGCCCCATCCTTAAGTGCGATGCTTCCGGAAGCGACCTCAAATTCGAGATAATCGATACCGGAAAACTTGGATACAAGGCTTCAAATGAGCCTTTCAGGATTGTTCTTACCACGGAATCCGAGGAAAAAGAAATCGTTGTTTCGGGAAATTGTGCTACCCTTGCAAAAAGCGGTATAATGGGTAAGAGAATCGTTCCGAAGCTTTACAGAGGGGAAGCGATAATGGAGAACCTGGTCTGCGTATCTCCCCTTATTGAACTCTAAGGGGGCAGCATGAAAGATTATTCTTTTGACGGAACAATTTCAAAAGAGGTACTGTGCAACTACCTTGAGCGGTCGGTTACGGCAGCAGACCTTTACTTAAGCGACACTCTCGAAGACGATATCAGAGTGATAAAGAAAATCGGTGCCAAATTTTTGGGTCGCGCGTCGGGCATCTGGTATGTGATAATGGATGACGACAGGCACTTTGAAATGAGCAAGTCCCTGGCGGACAGAGTGCATGCCGCAGATCCTGAGATCATCCTTCAGGCCTGCGTGTTTGAGGCGGTATTCAAAGAACTAAACGATATAAAGATCCCTGCTTACGTGTTTGAAGCCTTCGGACTTAAGCCTGAAGACAGGAATTTTAGACTGTCGGACATTCTGTTCACGGAACAGCCCCACGGCTTTTCCTGGGATGGAGACGACGGCGGGATTCCCGATATTACGCGCCTTGAGACCCGGATGTGGTTTTACTACAGAGCCACCCGTTATATCGATTGCGGATATGAAGCTCTCCACATGGGGCAGATCCACCTTTACACCGCAAATGACAGAGGTTATGCCGAAACTTACAAGCTTTTTGACATGATCCGTGAATATGCGAAGACTCATGCCCGTCGGCACAAGGTCCTTCTTGATGCCCACACCCACGGCGTAAATGTGGGAGGAAAGCTGCTTTTTGATTATCATGCTATGCCCTTTACGAGATTTGCCTTAAGGGATCGCCCGGGAGACAAGCTGGTGCTTGTGCGTGAAGGCTTCAGCGAAGGGGGTTTAAATCCCAACGGATGGTCCGCAAACACCATGCCTTATCTTATGGAATACGATAACTGGGGCGGCAAGATGATCGACGATTTCTCCACAGTTTCCGTTGAAGACAGAGCCGGTATGGACTGGTGGGGTTACGATCAGATCGCCTGGTTTGCAAATCAGGACAAAGAATCGAGGGACAAATTTCTTGAGTACACCTACAGGTGGGTGGCCGTAAACAACAAAAACGCTTATTTCGAGGTTCCTTTCTGCAGGAGACTCAGCAGCGCCAAGATGATCGTCAAACGCGCCGACAACGGCGAATACGGGATCCAGGGAAGATATCAAATGAACAACCCTTCAGCCGCCTGCCCCATGGGCTTTGGACAAGAGGACACGGTCGAAAGGCTTTGGAGAGAGGGAGACGATGACCTTCGAAAGAACATGTCAAATCCCGAGGACCTTATAAGATACGGTGCCTTTGATAAATACGATTTAAAGACGGGCCTTAAACTGCCCGAAAAGATAGTTTTGTACGGAAGCTTCCAGCCCTTCGTGGGAGCCGCGGCAAACGACTCCAACAGTGAGATCACCAGAATGTACTATATCGGCGACAATACTTATTCTTTGTCCTTTATAATGCCCTATGCGGGTGAATACGATTTCGCGGTATCTCTCTACGGAACCCTGTCCGCCACCTACTGCCACGACAGATTCCCAAGAAGCGGTTCCGCCCACAAACGAAAACTTATGATCCCCCACGACAACACAGTGGTGAAGATCACCTACAGATTCATAGATAACGAAATAAATGTAGAAACTCTCTAGGAGCAGAATTTGAGAAAAACAAAAGCCTCCTCCAACAGCATATTCAGGCAGCTTGTGGTCAATTCGCTTATTATCAGTATCATCCCCATTGCGGTTGGTGCGGCGATAATATTCAGGATTTTCATCGGCATGGCCCAAAAAGTGGCAATCACGTCCTATGAGCAGGTGGCTTCCCAGTATATTTTCGACCTGACGGATAAGATTTCGCAGGCGGACGTTAGATTGAATCACTTAACCGTCGACAGCACCATCATCGATGTGCTTCGCGGTAAGGTAGAGGCTAACCCCATTGTTGCCGGAAATATCATCACGGACGAACTTTCAAAGGTACTTCAGTTAAATTCCGGGCCTCCGTATTATAACTGCATGGTCTACTCAAACGAGAGCAACGTCCCTGTTTACGGTAGATTCGTAACCTCAATAAAAGAAGCCGAGAATGAGTCCTGGTATACAAAGGAACGTCTTAAAGATCAGGC
>DBVS01000083.1:0-249 GCA_002308235.1 Lachnospiraceae bacterium UBA1258
GTCACAATCAGGCAGGATTATATTCTGTCGAAAACTATATCGATAAAAATTGACATAATCGTGTTCTTTGGCTATTATTATGGACATAAAGATGCGTTTCTTCTTCGCATTGTCTTGGGCGTTTCGCCTGTTTTTCACTTATTACCTGCTATGGATGATTGCGTTTGACAAAAAAGATAAACTATAATATAATTGATATGATAAAACATATCAAAGAAAGGACACAGTGAGAGAAACATACGCAGTCAG
>DBVS01000083.1:262-1960 GCA_002308235.1 Lachnospiraceae bacterium UBA1258
TGCCGGATGGGACATTCCCGGCATATGATTTTATCGAGGCGCAGTCTGTTAAGATGAGCGCGAAAATATATTGGACAATTGATCTCCTCGAGGAGTTCGGGCCTCAATTGCGGTCGCCCTATTCGAAGCCTTTGGGAGATGGAATATTTGAACTAAGGTCAGAAATAGGATCAGATATTACCAGAGTTTTGTATTTTTTTGTTTTAGATAAGAAAGCCATATTGACGCATGGGTTTACAAAGAAGACCCAAAAGACGCCCCGCTCAGAAATCAGTAGAGCGAAAAAGTATCGTGCGGAATATATGTCACGAAATATAAAGAAGGAGGGGTAGCCTATGGAACTCACATACAGAGAAGTCATTGAGAAAAAGAAAAAAGATCCCGAGTTCAAAAAAGAGTGGGATGCGCTCGAACCCGAAATGCAGCTTGTTAAGGCCATGCTTCGTGCACGAGAAGAAAAGAAAATTTCTCAGAGAGCATTGGCTGCAAGAACAGGGATAACTCAGTCAGATATCTGCAAGATTGAGAAAGGAGAAGCCAATCCCACGTTGCAGACTATTAAACGAATAGCAGAAGGATTGGGATTGAGGGTTGATTTAACCTTCCGACCTCTCACATAAAAACAGCCCCTCGGTTCGGAGGGGCTGTTGCCTATTTCAGGACAATCTTCAGGCACTGGGGCATTTCGCTCACAGGCTCATTTGCAAGAGTTACCTTCAGCCCCTCGTGGTCGCAGACCCATGAAGTGACAACATTGGCTCCAAGCACATCTACACTTTCAATACAGGTTCCGCACCGGTCGGTGTGAAGAGACTTGATGAGGATTTCCTTTGAGGGTTTCATCTGGAAGGCGTAAAGCACGCCTTTCTTGTACGTAAATCTGAAGTCTTCGGTGTTGTAGGGCACTTCCCCTTCCGCAAACATTCCCGACTTAACCTGGTGCTCCCCTTCTTTGTAGAACTTGTAAGGTTCGGTATCGTAAATTCCTTCGCCGTTGGTTCGTAGCCACTCCCCAATCTCCGAAAGCACACGGGTTTCTTCTTCCGTGAAGGTACCGTCGGGTTTGGGACCGATATTTAAAAGAAGCATGCCGTTCTTTGAAACCACGTCTATGAGGGTGGTTACGCACTCATAGGAAGACTTGAACTCATTGTCCTTGGTGTAGCCCCAGGAACGGTTTCCGATGGCGGTGTCCGTTTGCCAGGGGTAGGGGAACACGTCCCCGAGAGAACCGCGCTCGATGTCAAGTGTTGCGGTTCCGAGAGGAAAGGCGTTGTGCTTAAAATCAATGGTAACTTCCATGCCCCATTCTTCGGCCCGGTTATAGTAGTAGGCCGCCAGCTTCTTTAAATAGGGCTTAAACTTCTCATTCTGGATCCACCAGTCAAAGTAGATAAGCGCAGGGCGGTATCTGTCGATAATCTCGCAGGTGCGCACCAGCCAGTCTTCGCACCACTCATCCGTGGGTCCCACTTCATCAACGATATCGCAGGTTCCTGTCATGACTACGCCCAGTTTTTCTTCGTAGTGGGCGGGAGCGTAGAAATCAAACCATTCCTTGTTGGGGTCGACATCGCTTTCGAAGGTACGTCCCATGTTCATAAAGAAAAAGTGCTCCGCCCTGTGGGTTGAAGCGCAGAACTTAAGGCCCTGCTTTTCACATTCTTCTTTCAATTCTCCTGCCACGTTCCGCTTGGG
>DBVS01000083.1:2115-18070 GCA_002308235.1 Lachnospiraceae bacterium UBA1258
CCGTAGGTTGCAAGATGGTGCTCATATTCGCGGGTGCCGGGCCGATACATGTTTCTTGAGTACCATTCATTGGAAAAACCGGGCACCGAGTATATTCCCCAGTGAATGAAAATGCCAAACTTTCCCGAATAATACCAGGATGGGGTCTTACGCCCCGAAAGAGAGGGCCAGTTGTCCTTGTATGGGCCTTTATCGATGACTCTGTTGATCTCGTTTATGTATTCTTTCTTTGTCATGGTGAATTCTCCTCTTAAATTTAGTATAACATATTTTTTTTTCGCTTTGGCAAGAAAAAATGACAGGCAAATCTTTGCTTTTTGAAGATTACCTGTCATTTTTTGCGCCCGTTTTCCCAAAAGATACCCACAAAAGACAAAAAATGCACACAAAATACTCAAAATATACAAAGAAATGAGTAGATATGTACAATCAAAATCGTTAAGATGAAATCGACAGTTGTGATCCGCACAACACGTGCGGCTGCATCAAACTATTGGAGGTTAAACATGAAAAAGAATGGCAACAAAATAGCAGCACTCGTTCTTTCTGCTGCAATGTGCGTGTCGTTGCTGGCAGGCTGCGGTAAAGCACCCGCTTCCACACCCGCAAGTACACCCGCAAGTACTCCTGCTTCTACCGCATCGGTAAGCACTCCCGCAGTGCCCGATACGCCCGTAGAAACCTATTCGGAAGCTCCCATGCTTGCCGAGAAGGTTAAGGCAGGATCTCTTCCCAAAGTGGAAGACAGAGTTCCCGATAAAGACAATGTATTTGTTGAAAGAACCGACGCCAACGGAACTCCTCTTGAGATCGGTACCTACGGTGGCGTTATCAACTGGGTAGGCGTTTCCGGCTGGGGACTTTCCAGACCTACCGCCGAATCCATCATCCGTTTCAACTGTGACGGAACCTGGTATCCCAACGCTGTTAAGGCAATCGAGCACAATGCAGATTCCACCGTTTGGACATTCCACTTAAGAGAGGGAATGAAATGGTCCGACGGCGATGATTTCAATGCAGACGACATCACATTCTGGTACTACATGTGCCACTTAAACAACTTCGACGGCAAGAGAACCGGCTGGAAGATGCTTCTTGACCAGAAGGTTGACGACGTTCAGACTTTTGCAAAGCTTGATAAGGTTGATGAGTACACCGTAACATGGACCTTCACACAGCCCAAGTATGAAGCTGACTTCATCCTTGACGGCGACTTCAAGTGGTGCTGGGCTCCTTCCCACTATTTAAAGGATCTCGTTCCCAACTACGAAGGCTATGAATATGTAGAGAACCCTTACTGGCCCAACCCCGGTGAGCGTAACGAAGAAGCGGTTCTTACAGCAGCAAAGAAACTTGGTATCGACGGAGCTTCAACCAAGGACGTTGGTAAGGCTTCAACCTATAACTGGTGGAACTGTCCCGGACTTCCCACCATCAGCGCTTTCACTCTTCCCGCAAACAGCTCCATCAAGGACGATCTTTGCGTAGCAGAAAGAAACGCTTTCTTCTGGAAGGTTGACGCAGCAGGCAATCAGCTTCCTTATCTTGATGCCCTTCACTTCAATGCAGTCAGCGATGATGCCCAGAAGTCCCTCCTTATCCGTGACGGATCTCTTGATGTTCTTGACATCGATGTTAAGGATATCGCATCTGCTCTTGCGGACATCAATGCAACCGAGACCAAGGCTGTACTTAAGACTTTTGCAAACGTTAACTGGGGCAGCACCCAGATCACCTTTAACTACACCACTCCCGACGAGAACTACGCTAAGCTTTTTGCTAATCCCGACTTCCGTCAGGCAATGTCCATCTGCGTAGACAGAAACGAAGTTTCACAGCTTCTTTCCGAAGGCTTCCTTGAGCCCGGCCAGTGTGCGCCCGGTATCGGTAACTTCGGTTATGACGAAGAATGGACCAACAAGTGGACAGAGTATGATGTAGCCAAGGCTAAGACCCTTTTTGAGGGCTGCGGACTTGTAATGGGCAAGGACGGCTTCTACGATTTCGCAGACGGCACCGATTGCCAGATCGTATTCTACACATATGATTCACCCGAATCCGACACTTCCGCATATGCGGTTCTTTCCAAGTACTTCAATGCAGCTGGTATCAAGACCGCGCAGAAGAACCTTGAGCTTACCGCATACGATACCGTCATCGATAACAACGAGTGGAATGCTTGTCTCGGACCTCACACCGAGATCGGCGGACTTGGTCTTAACGACAGACCCGCTCCCTTCGTTCCCATCGCTCAGGCAGCAGAATGGTACGGCGAATACGGTACCTACTATGCAACGGGCGGAGCCAAGGGTGTTAAGCCCGAAGGCGACATGGCTAAGCTTGTAGAACTCTACGAACAGTGGAAGGCTACCGAAAGCGACTCCGAAAGAGAAACCATCGCCCTTCAGATTTTCGAGATCCACAAGAAGAACCTTTGGTCCATCGCTTATCTTAAGAACGGCAACGGCTATGTAATCGTAAACTCCAAGATCCACAACTATGCGGATACTCTGGTATATGCCGACAAGTATCAGAACCAGAACATCGTTCACTACGAGGTGCTTTTCAAGGCTGAATAATTAAGTCTTCCAAGCAAAATTTAGTGGTTAAATACCCCGGAGACGTGGGAACAGGTTTCCACGTCTCCGGTTTTTCAATGAGAAAGGGACACTTCTTATGGAAGCGTTAAAAAATTTTTTCCGGAAAGACCTGGTGCAGTATATCATCAAAAGAATACTGATGTTTATCCCTACGCTGCTCCTGATTTCCATACTTGTTTTCTTTGTGATCCAGCTTCCGCCCGGAGATTACGTTTCTGCGCATATTTCCGCGCTGGCTTCGGAAGGTGAACTTGTGGACGCAGATTATGCCGCATCCATGAGAGCGGATTACGGTCTTGATCTGCCTGTATGGCAGCAGTACATAAAGTGGGTAAAGGACATCATCTGGACCCCCACGGATACACCTTACTACAGACTGTATCATTCACACCACAACTGGAAATTCTCTTTTGCATACGGGCGGGACGTCTGGAGCGTTATCAACGACCGTCTCGGCATTACTATAGGCGTTACGGCCATCATCATGCTTTTCCAGTATCTGGTATCTCTTCCTATCGCGGTGTACGCAAGTACACACCAGTATTCGGTGGGAGATTACATTTCTTCCATCATCGGATTTATAGGAACCGCGATACCAAACTTCATTTTGGCTATTGTGCTGATGTATCTCTCATACAAGTGGACGGGCAGCGCCAACGTTGGTCTGTTCTCTCAGGAGATGCTGTTAAACGGCGTTCATCTATATAATTTCGGCGAATTCCTGAAGCGTATGATCATCCCGATAATCGTTATCGGTACCAGCGGAACCTGCGGAATCATCCGTTCCGTCCGCGCCCAGATGCTTGACGAAGTGGCAAGACAGTACGTGCTTACCGCAAGAGCAAAGGGTGTGTCCGAAGGTAAGATAGTCATGAAATACTGCTTCAGAGCGGCAATGAACCCCACGGTTTCGGGCTTGGGCGGCGTGCTTTCGAGCCTCTTCTCCGGATCTACCGTAACCGCCATGGTTCTTAACATGCAGATTCAGGGACCTGTTCTTTACAAAGCACTTCAGTCCCAGGACATGTATCTTGCGGGTGGTATAGTCATGGTTCAGGCAATCCTGGTTGTTGTGGGCATTCTTTTGTCCGATATCGCGCTTGCCTTCCTTGATCCCAGAATCCGCTATTCGGGAGGTGGAAGATAATGGCTAAGAAAAAATCCAAAGAAGATTATTATCTTGCTTCCCAGTGGACCTTAATGGCAAGAAAGCTTAAAAAGCACAAGCTTGCGAGAGTATCCTTCCTTATTCTTGCAATCCTTTACATCGCTGCTTTGTTTGCGGATTTCCTTGCTCCTTACGGTCTGGAAGAATTTGACGGTCTTTACAAGAATACCGCACCCACAAACATTTACTCGGTTTATGAGGGCGAGCATATAGGCCCTTACGTTTTAAAGATAACCAAGTCCATCAACAAAACGGACTTTACCGTTACCATCGGAGAAGACCTTTCCGAGTACTATAAGATCAAGTTCTTTGTACACGGAACGCCTTACAAGATTTTGGGATTCATCCCCTGCGACCTTCACCTCTTCGGTGTGGGAGAAGGCTCCAAGGGCGGAACGGGAGCGAAGATATTCCTGTTCGGTGCAGACTCTCTGGGACGTGATATTTTCTCGCGAGTCCTGCTGGGCGCGAGAATATCCCTTACGATTCCCTTCGCCAGTGCGATCATTTCCTTCTTCCTGGGCATCCTGATAGGTTCGATTTCCGGATACTTCGGAGGCGTAACGGATATTATCATTCAGCGTATTATCGAGGTTATCGGTGCAGTGCCTCAGATACCCTTGTGGATGGCACTTTCCGCGGCAATTCCTCCCGGAATTTCCACCATCAAGATGTACTTCTATATGACCCTGATACTTTCGTTCATCAACTGGACGGGTATGGCCAGAGTGGTACGCGGTAAGTTCCTTTCCCTCAAAAATGAGGATTATGTTATGGCGGCCCGCATTTCCGGTGTATCCACCTGGAAGATAATCTGGAAGCATCTGGTTCCCGGTTTCATGAGTTACCTCATCGTATCCATGACCCTGGGTATCCCCGGCTCCATCGTCGGCGAAACTTCCATGTCGTACCTAGGACTCGGTATTAAATCCCCCGCCACCAGCTGGGGCGTGCTTTTACAGGAGGCAAGCTCGGTTACCGATATAGCCAGCCACCCTCACAAGCTTATCCCGATCATTTTTGTAACCATTACGGTTCTTGCATACAACTTCCTTGGAGACGGCCTGCGCGACGCGGCAGATCCCTACAAGTAGACCGGAGGATTTATGGAAAAAGATAACATTATTGAAGTTAAAGACCTCCATGTTGACATCAAGATGCTGGAAGGTCTCCTTACACCCGTCAGAGGCGTGAACTTTGAGATAAAGAAGGGCGAAACCCTCGGTCTCGTAGGTGAGTCGGGGTGCGGCAAGTCAATTACCTGTAAGGCAATACTCGGAATAAACGAAAAGAAATGTGTACCCCACGGCGAAATCATGTTCAGGACCACGGATGACGAAGAAATCGACCTTCTTTCGTTAAATCCCCGCGGCAAGGAGATCCGCGATATCAGAGGAAAGCAGATATCCATGATATTCCAGGAGCCCATGGTTGCTTTTTCGCCCATGTACACCATCGGAAACCAGATAAACGAATGCACCCTTTTACACATTACCAAGGACAAGAAAAAAGCAAAAGAGATCACTCTTGAGGTAATGAGAAAGGTGGGAATCGCAAATGTAGAGAAGCGCTACAAGCAGTACCCTCACGAGTTTTCGGGCGGTATGCTTCAAAGAGCTCTCATCGCCATGGCGCTGGTTTGCTACCCGAAGTTACTTATCGCCGATGAGCCCACCACGGCTCTCGACGTTACCATTCAGGCTCAGATCCTTGAGCTTATGAAGGAACTCCAGAAGGAGTTCAACATGGCCATCCTCTTTATCACCCACGACCTGGGCGTTGTGGCAAACATGTGTGACAGAGTGGCTGTTATGTACCTTGGCAGAATAGTTGAGACCGGTGACGCGAAGACCATCTACGCAAATCCTCAGCACCCCTACACCCGCGGCCTTATGGGCTCCGTGCACAAGATAGGCGGCAGGAAGGATGAGCGTCTTTTCTCCATCGAAGGTACCGTTCCGCTTGCAATGAACCTTCCCAAGGCCTGCGGATTCTACGACAGATGCGATGCCCGTATCGAAGGCCTTTGCGACAAGGCTGAACCGGAACTTGTCGAAATCGAACCCGGTCACAAGATCGCATGCTTTAACTGCCAGAATCCCGCATGTCTTGCTCACAGAGAAGCGGCCATGAAGCAGATAAAGGAAGACGAAGCAAAGGCAGCCGCCGAAGCAGAAGAAAACGCGAAAGGAGGCAAAAAACGTGGAAAAAGATAACATCCTCGAAGTCAAAGGACTTCATAAGCGTTTTACCTCCAAGAATGTCACCGTAAGAGCGGTCACCGACGTTTCTTTTTCCGTTAAGGAAGGCGAAACCATCGGTATCGTAGGCGAGTCGGGTTGCGGAAAGACTACACTGGGCCGCTGCATCGTACGTGCTTACGGCGCTTCGGAAGGCGAAGTTTTCTACAGGACCAAGGAAGGCGAAGAACTGGATTTCTTAAAGGCCGACAAAAAGAAAATGAAGGACATCCGCAAGGATATCCAGATGATCTTCCAGGATCCTTATTCTTCACTCGACCCCAGAATGACGGTTCTTGACATTATTAAGGAGCCCCTCAGAGCAAATTACCCCAACATGTCAAAGGCCGAGATGGATCAGCGTGCAAAGGATATGGCTGCAAAGGTAGGACTTAACCCTACTTACTTAATGAGATATCCCCATGCTTTTTCGGGCGGTCAAAGACAGCGTATCGGAATCGCAAGAGCTCTTGTAATCAACCCCAGAATCATCGTTTGCGATGAGGCTGTTTCGGCTCTCGACGTTTCGATTCAGGCACAGGTTATTAACCTTTTAAAGGACCTCCAGAAGGAATTTAAACTCACATATATCTTCATTTCGCACGATCTGTCGGTGGTAGAACATATTTCCGACAAGGTGGGTGTTATGTATCTCGGAAGACTGGTTGAGTACGGTTCCACTGAGGATATTTTCGCACATCCGAAGCACCCCTACACTGAGGCGCTTATGTCTGCGGTACCCGTTGCGGACCCGACTTACAGGAGAGAAAGGATCCCTCTTAAGGGCGAGATCCCCAATCCCGCAAATCCTCCGAGCGGATGCTATTTCCACACCAGATGCAGATATTGCACCGAGAAGTGCTCTCTTGAGACACCCGAGTACAGAGAGGTTGAACCCGGTCACTTTGTGGCATGTTCGCGCTGCGGCGAGATAGAGCTTACGGGATTTGACTACAGCCTCTTAAACAAGGCGGACTGATGAGAAAGACAACAGGGAGATAAAATGTCCAAGTTAACCAAGTTTTTATCACTGGGAATCGATATGATGCAGGCGCTTCCGGAGGACGATCCGCAGGGCGCAAGCGAATTCTTCAAATATCGGAAGTACATGAATGCCGATAAGATGGAGCGGGCCTTGAAAGCACTGAAGGCTTATCTTGATAAGAAGGGTGAAAAGGCTCCCGAAACCACCGAAAGAAGAGCGGGTTCCGTAGAGGTTACGGTAACGTCCGAAGGAAAACCCCTTCTTTGTGAAGTGCGTTTTTACGGCGAAGAAAAAGACAATCTCCTTACGGATGAATACACTCCCGTAGGGCGTATCGATTTTGTGAGAAAGATCACGGGTGAGGACGGAAAACTCCTTACGGGAATCCCTGAAGGCTTCTGGTTTGTGAAGATCTCCAAGGGTTCCGAGTACGTAAGCGAATACCGGCACATCGAAGTAAAGGCCGGTGAAACTGCCGAAGTTAAGGCTGAGCTTACGCGTTTTGTCAATCTTGAAAAAGAAGGGTATTTTGCGGGTGATATCCATCACCACAGCATCTACTCAAGTCCCGTCTGGGGCGGCACCGACGACGTTATCGAGTCGGCGGCGGAAGTGGCGGATTCGATGAGAGCCTTAGGATTAACCTACGGAGCTTTGAGCGACCACCACAACATCTTAAATCACAAAGACTGGAAGGCCTGCGAGAAGCCTGATTTCTTCCCCATTCCTTCCAAGGAAATATCAACAAGCAACGGTCACGTGCTTTCTCTGGGAGTCGACGGCTTTGACGTAATCTACGACATTCCTCTCGGAGAAAAGCGTACCGAGGACCGTTTAAGAAAAGAATTCGTACGTATCACGGATGAGATCAGAGAGAAGGGGGGACTTCCCCAGTTAAATCACCCGAGGGATTTACAGGTATCCATCTCCTGGAACCGTGATTTCTACGATATGACGGACATTTTCGAGACCATGGAGATCTGGAACGGATCCAATCCCATGTATTTCGGAAGCACCAATGCAAAGGCTGCCATGTTCTGGAGAGACCTTCTCGAAGAGGGAAGATACATTCCCGCAACCTCGGGAAGCGATACCCACAACACAAGAGCCGACGACTATCACGAAATGTACGGCGAAGCCATGAGGCTCTTTAAGGAACTTGGGAGACTGTCAAAGGACGAGCTTGCCGAACTTTCGGAGTTTAAGAAAGAACTCGAAAGCTTCAGGTTTATCGTGGGAAGGTTCATGCCCATGCTTGAATCCTGGGCAAAGACCACCTTAACCAGCGGCTGCGTAAGGACCTACGTTAAGTTAAATGAGGGAGAGCGTCCGAACAAAGAAAACGTGCTTTCGGCTTTAAGAAGCGGACATTCTTTCCTGACTGTGGGACCTATACTGACCATTGACGTTGACGGCGTTCCCATGGGAGAGACTGCGAGATTAAAGAACGGAACCGCCACCGTAAATATCGGCCTTCGCTCGAACCGCAAGCTTGAGAAAGTTATGCTTTATTCGGCGAAGGGCAGAGAATATACGGTTTATCTTCCTGAAAAAGAAAGTGCCCCGTACTATGATTACGGGACACAATTAAAGGATTTCGTATTCGAAGATGAGGATTACATCTTTGCGGTGGCTTCGGGCGATGTAACCAACCTTGCCATCACCAACCCGGTGCTTATCAGAAAAGCTTAGATCTTGTTTTTGTTGTTGATCTTTCTGAATTCACTGGGAGATGTGCCGCTTATCTTTTTAAAGATGCGGTTAAACTGGGAAAAGCTGGTAAATCCGCAACTTTCGGCAATGTCGCTTATCTTGTTGCCGGTGGTGGAAAGCTTGTATTCAACGTTTCTGATGCGGGTCATCTGAATGTAATTCATAAGATTGAAATGAGTTACCGCCTTAAACTGGTGGGACAGATAGCAGGGGCTTATGAAGAACTTCTCGGCCAGTCCCTCAAGAGAAAGATCCTCATGGTAATTGGCGTGAATGTACGAGGTAATGTCGTAGATCTTTCGCTCAATGGAATTGAAGGTGTCATCGTCCTTGTACACGCTTTTGCTTTGAAGTGTGTAAAGCTCGTAGAGGAATTCCTGAAATTTAAAGTGGATAAAGAACGAGTCCGTGTCCGATCCTCTGTACCCCGGAGAATCGGAAAAAGAATAGATATCGTTTAAGATCCCGAAAAGTTTGATCCGTTCGTTGGCTTCGAATCTGTAGATTGGGACATCGGCATAGAAGGGAGAAAGCACTTCCCGATAGGTGTCGGCGGCCCCGAAAAAGTTATTCGGAAACATGAAGCTGATAACGACCCTCTTGCAGGGCTCACCCTTTGGATAAGAGGATTTGTGGAGCCTTGAAGGCGCAAGAAGAACCATATCGTTTGTTTCGATATGGTAGGGGTGACCTTCTATCAGGTGTTCGGCTTCTTTTCCGAGAAGAATGAAAATCTCAAAAAACGGATGATAGTGCTCGAATTCCATATTTATGGAGTGATCGCGCTCATCGTAATCGAAATAATAAAAGGTATTGTTGTTTATGTCATTGATGATGATAAAGTGCTTACTTTCGTAAAGCAGCGTATCACTTTGCAGCATAAATTCATCCTTTCAACTGATTGCTACAAATTATAGCGCATGATTTTTGAAAAAGCAACAAACCTGCGCAAATCTTGCTTAATGGAGAACAGGCATGGCAGTTTCTGAAGAAATAAAAGAAAAACTCGATCTTCTGGCAAAGAGTTTCCAGAAGGTATTGTACGAGGAAGACGAGACTTTCTTGAAAAATATGGAAAAGAACAATCTCGCGGGAGATGATATCGCAAAATATCGTTTCTGGGAGTGGACTCAGGGCGTGGGACTTTTCGGGTTCTGGAAACTGTTTATGGAGACCGGAAACAAAGAGTATCTTGACATTCTCATCAAATATTACGACAGGCAGATGGGGATAGGGTTCCCGGCCAAGAACGTAAATACCGTAACGCCTCTTCTTGCCATGTGTCATGTGGCGGAGTATGCCGGGCGCGATGATTACATGGCTGTCTGCGATGAGTGGGCAAAATGGATCTACGAAAGCTTCCCCCGTACCAAGGAAGGCGGATTCCAGCACATTACCTCGGATACCTTAAACGATTCCGAACTTTGGGACGATACCCTTTACATGACCGTGCTTTTTCTTGCAAAATACGGTACAATTACAAAGAACAAAAAATACGTGGAGGAGGCCGTTTATCAGTTCCTTCTTCACATCAAATATCTCACCGACAGAAAGACGGGACTCTGGTACCACGGCTGGAGCTTCAATGAGCGCGGAAACTTTGCCAAGGCTCTTTGGGGCAGAGGTAACTGCTGGGTAACCATGGCCATCCCCGAGTTTCTTTCCATGGTTGAGATCGACAGCGCCACCAAACGTTTCTTAGCGGCGGAACTTTTGAGCCAGGCAGAGGCTCTCAAGAAATACCAGAGCGAAAGCGGAATGTGGCACACTCTTGTGGATGATCCCGATTCATACGAAGAAGCAAGCGCTACCTGCGGCTTTGCTTACGGACTTTTAAAGGGCGTTCACATGGGACTTTTACCCGAAGAATACAGGGCAATTGCCGAAAAGGCACTTGTGCCCATTCTTAAATGCATAAACCGTGACGGAGTGGTTGAACAGGTTTCTTACGGAACCCCCATGGGAAGAATCGACAAAAACTTCTACAAGGAAATCCCCTTAAAGCCCATGCCGTACGGACAGGCGCTGGCTATACTGTTTCTTTTGGAAGCCGGAAAGTAGGAGCATATGGAAAAGCTGCGTATAGGTATAGACATGGGCGGAACCCACACTGCGGTAGCTCTTGTCAAAGAAACCGAAATAACGGACTCTGTTGAATTCCCAACGGAAATATCTGCGGGAGTTAAGGCCTATGTCGCGAAACTGGCAGAGAATTTCAGGGAGCTTTTAAAGCGCAACGGATTATCCGTTTCGGACCTTGAAGGTGTCGGAATGGGAGTTCCCGGTTCCGTAAATCTGGAGACCGGGATGGTTGAATATGCCAATAACTTAGGGTTTAACGATGTTCCCTTTAAAGATATGGTTTCAGAAGCCTTGGGGACTGCCGTTACCCTTGACAATGACGCAAACCTTGCGGCATACGGAGAATATGTGCTTGCGGGGAGTAAAGCCAAGTCCTTTTTCTTTGTAACCCTGGGAACCGGAATCGGCGCAGGAATCATCTTAAACGGTGAGATTTACAGAGGTATCAATTTCGCCGAGGGCGAAATCGGCCACATGACCATAAAGTACGACGGAATCACATGTAACTGCGGAAGAAAGGGCTGCTTTGAGGCCTACGCATCCGCAAATGCTTTGGTAAAAATGGCCTGCGACGCCATGAAGAAGCACCCGGAGAGCAAACTCTGGAAATACAAGTCCATTGATGCAAAGGCGGTTTTCGGAGCCGTGGACGAGGAAGATCCCGTGATGCTTTCGGTAGTTTCCGAATACACCACCCTGCTTTCGGAAGGGCTGCTTAATCTGATAAACTTATTCCAGCCCGAAGAACTTGTCATCGGTGGCGGAATCAGTGCCCGGGCAGATCTTTTCCTGCCGGAAACTATTGAAAAAGTCAGACAGAAGGTTTATTCGAGAACCTCATTAAAGAATACGGAGATCAGACCCGCTCTTTACAAAAACGATGCGGGCCTCATCGGAGCCGCACTTACGGGTGCGAAGGACAACCGGAGGAAGTAAAATGGAATCACATTATCGCAAAGTTCTTCATGATACGGAAGAATGGGTGATCGACGGATTAAGGACCCAGGAAAGAGACAGAAACAGCAGGATCTTCGGCGCTTTCTATGACAGAAACCGCATGGTTCAGGCAAAGTACAGTCTGTACCGCATTTCCTACGAGATTTCCTGCTATTTAAACGAGGACAGCAGATTTTTCGGTGATGAGAAGATTTACGAAAGCATCGTGAACGGTCTTAAGTACGTTCGCAGTGTTCAGCACGAAAACGGTCTTTTCGACTACATCACCTGCAACTTCTTCTCAGCGCCCGATACAGCCTTTATCATCGGGATAATTCTTCCTCATCTTGATTACTTGAGAGGGAAGAAATCTTTAAATGACAAAGAAACCGCTATTCGCGACATGCTTGAAGAAATCTTCCATGACGGCGTATACGGTCTTTTGGAGGGAGGTTTCCATACCCCGAATCACCGCTGGGCCATTGCGTCCCTGCTTTGCAAGGGATATAAGATGTACGGCGATGAGAAGCTTAAGACCGCGGCCTTTGAATATTTAAAAGAGGGCATCGACTGTAACGAGGACGGCGAATATGCCGAAAAGTCCGCCGGAAACTATAACGGCGTAAACAATGATGCCATGATCCTTTTATCGGAGGCATTGGGGGATGACACCTACGATAAGAATGCTGTCAGAAACCTTGAACTCATGCTCATTTACACAGAGCCCGACGACAGCATTTTCACCGCAAACTCAACCAGATTTGACAAGGACCTGCTGGTTTATCCCACCAATTACTATCTTGAGTATTTAAAGATGGGACTTAAATACAACATTCCGAAGTTCCTTGCCATGTGCAACCGAATCATGGAGATCGTGGACGAAAAACGCGTGGATGCACCGGATATCCTGATCTGGTTCATGCTTCGTCCCGATTTGAGAGCCGCCAAACTTGAAGGCTCCTACAGACAGTCGGATTTCAAGCGTTACTGCTCCTGGTCGGGTATATACCGCGCCAGAAAGGGAAACTTCACCTACACCGTTATGAACGGTAAGTCGAATTTCCTTTATTTCCACGACGGAACCATCAAACTTGCTTTGAAGGTTGCAGGTAGTTTCTGCGAGCACAGAGCCTTCGTGGGCAAAGAAATGGAAGTGCTTCCCGACGGAACCGTTCACTTAAGTCAGGTGATGCGCGGCTGGTATTATCTTCCTTTCCCGAAGGATGAGCTTCCCGGGACCACAGACTGGTGGCAGATGAATAACGCGGAGAAGCGTCCCAAAAAGTGGGGACCCGACATGCACATAGATGTGTATATCACGGAAGCCGAGGGCGGAATCGACGTAAGGGTAAAGACTTCCGGAGTTGAGGGAGCACCCTTCAGAATCGAAGCGGCCTTCACCGGAATAGATTTCATGCAGAACGAACATCTGGCGATGCCCGTGTGCGGAGACGAGGTTCTGGTAGTTAAGGACGGAACTCTTGAAGCCTACAATACCAGGGATTCGATTACCGTGGGACCCTGTTTCGGACTTCACAGATTCACCGAAGGAAAAGAAGATTCGGAACTTAAGACCGCCGGCGCCGCGACCCTGTATCTTACGGATTACACGGCCTTTGACAGAACGATTCAGATCAGAAATAAAAGAGATGAGGAAGGGTTTTAACCCTTCCTTTTTTATGGCTTTTTTTCCGGTCAGCCTTCTTTTTCAATTTCGCAACAACTGACAATTATCAGACAAAAGATAGATAGAATGCCAAATCTTCTTGGAATAAAATCAAAACATAATGTATACGATCAATCAATGTGTCATTTTTAAGGGGATATAACCATGATCGAAAGAGAAGTCAGGGGGCCCGTAGCTCCCAGGGATCCTGTTAAAAAACGTCCTTTTTACTATATAATGCGCAAAAAGAAAGTGCTCGGTTCACCTCAGGCAGACGGCAGGGGGATCCAGTTCATTTATGAGAGCGACGGAAGACTTGAAGCCAGTGCGAAACTGGTGGGAAATCTCACGGACGAAACCATGATACGGGAACTTTCCACGGCGGAGGGCTTTAAAAAGCAGGTAAACTCCATCGGCGTAGTGGTAACGAGAGCGGGGGAGCCCGTTAACGTGCGTTTTGCTTTTCAGATGTACGGAGTGAGGGACCCTTACGCATCGGGGACCACACTCTATATGGACACTCTTTCCGACGGAATGGAAAGGGTTCTTGATCTTTCAAATGCAGACTGGTACGGAGACGACCGGATACCCGGGCAGATCCGCTTTGAATTCGAGACTGCGGGTCTGGAAGCGGAAGTCAGCGTCTGCCTTTATCTTAACGACGGTTATACCGCTCCCCAACAGACGGAAGATAAGCCCATAGATTTTAAAAGTGACAAGTATCGCGCCATCATTGAGCGTTCCATCCTTCAAAAGGGTAATATACACAGAGTAAAATCCGCCCTTGAAAGAGCAAAAAAAGGTGAAGAAGTTACCGTAGCCTTCATCGGCGGTTCCATTACCCAGGGCGCAGGCGCCATCCCCATTAACTCGGAATGCTATGCCAGAAAGGTCTTCGAAGGCTTTTGCAATCTTACGGACCGGGAATACGACGATAACGTAAAATACGTTAAAGCGGGCCTCGGAGGAACGCCTTCGGAGCTTGGGATGCTCCGTTATGACAGAGATGTTCTTGCGGGCGGAAGCATCGCTCCGGATGTGGTGATCGTTGAATTTGCCGTAAACGACGAGGGCGACGAGACACAGGGCGACTGCTTTGATTCACTGGTGAGAAAGATATACAACGGCCCCGAAAATCCCGCAGTTATCCTGCTTTTCTCGGTATTTGCGGATGACGGAAATCTGGAAGAACGTTTAAAACCCGTGGGATTTTCTTACGATCTTCCCATGGTCAGCATTAAACAGGCGGTGACTCCCCAGTTTTATAAAAGCGAAGAAGAAGGCCGGGTGATTACCAAGAGCCAGTTCTTCTACGACATGTATCACCCCACAAACGCAGGCCACAGGATCATGGCCGACAGTGTGTTAAGGCTCTTTAAGCTGGCAGATGAGTCTGAGGATATGCCCGAACTTTCGATAGCTGATATCAAACCTCCCAAGAGCGCGGATTTTGAAGACGTCTACTTTGTGGGACGCGACGATATCAACAACTCAAGAGCCGTCAGATCCTTTAACGAAGGAGCCTTTCTTTTTAAGGATACGGAGCTCCATCGGGCGGAAAGAAACATGGACCTTTTCGGCACTCCCGAGTTTCCCGATAACTGGATGTACGACGGAAACAAGGCCGAGGGCAGGGAAGCAACCTTTACGTTGAATGTTTTCTGCAGGAGACTGCTCTTAACTTACATGGATTCCGCTTCTCCCAAAGTCGGAACCGTTGTTGTCACCGATAACGGCAAAGAAGTTCTTAAGATCGACCCGCATATTGTGGGCTGGACACATGCAAATGCACGCATCATCGTAAGAAACGATGAGCCGGGCGAACACGAAATAAAAATAACCGTACCGACCGAGGATATCGGCAGGAAATTTACGATACTGGGTTTCGGTATAGTGGACTAGGTCAGCGGCAAAGATGAGAGAGGATATTAACCCGATAATAAAAATGGACTATCCCGATCCCGACGTGATCAGGGTGGGAGATGTCTATTATATGGTAAGTACCACCATGTACTTTATGCCGGGCGGCGCCATCCTGCAGTCTTACGATCTCGTAAACTGGGAACTCGTGGGATACATTTTCGACACCCTCGATGACACTCCCGCAGAAAGAATGGAACTCGAACAGACTGAATATGCGGGCGGTATGTGGGCTCCTTCCATAGTGTACGAGAAGGATCGGTTTTACGTCTTCTTTATGAGCCACAGCGGCAAAAAGAACTATCTTTTCGAAGCAGAGAGCATAAAGGGTCCCTGGACAAAGAAAGTGGTGGAAGGCGAATATCACGACGCCTCCGTGCTTTTTGACAACGGAAGCTGCTATCTTGTATACGGAAACACCGAAATACGTTTGACCGAGTTAAACAGTGAGCTTACCGGACCTAAAAAGGGCGGCCTCGACCGAGTTATAGTCAGAGACAGGAAGGGCGTGGCCCTTGGTTATGAGGGCTCTCACATAAAGAAGATCGGCAGGAACTACTATCTTTTCCTGATAAACTGGCCAAAGGACGGGATCAGGACCGAAAGCTGCTTTAAGTCCGACAGCCTTGAAGGCGAATTCAAAGG
>DBVS01000115.1 GCA_002308235.1 Lachnospiraceae bacterium UBA1258
CAATTTACTCAGGTGGCTTCACAGATACAGACTCAGGTGCACTTGTATATCTTGTTGACATGGATGGATATGCAACCAAGTATACCGTATTCCCTTTATCCCCCACTTTTTTCTCATAATCCCCGGCTTGTGCTGTCGGGCGATATCAACAGCTTGTTAGCCACTTGACCATAGCATGGATCAGCTCCTAATGGACGCAAGGACTACGAAAACTTTTACTAGGCGCTATGCTTAAAACTTTTCTTGCAAGTGCCTGCGGCATCCTTGACGTCCGGCGCATACCATGCAGGTCTTAACGTGTCAACAATCAATAGAGTTGATATCGAACCTTGACAACTAAATCTCAACCGGAGCCTAAAACGCAAAAATCACGGGCGGTAAAGCCACAGGAAGGAGTCGCAAATGACAGTAGAAATCACAGGTTTCCAGTTCAAAGACGGTGAGTTACATCTCTTTGGTACGGATGCAGATGAAAGACACCTGCAAATGATCGAGAACAGCAGGTGGGATGACGGAATGGAGCGCGAGTTTGAGTTCGTTTTCACAACAAAGTCTTATAAATACTTAATGACTTGGCTAGCAAAGCAAAAAGCAGTAAAAGCTGCAGAGCCAAAAACCTTAAAAGAAGCGGTACACGCAGTACTTGGTACCGTAACAACAATATCCGGTAAATATCTGGAGCTCGCGTAAGCGGGCTCTTGATTTTTATATGCTTAAGCCCAAGGGGCAGAAAGGAAAAATACGTTATGGAAAAAATAATGATATCAGCAAACACAATGGAAGCTCGAGTAAGTGCGATCAATAGCATCCTCGAAGAAAACGGTGCGGAATTCACAGCAGAATTTGTGAAGGTCTGGAAGAACAATCATGAGCTTGAAGGATATACCCTTCGGTCAGCAACACACAACTGCTCTCCTACCATTTATAGTGGAGAGTGGCTCAATGCAGATGATGAGAGTGTTGCAGCATATCTTATGAATCTTTACGATGAAAATGCTATAGATTTCGATATAGCTTCGGTTCTTTCATGGGAATATATCCTTAAGAACGTTAAGCCTAAACTCATATCCGCTACAAATGCTGACGGGCTTAAGGCAAGGAACATAGTTACTGTACCTTTCCTTGATATGCTCATATCATTTTATATTCCCATTTCAGGGCTCCCGGGTAATGCAATGGGCTCTATTCAGGTTACGGAGATGCTTCTTAAGAATGCTGATATATCTGTAGAAGAATTACATTCTATGGCACTAAAGAACCTTGAAAATGATATCAGGGTACAATCTATGGGTGAAATCCTGGCAGAAATGATGGGAAACACTTTTGATTCATGCGGTACGGAACTTCCGATGTATGTCATAAGTAATGTGTCCAGAGTGAACGGAGCAGCGGCCATTCTTTCAAAGAACACACTTAAAAGAGTTGGTGGACTCCTCGGAGAACATATAGCCATACTCCCCAGTTCTATTCACGAGTGTATTGCCATCGGCTACAGAACCGAGGACGATTTACACAGCATGATCGAAATGGTGCGCTCCATAAATGCTACTGTTGTCGATATAGATGATAGGCTCACGGACAACGTTTATATCTATGTGAATGGGGAACTAAAGGCATTTACCTAAGCAGAAATCAGGGGGAGTTTGAAAACTCCCCCACTTTGTTCATCCTTATATCTTATCAAATACACTTACAAGTTTGTACTGTGTTTGATTCTTCTTACTGTAATTGTTTGGCTTTCTATCTCCGGGAATGAATCCGGTTTCACGTCTATATTCCACGTTATAAATGTAATCCATATCAAATAAAAGGATAGATGACAAGCGACGGTATAATTGTTCCCCTTTATCAGCTGTATTTAGTCTATAGGTGCTATAAAATGCTCCTGGACTATAGGGCGTTGTTACAAATATCGTTTTGCATGATAATGCTTTGTTCAGATATCTTGATGATATCGATACTTTTCCTCTTGAGAATGGATCAAAGAGGGCTAAAAGTTCAGAGTATGGTATTACTTCAGGTCTTAGTTCGTCAAGAATTATGACAGGCTCAGCCTGGTAGAACTGGAAAGGATCCCTTGTAGTCGTTGTTTTGTAATACGGGACGCCCATTTCCTTTGCTAATGTTTCTGCCAAAAACGTTTTGCCTGTTTCGGATTCTCCGAAAAACCAGTGAACGGCTACTATTTCGTCATTTGCGATCATCTGTGCATGTAATTCTTCAGATCTACGTTCAAGGAACAACTCATGGGCTTTTTTGAGCTTATCTGCCATTTTCGCATATTCAGATCCTTTAAGCCTGCTTTTGGCTTCTATAAGAGTTATTTCGCCGGTCGCAACCATGTCCAGGAGCGCGTTTTCCCTTACCACACTTAATAATATTACTTTTTCAGCAGTTTCCCTTATCATTCCAGCATAATCAAAATTAGCTGTTACTTCATCGGGGGAATACTGGTGTTTACCACTCGCATTTTTTGTTTCATGGATGAGATAAGCGAAGCCATTTTGGTACCTATCATTGAATATTTCAAATCGTTGTGGTTCATCCCCAATATAGTCAGCCAGACTATTAACAGAACGGGCATTCTCGAAATGAATCATCAAATGAATATGCGGTTCGGCATGGGTTTTCCCATCTGGCTTTAGATCTTTATCATGAACAATGTATGCAATTTTATTCTTAGGCTCAGCTACATTATTATCATCAATAAGGCCCAAGAAACGGTTGTATACGTCTTCTGGTGTCATATTGTTAGGAAGATGAGCTATTTGTTGTGTATACATAAAATTTCGACTTCTAACTTTATCTTTCTGATGTGCCATTGTGTTGCCCTCCTACGTATTTGTCAATGCTGTGAATGAAACTTTGACACAGATTTTGAATTGTGTCGGAGATAACAAGCCCCCTCCGCCACGCGTAACCGCTACATTTTATACAACTCGACACTGACACAGCACGAGGGCTTTCCGCTACGCTCCAGCCCTCGTGCTAACAGCAGTAAACGAGTTGAAATTAAAACTTTATCCCGGGATAAGACGGGTATACATTGACCCATACCACAATTAAGATTTCCGCAGCTATTTCCCTTGCACCTTTAACAATCACGCCAGCGGATAATGCAGGATAAAGAAACGCAAAATCTTTGCCTGTAGCTCTACCAATACCGTATCGGACCTTGTTATGGATGCTTGAATTCATCGTAGACACGATTTTATCCATAACTTCAGGAATACCGTTTCTTTCAAAATACGACTTTTGAATGCCAAATAAGACTTTGGTACAATGACACTTTTCGTCAACGGCAATTTTCTTTATTTCGAAAGAATCAGGTCCTTTTATAGGAGCACAGAGCGGGAATGTCTGACCGCAGAAGATTTGTCCGAGATCAACTGCTACTTGGAAGGCAATGTCATGCAATATGCTATCGCGAATTGTCTTCCGGGTATTCTCGTTCTGATACCTGTATTTTTCATTGACATTGTGTAAATAATCCTTAATAAACGTGAAAAGTTTCATTTTTTATCCTCCATTTTTGGATACAGGGCGGGTCATTCCCGCCCCTCCATTTTTCAGTTTTTTTTCGCTTGTGAGCTGGAAATCGCATCATTACCCAAAAGGATATCATCCTTTAGCCGTACATCCGCTGCCAATCCTGAAACGCCGGAATTACCATTCAATGCCCACGCCTTAAACTCTAGACGGTCAAATTCGACTTTGACCACTGGGTCCTTGCCTACCTTGGCTTGTCGCAGCAGCTCCGTTTTAATCTCGTCCAAAGCGCTGAGAGTCTTTGCCTCGGGATTTTGGAGTTTTACTCGCACGGTGGAATGCCCACGTGAAAGGATCTCCACGGAGTATGCGCATTCGCCGGTTTCCCGATTTGTGAAATTCGATACCGAAATTGCTTGGAACCCATTACTGGAATTGGCAACTACGCATTCAGGTGTTAAATAAAGATCTTTGATTTTCATTCTATTCACCTCCTTTCACCACAAATAATCCCATACGACTTGTTCTCAACTGAGTGCAGAAAAACTATTTTTTTGAAAAATATTTCATAGAAACTTTCCTTAATAAAATCTTAAGAATTGTAAATAGCCGCCGCACTTCAATGTTATGTAAACTACACGGCATACAGTCAGCTTTCATTGGCCTATACAGTATCTAGGAAAGAAGACAGTGACCGCGTTCAATAAGCAGTAGTAACGACTATACAGTGTTCGTAGAAGTGTACTTTTAAAAATTTTTCCTTTAGGGAGGTACACTTCAAATGAAAAACACTAACGGGCTTAGAAATGCAGGGACGGATTTTAAAGCAAAAAAAACACGATTTGATCGTCAAGGGTATATACAGGAGAACTTTTCAGAGAAGGAAATTGTGTATTTTGGCTACCTATTTGACCATGCGATGCGTAATATGTACATTGAAGAACTTAAGCAACTTGAGAATGCAAAAGATGCGCCGAATACACTCGAACAAATTCGAAAAACCGGTATTGCAAGAAAAAGGAAGGATCTACTTGGAAAATATCTTGATTTGGTCGCGAGCGACTATTCCCCAGACTATTTAGAACAACTTGGGATTAACGATCATTATGCAACAGATATATACGAATTTTTTCGATATATCCAAGAATTCTCGGATGAAATCAAAGGATTACCGGATATTATTCGTAAACATTTGCGTGCAAAGTTGTTGGATCGAAATATAAGAAAACCGGGAGGGCATTAATATGTGTACTCCCCTCTTAAACAATACATTATCCGTTTCGGAAAGAAACCTGTTGTCCGAAGCTTTAAACCGTGGCATAATCAAGTTAGACAGCGTGCATGATGAGCTTATCGCAAGTAAAATATCCGAAATAAAGAAGTCTCATCCTTATGCAGTAACGCCTCCAAACACACCCACCGGAAGATGGAGCACTTATTTTAAGGACCCAACTACCGGTAAACGCATTAATATCAAGGGCAAAACGGAGGACGAACTATACAGGAAGCTTCTCAACGTTTATTGTGCACAACAGAACCTTGACAATATCACATTTCATAATCTCTTTGAAGAATGGATAGATTATAAGACATATATGAGTAATAGCCCCAACACGGTGTTGCGGCATAAGCAACGTTTTCAAAAGTACTTGGAGACATCATCGCTTGATCCGATGAGAATACGGCAGATTTCTGTTACTTCCTTGGAAAAAGAGTGTAATAAGATCATCGAAAAGTTTTGCCTTTCTTCCAAAGAATGGACGAATGTAAAGACTATTCTGAACGGGATGTTTTCGTATGCTATCCGCAACGGATACTTGGATAAGAATCCACTGGATACAATGATTATCAGTAAAAAGTTTCGACAGATATGCAAGAAGACTGGAAAAACGGAAACATATAATACCGATGAACTCAAAGCTTTATTTAAGTATTTGGAAGAACAGTATGAGCAGACCAAGGACGTTACTTTCCTTGCTGTCAAATTGAACTTCTATCTTGGACTCAGAGTTGGCGAACTTGTTGCGCTTAAATGGGAAGACCGAATTGATTTCTCGCACCTTCACATTAAACGTGAAGAAGTAAGGAATCAGGATACCAATGAAGTCATGGTTGCCGATCATACAAAGACTAACACCGACAGGATTATCCCATTGGTGCCTAAAGCGATAAACATTCTTTTGAGAATACCTGATAATGGGAGCGAGTATATGTTTACCCATGCAGGTGAAAGAATAAAAGCGCGAAAGATTAATTATGTTTTGAAGTGGTACGCAATCAGAAACGGTTTGCCGGTTAAATCCAGTCATAAGATTCGCAAAACTGTTGCATCACTTTTGAATGCTAACGGAGTTCCGATTGATACTATACGAGAAATCCTTGGGCATTCAAATTTAAGTACTACATATAACTACATCTATAATCCGCTTACTGAAAAAGAGACATATGAAATGATATCCAAGGCTTTATAACTGATTTAAATTGTTTCTAAAAACCAATCAATTTTCTTTTGTAAGTCTATTTTGAGACAAAACTTTTTCAGAACTGTCTTCAACTGTCTTCAACTCCAAACAACAAAAAAGCCCGTAAAATACGGGCTTTTAGCAAGCTGATGACGGGAATCGGACCCGTGACCTCCGCCTTACCAAGGCGGTGCTCTACCGACTGAGCCACATCAGCATTCCGTGCTGTCTTTCTTCAGCACGATGGATATGATATCACAGAGAAACCTTCTTTGTCAACCGTAAATAAAGGTTTTTATGACTTAAAATTTTCCTCCAGTTCAGCTATCAAAGGAATCAGTTCTTTGGGCTCATGAACCGTGTAATCGGGCTGCCAGTCAGGCTCTTCTATCTCGTTGAAATAACGCTTTGACCAGTCGATCCATATGGATGTGATCCCGAACCGGTTGGCTCCGGCGATGTCACGCTTCAGATTGTTGCCGATCATAACGATACGGGGCTTGTCGGCATCTGTAAGACCCATTTTTTCCATAGCTGTCTCAAACATAATGCGGGCGGGCTTTTCCGCTCCCACCACCTCGGAAATGATCCATTCCTCAAAGCAGTACCGCATTCCGTTCTTCTCGTACATATTGGCAAAGGATTGATATGTCCCGTCCGCTACCATGGCAATCCTGTAGCCCGCGTCCTTGAAGTATTTAAGGGTATCTTTGGCTCCCGGAAGAAAATCCGCATCCAGCACCGTTCCGTCTTCAGCGTAGGTCTGGGTGGTCTCGTCAATTATAGTATCGCCGCAATCGGTAAAAATAATGATATTGTTCATATGCCCTCTAGCAAAGGGAGAATCCCTTGCTCCTTAAACTGTTTTCAACCTCTCCGGCATCGGATGTGTGAAGCACCATAATAGGGCAGCCGCTTTCACGATTGTAGGAAAGGTAAAGATAATCAACGTTGATGTTTGCGTCGTTAAGCGCCTGAAGAAGCATGTTTAAGTTACCGACCTCATCCTTAACTTCAACCGCAAGCACATCCGTAAGTTTGCAGATGATGTGATGGCCGGAAAGCACCTTGCATGCTTTTTCCGGATCGCTGACCACCATTCGGACGATACCATACTCTGCGGAGTCGTTGGTGACCGATCCCAGAATGTTTATATCTTCCTTGGCCAGGATGCTTGTGATCTCCAGCATCTTGCCCTTGACATTTTCAGCGTAAATGGATACCTGCTTTAACATTTTACTCTCCTTGCTTGCGCGGTTTATCCCGCGATACAACGCCTTTATTCTATCACAACGTTTTTCCTAAATCCATAAGAATCGGCGAGAATCTTCTTTTTTCTTGAGAAACGTGGCCTATCTGTGATAGTATTTTCTAAAATAACACACAGAAAGGGTTCCGCACAAAGAAAATGGACAGAATCATCAACAGCCTCCTTGAGGTGGACGCATATAAATTCAGCATGGGGCAGGCAATCTACCACCAATTCAGCGATTACAAGACTACCTGGACCTTCGAATGCAGAAACAAGGACGTTTTCTTTACGCCCGACATGGTAGAGGAAATTCGCCGTCAGATAAAGCTCTACTGTGAGTTAAGGTTTAAGGACGACGAGCTTGAATATCTTAACAACATTACATGGATAAAGGGCTCCTACGTTGATTTTCTGCGGATCTGGTCCCCGAGATTTGAGGACTTTGAAATAAATCACAGCGGAGAATGCGGCCTTACCATCGAGACCCGTGGCACCTGGCTCAACACCTCCATGTACGAGATCCCCACCCTCGCCATAGTTAACGAAGTATATTTCCGCATGCGCTATGATTACGACACCCTCTTTGAGAGCTTTAAAGAGCGCCTTGATGCCAAGATCGAGGCCCTTATCAACGGCACCTATACGCTTGGACCCTTCAGCGAATTCGGCTTAAGGAGACGTCTTTCCGGCGAAGCTCAGGAACTGGCGGTAAAGAAACTCTCCGACGCTTCCAAACAGTACAAAGAATCCAAATTTGTGGGAACCTCAAACGTTTATCTCGCAAAGAAATACGGTGTATTGCCCGTGGGTACCATGGCTCACGAGTGGATTATGTGTGTGGGGCAGGGAAATCACAAGCATAACCCCGCCTATTCAAACTGGTACGCTCTCGACGCCTGGGTCAAGGAATACGGTATCTTAAACGGTACGGCGCTGACCGACGCCATCACCACGGATTGCTTTTTGCGTGACTTTAAACTCACCTACGCCACTCTCTTTTCGGGTGTCCGCCATGATTCCGGCGACCCCTACGAGTGGGGTGAAAAGATAATCGCCCACTATCGGGCCCTTGGCATCGATCCTCTGACCAAAACTCTTCTTTTCAGCGACAGCCTGGACTTCAAGCGCGCCGACGCCCTGTATCGCCATTTTAAGGGCAAAGCAAAGGTTGCCTTCGGCATAGGCACCTATATTGCCAACGACACCGACGAAGAAGCCCTGAATATCGTCATGAAGACCACCTTCTGCAACGGCATGGATGTGGCCAAACTGTCGGACACCGAAGGCAAGTGCATGTGCAAGAGCAAAGAATATGTGGAATATTTAAAAAGATGCATCAACTGGCGAATGGAGCATGAGAAATAGAGGGGCGGATTTCCGTTGAATAAATAACAAATAGCTCCTGGGCCCTCCGCTTTCAGCAGTGGGTCGGAGCTATTTATTAAGAAATGTCTTTGGGCCCCCCGTTTTCAACAGCGGGTCAAGACATTTCTCGTCTTTATGATATCAAAACCCGTAAAAAAGTCAATAAAAACTTACTCCTTAAGCGGGAACTCTATAAGTCTAAGAGTTTTTGTTATAACAAGGATGCGCTTTATCCTCGATCTGGTTTTAAAGTTCAATTCTACTTGAGATAAGCAAATACTCTCCTTAATGTTTATCCATCTAAGATCTATGATAACATAGGCCGATTGTCCTTCGGCATTAGCTATATTCTTTTCAATAGTTCTTTTGCTCTTTCCCTCAGGGCATTTCACTTCCCATTCAATTCCATCCATCACGAAATCCGGCCGACGATTACCTTTTATATTACTTGGACATATGAATGTGATATCTTTTCCCAACTCTGAAAGAAATTGGGCTGTTTTAAATTCTTTTTCGCTGGGAACTGCCTTTAAAGCAGACACATCTATCCTGCCTAACCGTTTTTTCATGACTAAACAATCCTTATCAAAACATCCAACCACATACAATTACAGACAAATATTCGGGGATGCTTTCTTTTAACATAAATTATTTGTTACAAAACATGGAAACTTGCACGAATCAGTGCCTTGATGTTCCGCATTTACAACGCACGGAACAGAAATTCAGATAGCGGTATTCTAATACATGAAGACAGAAAAATCAAGCCTTGAGTACGTTTTACGACCGGTAAAAACAGATTACTCTGCGGCCTCTCACGAGTCGCTCTCGCGCATCGCTCGAAAACGCTCCCCAAAACGTCCACCGGACGTTTTGCATCCCTAACGTGGCGCACTGGGGATTTATAAGCCACAGCTTCGGGTTTTTAGCTCCGATTACAAAAAAGAGATTCCATNNATGGAATCTCTTTTTTGTAATCGGAGTGACAAGACTTGAACTTGCGGCCTCCACGTCCCTAACGTGGCGCTCTACCACCTGAGCCACACCCCGAGGTTTTATCGCTAACAGAAGAGATTATACTAAAAGCTTGAGAGAAAATCAAGCACAAAATTATAATTTTTTCTGTCGGCGATTTTTGCCGTATTTTCATGCTTATCGAAGCGCGCCACAACCTCCGCAACCGCCGCAGCTTCCGAAGTTTCTGCCAAGAATAGAATCGATAAGGCAGACCGCATGGGCGGCAATTCCTTCTTTGGCACCGGTGAAACCGAGGCCCTCTTCCGTGGTCGCTTTGACGTTTACAAGGCCCACATCGATCTTTAAGGCCTTTGCAATATTGTTCCTCATTTCATCGATGTAAGGGCGCATTTTGGGTGCCTGGGCGATAATGGTGGCATCGATGTTTTCGATGTAGAAAAGCTTCTTTTCAAGCATATCTCCCACTTTTTCCAAAAGTTTAAGACTGTCGGCACCCTCGAATTCTGAATCCGTGTCGGGAAAATGAAGCCCGATGTCCCCAAGCGCCGCCGCGCCTAAAAGCGCATCCATCACGGCATGGGTCAGCACATCCGCATCGGAATGGCCCAGGAGTCCCTTTTCATGTGGAATGTCCACGCCGCCTATTATAAGTTTTCTGTCCTCCGCAAAGCGGTGAACATCATATCCGTGTCCGATTCTCATTACATTCTCTCCGGAGCTTCAAAGCCCAGCATGTCGATACAGGTTTCAAGCATGCGTCTGGTAAGGTCGATCAGTGCGATGTAGCCCTGCTTCTTCTCTTCATCGGGCTCGGTGAGGATCTTGGTCTCATGATAGAAAGTGTTAAGTGCATTGGAAAGATCGTAAATAAATGCGCAGATCCTGTTGGGAGCAAGCTCGTTAAAGGCACTCTCCGCTGCGGGTGCAAAGAAAGTGATGGCATTCAAAAGATCCTTCTCCGCCTTGTTTTCGGGGGTGCGGATCTTGGAATAATCGATGTTCTTTCCCTCTGCTTTGTACTTTTCAAGTATGGACTTGATACGCACGATGGTATAAAGAATGTAAGGGCCGGTATTTCCTTCGAAGGAAGTGAACCTCTCCATGTCAAAGATATAGTCCTTGGCGGGCTGGTTGGAAAGATCGCCGTACTTAAGAGCGGAAAGGCCTACGATACTTGCGGTCTTTTCTGCCTCCTCATGGGAAATCTCCTTATTTTCTTTGATCTTTTTATACATTTCGTCGCAGACGTCACGAAGCAGGTATTCAAGCCTCATAACGCCGCCGTCACGGGTCTTGAAGGGCTTTCCGTCCTTGCCGTTCATGGTGCCGAGGCCGATATGCAGAAGCTTCGTTTCGGGCTTTGAAAGGCCCGTCTTGTGGGCGCAGCGGAAAACCTGCTCAAAGTAAAGATCCTGACGCTTGTCGGTAACGTAGATCATCATGTCGGGATCGAATTCCTTCGTGCGAACCATAATGGTGGCGCAGTCGGTGGTATTGTACAAAGAAGCCCCGTCGGATTTAAGAATCATGCAGGGAGGAACTTCCTTGGTATCGGTTTCTTCTTTAACATCTACTACCAAAGCGCCTTCGCTGATGTATGCATACCCGTTCTTCTTAAGATAATCCACCATTTCGGGGATAACTTCATGGACCGAAGATTCTCCGTTCCAAAGGTCGAATTTGACATTGAGTTTATCATAGATCCGCTTCATATCGGTGACGGACACATTGATGATATGGTCCCAAAGGGCACGGTATCCGCGAACTCCGCTCTGAAGCTTTACGGTCGCTTCCATGGCTTTTGCTTTGTAGTCCGCATCTTCTTTGCTCTTTTTGGAAGCTGTGGGGTACATTTCTTCAAGGTCCGCAACGGTAAAGGGCGGCTCCTTGGGATAATCTCCCGTGAAGGAATCATCGAAATAGGGAAGATCGGGCTTACGTGTCTGAAGTTCGTAAATAACGAGACCCATGGGAAGTCCCCAGTCGCCAAGATGCACATCCCCCGTGATATCGTGGCCGTTATACTTACAGATGCGCTTAACCGCCTCGCCCACAACCGCGGGGCGAAGGTGACCTACGTGAAGAGCCTTTGCTACGTTGGGTCCGCCGTAATCGATAACGATCTTAAGGGGCTTCTCGGGTGCTTCCAGCCCGAATTTCTCGGATACCGCCTGCCTGCGAACGTAATCCGCCAGGAACTCCCCGCTTAAGTTCATGTTGATAAACCCGGGCATAACAGCTTCTGCCTTGGAAAAAGTACTGCTGCCGCTTAACTTTTCAACGACAGCATTGGCTATCTGTATGGGTGCGCACTTAAGGCTCTTTGCAAGGGCCATGGCGCCGTTACACTGGTATTCGCACAGGTCGGGACGATTCGAAACGTTAACCTTGCCGGCGGTCCGTTCATAGCCTGCTGCTTCAAATGCAGACATGACTTCGTCTGTGATTAATTCAAGTAATTTTTTCATATGTATCCTTCCCGGAAAACGGGCATCCGCAGTAATTCTGCCTGTAGAGTCCGTATTTTTCGCTTAATTCTACGGAATGCTTAAAGCCTTCCTGCTTCTTAAAGTCGGAGTAAAGCCATTTGACGCCTTCTTCGGCGCCGATCCGCTCTCCCAGTTCATTTATTAAACGGGCATCCTTAAGAGGGCTCAAAGTAAGGGTTGTGGCAAAATAATCATAGCCTTCCTTCTTCGCTTTACGGGCCGTATCGCGAAGCCTTAACTCAAAACACCTCACACAGCGCGCTCCCCGTTCCGGTTCTTTTTCAAGACCCTTCGCGGCTTCAAGAAAAAGTTCCGGTTCAAAAGCACCTTCTTCGAACTTTATCAAAGCCCCGGGATACTCGCCGTTAAGGATACCCACCAGTCTCTTAAGCTCCTCCGCTCTCTTGTCATGCTCGGCTCTGTCCGTGATATTGGGATTGTAATAATAGGCAGTGATCCCTATCCTGCCCTCCAAAACGGTGAGGCAGTGGCTTGAGCACGGCGCACAGCAGCAATGAAGCAAAAGATTTTGGAAGCGGGTCTCCTTTAATGCAAGGATTTCCTCCATTTTCTTTTGACAGTTTATCTGATTCATGGGAAATAATATACCACAGGCGTGCAAGAATTGCACGCCCGCTTATTTCATTATCTGAAGTATTCTACGCCCGATTCAAAAATCTTGAGATCCTGTTCGCCGTAAATGTTGATGGCAACGCTCTTTCCGATACGTTCGGAATGGGCCATCTTACCGAAACACCTTCCGTCTGCGGAAGTGATGCCTTCGATGGCGGCGTAGGAACCGTTAATGTTGTACTCTTCGTCCATGGAAATGTTTCCGTCGGGATCGCAGTACCTGGTGGCTACCTGCCCGTTGGCAAAGAGCTTGTCGATCCACTCCGCGGGTGCTACGAAACGTCCCTCTCCATGGGAAGCGGGATTGGTATAAACCTTGTTAAGTCCCGCATTCTTAAGCCAGGGAGACTTGTCCGAAACCACCTTGATATAAGCCATCTTGGAGATGTGGCGGTTGATGGTGTTAAAGGTAAGTGTGGGTGAATCCGCCTTCTGGTCGGAGATCTCACCGCCGGGTACCAGTCCTAACTTGATAAGAGCCTGGAATCCGTTACAGATACCGAGTGCCAGCCCGTCTCTCTCATTTAAGAGCTTCATGACTTCTTCTTTGATCTTTTCGTTTCTGAAGGCGGTGGCAAAGAACTTTGCACTGCCGTCGGGTTCGTCACCTGCGGAAAATCCGCCGGGGAACATGATGATCTGCGCATCCGCGATCTCTCTTGCGAATATATCAACGGATTCTCTGATATCTTCTGCGTTAAGGTTCTTAAATACCTTTACGGAAGTGTCAGCTCCTGCTTTTTCAAAGGCCTTAGAACTGTCATACTCGCAGTTGGTACCGGGGAATACGGGGATGAACACCTTGGGTCTTGCAACCTTGTGTCTGCAAACGTAAATGCTGTCTGTATGGTAGGTCTTATCTTCCAGGGAAGCTTTCCCGTCGGAGGACTTTGAAGGAAATACCTTTTCAAGGGGTGCCTTCCATGCCTCCAGGGCTTCCCTGACGGAAAGGCTCTCACCCTTAAAGGTGAATTCTCCGTCATCAGTAACGATACCGACCTTGGTAAACTCCCAGGCGGGGTCGATCTCGGCACCTGCGGGTACTTCGATGATTATTCCGCCAAGGGCGTTTTCAAAGAGTTCTTCCAAAGAAAGTTCGCTGTCGAATTTAACTCCGAGACCGTTACCGAAGGCTATCTTGGCAACTGCGGCCGCAACACCGTTTGAGTCTGTGGAGTAAGCAGCTTTTACAAGGCCCTTCTCAATAAGCGAGGACACATACTTAAACATGTTCATTACATCCTCGTATACGGGCATTTCGTATTCGTCTCTGTCGATGGGGAAGAATAAAAGGTCATCCCCCGCTCTCTTAAGCTCGGGTGTTACGATATTCTTCTCTTTCGCAACATCAACCGCAAAGGAAACAAGTGTGGGCGGAACATCGATATCGTTGAAGGTTCCGGACATTGAATCCTTACCGCCGATGGAAGCAAGGCCGAAGCCGATCTGGGCATCATATGCACCAAGCAAAGCTGCGAAGGGCTGGCTCCATCTGTGAGGATCTTCCGTCATTCTGCGGAAGTACTCCTGGAAGGTAAAGTGTATTTTCTCGGGGTTTCCGCCGGATGCCACGATCTTTGACATGGAGGAAAGTACCGCATAAACAGCACCGTGATAGGGTGACCACGAAGAAAGGAAAGGATCGAAGCCGTAGCTCATCATGGTAACCGTGTCGCTTGTTCCCTCAAGTACGGGGAGCTTTGCGACCATGGTCTGGGTCTCGGTAAGCTGCGACTTTCCGCCGTAGGGCATAAGCACGCTTCCTGCGCCGATGGAGGAGTCAAACATCTCCACCAGACCCTTCTGTGAGCACTCATTAAGATCGGAGAGCACTGCGGTAAATGCCGATTTTACGTTTCCTTCTTCAACAGCCTTTGATACGGAAGGAATAGCGATCTTATCGAAGTAATTGTCTTCTTCTCTCGGCATATCAACGTAGACATTGGTTTCCTGATGCGCTCCGTTGGTATCAAGAAATGCGCGGCTTAAGTTAACTATCTCTTTACCGCGCCAGGTAAGAACAAGGCGCTTCTCTTCGGTAACCACCGCAACCTTTACGGCCTCTAAGTTTTCTTCCGCCGCATAGGCCAGGAACTTGTCTGCATCCTTGGGAGCCACAACAACTGCCATTCTTTCCTGTGATTCGGAAATGGCAAGTTCGGTTCCGTCAAGGCCTTCGTATTTCTTGGGAACAAGGTCGAGGTTGACTCTCAGGCCGTCCGCAAGTTCACCGATGGCAACGGAAACACCGCCGGCACCGAAGTCGTTACATTTTCTGATAAGGCTCGTAACTTCGCTTCTTCTGAAGAGACGCTGAATCTTACGTTCCGTGGGTGCGTTACCCTTCTGAACCTCGGCTCCGCAGGTCTCAATGGAACTTTCGGTATGAACCTTGGAAGAACCGGTAGCACCGCCGCAGCCGTCACGTCCCGTGCGTCCGCCAAGAAGAATGATGATATCTCCGGGGTCGGAAGTCTCTCTTATAACGTTTCTTCTGGGAGCCGCACCCATGACTGCGCCGATTTCCATTCTTTTTGCCACGTAGTCGGGATGATATATTTCTTTAACGTATCCGGTTGCAAGTCCTATCTGGTTTCCGTAGGAAGAATAACCTGCGGCCGCACCCTTAACGAGTTTCTTCTGGGGAAGTTTGCCCTTTAAGGTTTCGGTCACGGGAACCGTAGGATCTGCGGCACCTGTTACGCGCATAGCCTGATATACATAGGAACGACCCGAAAGGGGATCTCTGATGGCTCCGCCAAGGCACGTAGCCGCGCCACCGAAGGGTTCGATTTCCGTAGGATGGTTGTGGGTTTCGTTCTTAAAGCTTATCAGCCACTCTTC
>DBVS01000080.1:0-6562 GCA_002308235.1 Lachnospiraceae bacterium UBA1258
AATATAACTGATAAAGCTAGGATAGCATCTGTAATCAAGGGATTGATAAATACCTGTTTACAGGTGCTTTTTATATAATGATGGAGGTAGAATGTGGATATCAGCAGTTTGAGCGGAGTGGCAAGTGCATACAGTTATGCAAATCAGATCAGGAATAAGTCGGTTTCATCATCCGATTTTGCAAGTTCGCTGAATAAAGCAACATCGTCAGATAATGTAGTAGAAGCCTATAAAAACAGCCTACAAAGTAAATTTGGATGTCCGATTACAGTAACAAGCGTTGGAAAAGATCAGAATAGCATGGATAGATTTGCCGGCGGAACTGTTGGCTCCGGGAATGTGGCAATTGCACCTAATATTTTGGAGCAGATGGCAAATGATCCGGAGAAGGCGGCTTATTATGAGAAGAAAATATCGGATTATTTTAATTACGGTGTCCCTAAGACCGATGCATTTATGGCAATGATAGGCCATAGGAAAACGTCTGAAGGGTTAGTTATACACGAAGATGGAACCGTGACACATTATCTGAGCGGTGAGGAATCACCGGAAAAGATAGCTAAATTTGAAGCAGAGCAGAAAGCAAAAAGAGAGAAAAAAGCTAAAGAAAGACAGGAAAGTATAGCGCGGAGTCAAGAGGCTGCAGATGAACGCAGACGTATTCAGAAAGAGATTTATCACAAGCGAAGTATAGAAGCTGTTCTTAATGAGCAGATGCTTGGCTCGGGGACATTTGCTTTTGGAGATACCCCAGAAAGTGTGTTAACAGCTTATGGAGCTGGGGTATCACTCCCTACTGGTTTGTATTTATAGAAAAAGGTCAGGGCGATAGTAAGATATATCGGAAGATAATCTTGCTAAGTGTGGGTTCAAATGAACCCACGAAAATAGGTTCAAATGAACCCACAAAAATGGGTTCATGGGTTCAAAAGTGAACCCATGAAAGTGAACCCACGGGAAAATGGGTTCACCTACGGCACGAAAATGAGCAGTAGTAAACTACCCCGATTTTTACTACGTTTTGACTACGTTTCATGGCCAAGATATGCCACACTTTGCGCCATCTTGCCATTTTGGCCGGAATTCTGTAAAATGAGGTACCTTTCAGGCAGGTTGGCAAACTGGCGCAAACTCGAACATTTTGATGCGGTTTTGGAGGTAGGAAATGCCTATAAAAGTATTATTCATCTGCCACGGCAACATCTGCCGTTCGCCTATGGCGGAGTTTATTTTCAAAAACATGATAAAGCAAAAGGGCCTGGAAGACAGGTTCTATGCGGAGTCTGCGGCCACCAGCGATGAAGAGTGTTGGAACGGAGTAGGGAACCCCGTGTATCCGCCGGCTAAGAAAGAACTGGCAAGGCACGGGATCGGGACTCCGGGGAATGAGCTTGGAGTCGGCGGGAAGCGGGCAAGACAGCTTCGCAGGGATGATTATGAAAAATGGGATCTGATCGTCGGCATGGAGGCAAGAAACCTTTCGGGGATCAGGCGGATCGTCGGAAGTGACCCCGAAAACAAAATCAGGCTTTTGATGGATTTTGCCGGAACCGGGGAGGATATTGCGGATCCCTGGTATACGGGAGATTTTGAAGGCGTTTATGATATGCTGGAACGCGGAATTGAAGCAATGATAAAGGAATTGTGTGAATGAATCAAATAAGCCGCCCCCTTGAAGGGGGCGGCTGTTTCTTTACCAAACGGCTTTCTTGAGACTTTCTTTTCCGACAAAGGGGCCGGGAACGGCACATAAGCCGCGGTGATCTCCGAAGTAGTCACTGTCAAAGGTAATGGCGCTTCCGTCGGGGTTTTCGAACCGCTGCTCGGGTTGGAAGGCCTTGCCGAGGATGTCACTTGTAACGATTCCGGTGGTAAAGTCCTTCATGAAGTCAAACATGTTGGTCTTTACGATGCAGTGCCCGTTCTTCTCAACCAGTTCGACCTTTACTTCGGCCTTCTTGTCAACGAGCTTGTTCTTTTCCTTTTTCCAGGGCTTGGCACCGCCAAGATAGACATTTCCGGAAGCCCAGACGGGAAGGTGCTCCTCGTAGTGGTATTTGGCAAGCTTGCCCATGTCGGGGCGGGGGTTGTCGAGATCGAAGTTCTTTATCCATTCTTCGTAGGTCGGATAATCGTCGAAGTGGTAGGTTCCGGGATAGGAATCTTCGGGCTTTGATTTCTTGGTAACGTCGTCGTAGACGGTCTTTCTCACGCGGGCAAAGACGTTGTTATAAAACCTGTCATCGCCGTGAAGGATGGTATTAAAGCCCGCAACCTCAGTCCTGTGGCGGATGTGGTAAGGCGTGTATCTGGGGCCCGTGCCGCCGCCCACCTGAATAAAGGAACCGAGTATCAGGTTGTGTACCAGCGCAACGCCCTCGGTGGCAAAGAACAAAGCATACTTGGACATGAGAATGTTGTTATCGATAAGGGTGGGACCGTGGCCCACTTCAACAAAGAGATCCTGGCTTCCCATTCCGCCTTCCTGCCAGACTGCGTACTTGGGACGTTCATTGTCATGAAGCAGGTTTCCCGTAATTCTGGTGCCCTGGGCTTCCCAGTCGCACCAGATACCCATTACACAGTGGTGGATGTGGTTTCTTCTGAATGTCACGTCAATGGCGGCGTGGATCTTGATGCCCGCGACTTCGGCGCCGCCCAGCTGCTGCATGGTGTTGACGTCATGGATGTGGTTATCTTCGATCACGGAGAAAACTGCGCCCATGCGACCTACGATACCGGCCTGCTCGCAGTGGTGAATATGGCAGCGGCGCACGATATGAGAGCCGACTTTTTCTTTGAGCCAGCCGTGGTACTGACCGCGGCAAACGGCGTCACGCTCCATTTGTGTGGGGCTTTTTAAATGTTTATAAGTGAAATAGTGGTCGTTTTCGGGATCGTAGTACTTACCGAGGGAAATGCCGCAGCATTTGCTGTTGGAAACCTCGCAGTCCTCGATGATCCAGCCNNAGTGGGGGCCGATCATGCCGTCCTGGAAAGCTGCGGGAGGCGCCCAGGTGGTTGCCGCTTTTTGAATGTTGAAACCCGAAACCGTGATGTAGCCGCGACCTGCTTTTTCGGGGAAAAAGCAACGGCGTCTCACATTGATCTCAACGTTTTCTTTGTTGGGGTCAAGGCCCTGAAAGTTTGCATAAATCACGGTAGAGTCACCGTCCTGCTTGGAAAACCACTTGTATATCGAAAAATCGGGATCCCAGGAGCATTCGTAAACTTTGCCTTCGAGACATTCCTTGAGAGTTTCCGTCTCATAAAGCATCCTGTCGTTCAGATAAACGGCTCCTGTGTGGCGTACGGCCTTGGCAAAGTACCAGTCGCCGTAAACTTCGGTGGTGTAGGGGTTATAGTCCCCGAAAACGCCGTTTCCGATGCGGACGACCCAAACGTTATCCTTGTACTTTTTCCAGTTCTTAACGGGTTCCGCGCCCGTGATCACTGCGCCCAGGGGTTCCTCCGAACGGTATACGATCCGGTCGGCTTTGGTGCCGCCATGCAGGGGATTGACATACTCGCGGTAGACACCCTTTGCAACGATGACCTCGTCACCGGGCATGGCTATTTTTGCCGCGTCATTGATCCGCTTGAAAGGACGTTCTTTCGATCCGTCGCCATCGGTTTTTGCAGCCTGATTAACATAGATTGTCATAAATTCACCCTCCGTTCGAATATAGTTTTCTACTTACGATATTGACGATTTCGGAGGCGTTTGTCAAATAAAAAATGCTTTATATACACGGGTAAAAGTAGTAGATTATAAGAGAAAAAGAATGGGATGGAAGTATATCATGACTGAAGCGATTAAAAATAGTAAAGTGACCGGAACAAGGCTTAAGATCATCGCCATGGTCACTATGTTCATAGATCATTTTGCTGCGATCTTCATTGACAACGTGCTGGCCGCTCTGGTACCCGGAAATACGGGAAGCCCCGCTTACGAGCAATATATGACGGAACACCCGCGGATAGCTCTTTTGGGCCTTTTGATGGGAGCCATGAGACTCATCGGCAGGTGCGGATTCCCTCTTTTTGCCTTTCTTTTGACGGAAGGCTTTGAGCATACGCGGAGTCGTCTTAAATATGCCCTTAATCTTGCGGTATTTGCGCTGATTTCAGAAATTCCCTTTAATCTGGGCTTCTATTCAAGGGTGTTTGCGCCCTTTTACCAGAATGTTTTCCTGACTTTGCTTTTGGGACTTCTGTGCCTGGTATGCATCGAATATCTTTCGAAAAAGAAACTCCTTAAGGCGGCGGAACCTTTCTTTTATCTGTCAGCCGCAATCTTTGGCATTTTCACGGCGTACATGGTGCTTAAGAGCGAGAATGTGAGACATTTCGTAACCCTGTCTCCGAAGATGTTTCAGTTTGCCTGTCTCGCTCTTGCAGTGGTGTTTGCACTTGCTGCGTTCTTTGCGGGCGGGCGTATAAGCCGTGAGAGTATGTGGACATTTGTGGGGAATGTTTGTCCCATTATGCTTTTTGCATATACAGCGGACCTTTTAAAGACGGATTACGGCTCCTGGGGAGTCGTTACGATCGCCGTTATGTACATTTTCAGAAAGAATCGGAAGACCGCCTTTGCCCTTGGTTGTCTGTCCCTTACGCTCATGTATTTTATCGAGGCAGCAGCTTTCTTTATGCTGTTTCCCATAGCAAAATACAACGGCGAGAGGGGTATGAAGATCAACAAATACGTTTTTTACGTGTTTTATCCCGTGCATATAGGACTTTTGTACATTTTGACGTATCTTTTACACTTTACGACATTCAGCGTGCGATAACGGGCTTTCGCGGAAAAGAATTGTTGTGAAACCCGGCCCTTTATGGCAAAATAATAGGGATGAAGTAATTTTCGGAACGAAACGGAGAGAACTGAACTATGAGCATACGGATTGTAGCCGACAGTACCTGTGATTTGTCCCCCGAACTTATTAAAAAGTACGGAATCACCATAATTCCTTTGAGCATAATTATGGGCGACAGGAGTTATTTCGACGGAGAAGACTTATCATCCGAAGAGATCTTTACTTGGGCGGATACCAACAAGACCACGCCTAAGACCGCCGCCATATCGGAAGAACGGGCAACGGCCGTATTTGAGCCAATGATGGCAGCGGGTGACGAGATCATTTTCTTCGGCATTTCCGTGAAGATGAGTTCCACCTGTAACGTAGCTTCCATGGTGGGCGCAGACTATGACAGATTCCATGTGGTGGATTCCATGAATCTTTCCACGGGAATCGGACTTCAGGTAATTAAGGCTGCGGAGATGGCTGCGGCCGGCAGATCCTTTGAAGAAATAATTGAATCCATTGAAGGGAAGCGCGACAAGGTTCGCGCCAGCTTCGTGATCGATACTCTTACATATCTTGCCAGAGGCGGACGCTGCAGTTCCGTTACGGCCCTTCTTGCAAATACCCTTAAACTTCACCCTGTGATAGTCGTAAAGGACGGCGCCATGGGCGTTTCCAAGAAGATCCGCGGAAATATCGACCGTGTTATCATGAGCTACGTAAAGTCCATGGAAGAGGATCTGAAGAAAGCCGATCCCTCCAGGGTTTTCATCACTCATTCGGGGTGCGATCGAACCGTGGTTGAGGAGGTTCGCACCTATCTTGAAAGTTTGGGACACTTTTCCGAAGTTCTGGAAACAAGGGCCGGCGGCGTGATCTCCAGTCACTGTGGCCCCAATACACTCGGTGTTTTGTTTTATGAAGCATAACGGACATGCATTAAAGGCTCGACGGATTATTTTTCGCCGGGCCTTTTTTAAAAATAGTGCTTGCAATATTTCCATAACAGTGTTATCTTTGAGTTAGAGATAACTAACCAAAGCAAGAAAGAAGGCGATTGTTATGTTTGACAGCAAGGTATTAATGGGACTTTTGATTCCTTTTATAGGCACGACGGCCGGTTCTGCCTGCGTTTTCTTTATGAAGAAAACATTGGGAAGGAGCGTGCAGAGAGCACTTACCGGATTTGCGGCAGGTGTTATGGTGGCTGCTTCAGTCTGGAGTCTTTTGATCCCCGCCATGGAACAATCCGCAAATCTTGGGAAACTTGCATTTATGCCCGCAGTAGTCGGATTTCTCGCCGGTATTCTGTTTTTGCTTTTTCTTGATACCGTTACTCCTCACCTGCACTTAAATGCGGAAAAGTCCGAGGGTCCCGGAAGCCGTTTGGCCCGGACCACCATGATGGTGCTGGCTGTTACGCTTCATAATATCCCCGAAGGTATGGCGGTGGGCGTTGTTTATGCGGGTTATGTGACCGGATCTGCGGAGATCACGGCTGGGGGTGCCTTGGCCCTGGCTCTTGGTATTGCGATCCAAAACTTCCCTGAGGGTGCCATTATCTCAATGCCGCTTCACGCCGAAGGAAAAAGCAAGGGAAAAGCTTTTTTGCTCGGAACTCTCTCCGGTGCCGTTGAGCCTGTTTTCGGCGCAATCACGGTCCTGGCCGCAGCGCTTGTTGTGCCTGCAATGCCGTATCTGCTGAGTTTTGCGGCAGGCGCCATGATTTATGTGGTGGTGGAAGAACTGATCCC